>JANNSB010000116.1:0-1857 GCA_031402175.1 Planctomycetaceae bacterium
ACCATCGATCCGCACGATAATCTCGACGTTCATGGGGTACCCTCCTTGGGCTTGCGAGGATCCCAGCCTCAAAAGACTTGGATCACTCCCAAGAGGGTACCTCCTTTCACCACTCACTCCCAACAATCAGCGGCTGCACCCCTCATGAGGAGAGGGGAGTATTGAAACTGGTTCTACTCACTTTCATTCCAATACACCTTCAAGTTTCTCGTCGATCGCCCGCCGGCGATGATGTCGGCGTCGCCGTCCTGGTCGAGATCGCTGCAGATCAGGTCTTCGACCGCGATGCCGCCGTTGTCGAGGATGTGTTTGGTCCATGAAGTGCCTTCGGCATCGTTTGCTTCGTAGATGTAGATGCCCGGGCCGGTCACTTCGCCTTCGCCGGGTTCGCGGTGGCCGACGATGACTTCATCTCCCGGCTCGCCGTTGAGGTCGGTGATCCAGACGGCATGCCCTTGATTGAGCGATTCATCGATCACGAGCCGCTGGGCCAGTTCGCCCGGGGCGAGCTGCTCGGAACGCGTGGAGTAGACGACAACCTGATGCCCGTGCATCGGTTCGATCGTGGCCATAAATCGCCGGCCGTCGGCCAATTGCCCCGCCTTCACCTCACCGGCGCCCGATGTTTCGGGCGTGTCGCCGTCGATGCCGCTGCCGATGAGTTGCCGCGTGAAACTCCCGACTTCGTCGTGGCGTAAGAGATGAATGCCTTCCTGGCTGGCCGTGAGTGTGGCTTCGTCGCCGTTGATGTCGAAGTGCCAGTGGTTGTGCATGCGGTTAAGGCTCTCGTCCATGACTCTCATCGGCCAGCGGTCGGTGCGCGGGTCGTCGGGGATCGTGAAGGCCAGCAGCCGCACGCCGTCCCCTTGCGTGGAGTTGAGTGGCGACACGACAAGCTGCGGCCGGTCTAGTCCGAGCACGTTGGCGAACCGCATGCGATGCGTCCAAGGTTCCTCGGCGATGAAGTGGACGTTCCAGGGTTTATCGAGCGAGTCGCCGCGCGAGAGCCATTGGATGGTGCCGATCATCGTCCAGCCCGCGCCGAGCGCGAAGTCGATGTGGCCGTCGCCGTCGATGTCGTAGGGGGCGATGCAGACGTTGTCGCGCTCGGTCTGGTCCTCGATGATGACGTGCTTCGTCCAGTCCGGGTTCTTGTACCACAGGACCTGCCGTTCGTTGACAGCCACGATGTCGTCGAGCCCGTCCTCATCGACATCGGCCACGGCGACGGAATAACAGGCGACCTCGCAGACCGCGTCGTCGACGACGACCGGCTCGAACTCGGGCAGATCGGCGTGCGCTGCGGTGGGACTCCACAAGGGAAGGCAGCATCCAAAAGCAAAGACTGCGCTAACGAGCGGCGTCTGCATTCAAGTTCCCCTTAGCATGGATGATGAATTAGCTGAGTGGAATCTAGCCAATCGCGGGGCGAACTGCGACGAACTGGCCGTCGTTTGACGCCTAGCCGAAATCCGCCGGCTGATGAAAGGACCGCGATTTCCGCGACATGTTCATTCTCAGGCGCGTCGGCCGCCGATGCGACTTCCGTAGCCGTGATAGCGGCGCAAGCAAGTAGCCGTGGGCGTCAGTCCATGGAATGGAGGCAACGTGATGTCACGCAAGCCGCGAAGCGGCGACAGCAATCACTGAACTCCCCGCGCTGTCGCCGCTTCGCGGCTCGTGCGTATTCCTGCTGCATTCATTCCCATGGGCTTGCGCCCAGCCTTTTCAAGGTGTGCATCGGGCGTGTTGGTTACCGATCTTGCCTGAATCGCGCATTTCGTGAAGAGTCCCCATGCTGCGCCGTCATGGATCGTTTGGCGGCCATTCTCTTTCAGCAAGGAGGCTTCACGATGG
>JANNSB010000117.1:0-1623 GCA_031402175.1 Planctomycetaceae bacterium
ATCCTCTTTTCGTCGATTATCGCGCACACATCAATTTGTCACTGAGAATAGCCATTTCCCAATTGCCACTATCCAATCGCTCCATCTTCTGCAGCAACAGGCACTTTCAGCATCATTCAAAGATGTGTGGTACAACGAGGGCGCAAGCCCGTGGATCTTGATCCGGAGTCAGCCTAGAGCCGCGAATGCGGCGACAGCGAATGGGCTGCTGTCGCCCCGTCGGGGCTCTAGTCTTGTTACGAACGCTTTTCCGCGGGCTATCGCCGGCTATCGCCCTCGGCTAATTGCTTACGCCGCTACGCGGCTCCGATGCGTCAATCGCATTGAATTCAAGAACGTACATTTTTTACTTCACGCCGAGTTTCTGCTTAAGTCCTGTCAGCAACTTCACCGCCTGCCCGATATCGGCCTTCTGCCGTTCGCGGTCGTGGGCGATTTCGCGTTCGATCGTGAGCGGGCCGTCGTAGCCCAGTTCGAGCAGCGTACGCAGGTAGGTCTCCATGCCGACGTCGCCATCGCCCAGCGGCACTTCCGTCCCCCAGCCGGTACCGCGACTCCCTTCGGCCGCCCACTTGGCGTCCTTGCAGTGCACGCTCTTCACATACTTGCCGACCTTCTTGAGAGCCTCGATCGGGTTGCCGGTGCCGTAGAGAATCATGTTGGCCGGATCGAAATTGATGAACAGATTTGGCCGCTGGACATCGTGAATGAACTCCAGTAAATGGTCGGCTGTCTCCTGTCCCGTTTCGAGATTGAGTTGCTGATCGTTCGCGGCAACATGATCGAGCAGGTCGCGAGTCACATCCAGCAGGCCTTCGTAGTTGGCCGACGCGCGGTCAACCGGGACAAATCCGATATGCAGAGCGACGGTGTTGCAGCCGAGCAACTTGGTGAAGTCGGAGATCTCCTTCATCTCTTTCGCGCGTGCGGCCCTGGTCGCTTCGGGAACCAGCCCCACCGTCCTCGCGGTCGTGTCGATGTCGGCATAGCTTTCCCCATCGAATCCGCCGAAGACGGCCGTCACGGTGATGCCCGCCTCGAAGCAGCGCGACAGAAACGCCTCGGCCTTGGCCTGCGTTCGCGACTCCGCATGCGGTGCGTGCAACTGCACACTGGGAATGCCCAGTTCCCTGGCCACATCGAGATGCACCCCCAACCCGGCATCCACGGAAGCAAACACTCCAATCGGCCAGCGATTCATACAGTTCTCCCAGGTGATGATCTACGGCAACTAAAGTCGCGCGACTTCAGCCGAATGATTTCACGGCCAGAATAGTGAGCGGACCAACGCTGCCGCAAGCAGCGGCAGTTACTCCCCGACGCGGTAGCACTGCACATTTCCCAGCCGGTCCTTGATGAGCAATTGTCCATCCGACATCACCACATGCGGCCAGGCATCGGTGGGGAAGAGATTCGGCATTCGAGCCAGTTCGTGGTACGCATCGGGCGAGTGTTCGACGGCGTCGACCAGAATGAGGTGGCCCATGTCCGACAGCACCACCAGCCGATCATCGCTCGTCACGATGCACGAACCCGGATACCCCGTCGCGCCCCCTTGCCAGAGTTGCTCGCCGTCGCTGAGCCGAACGCAGTGCACTTCCTGCCACGACCAGTAGACGTGGC
>JANNSB010000118.1:0-1977 GCA_031402175.1 Planctomycetaceae bacterium
TCACACTCAAGTTGTTCCGGCACGCCGTACAGGGACCAGTGCAAATGGGCCGGTGGGAGATAAACTCCTCGCCGGTCGATGTCTGAATCACCGCCCGCCAAACCGTATGCCTGCGAACCGATAATGCATTGAAAGATCACATGCTGAAACAGGTCGCTGCGTTGGACATTGATGCTCGCATCGCCAATATCACCGGCCTGATGCTTAGCGAGCATGGTCAATTGACTGGGAGGAAGCCACTCTTCCATGCCATCGATAAACCGCACACGGTAGGGGTAACCCAAACCAAGCGGGGACTTGACGACCACACCCACCGCCCCGCGTGGATGCGAAATTCGGCCATTGGGCGCGACGAGATCGTGGAGCGTGACGATCTGCGTCCCCACCGTATAGATGAGATTCGGATGGTCGTGTGGCGGATCAGTCATGGCTCAGCGATGCTATCGATTTCTTGAGCCTCCTTTAGACATCAGATTACGCACCAGGTTCGATTACACAGGTTTCTTCCGTAGCGTCCAGATCTCGTGCCCGACCAGTGCCAGCGACGCCGTGAGCAATGGCAGCAGGTAGTACACGGCCCGGTAGACAATCAGCACGCCGGCCAGTTCTCCCAAATGTGGTGAATTGCCGGGGGCCAAGAGGGCGATCACCACGGCCTCGAACACGCCGACTCCTCCCGGAATGTGGAGCGTGATCACCACGACCATCGCCATGAGATAGACGCTCATCGCCATTGGCATACTCACGTTCATTTCCGGCGGCAGCAGGGCGTAGAGCACCGACGATGCGACCGCAATATCGAGCATGGCGATCATCACCATAAACAGCGACAGTCGAAACGGAGGCAGGCTGAACTCGTGTCCGAACAGCTTGAAGGGAGCCCTGCGCAGGGCCGTGGCCGCCAGGTACAGGCAGACTGCCAGGATGAAGACCATCCCCAGCGGGCGGGCGCTTAATTCAGGCAATTGGAAGACATCCGGGTCGATGCGCAGCTCGGTGGGCAGGTCGGGGGGCCAAACGACAAACACCAGCCCCGAAAGCGCGAAGAAGCCGATCCAATAGGCCACCGCCAGAATCGTCACCAGCTTGACGATTTCCAGCGTGGTCAGCCCTGCGGCTGAATAAAGCCGATACCGCGACGCCGGCCCGCCGATGATCCAGCCGAAGTTGTGGCTCATCGCGTAACAGATAAACGAGGCGAACGCGATGCGCCCCAGTTTCAAGGGGTGCTGCACGTAGCGCGTGGCGGCCCAGTCGTACCCGACGAGAATCAGGTAGTTGAGCGCCGTAAGGCCGATCGCCAGTACGATCTTCCACACGGGGACGTGCCGAATACCGTCGAGAATCGTCTCTGCACCGACGTTCTTGAGCTGTTTGTAGAGCAACCAACCCGCGCCGACGATCACTGACACTGCGACAAACACGCGCAGCCAGTGCCAGTACTTCTTGAAGCCTGTTTGCGGCTCGGCGGCAGGTGTTGAATCGGCCATGATTGGCGGCATCTTTGGCCGGAAAAGTGATTTTTGCAAGCTGGTTCTCTCTGTCAACTTTCGCGAACCGGAAGTGTTCGATTCCAGGAGTCTCCATTTTCTCAAGAACAATTAGTTGACCTGAAAATAGTTTATATATAACCTATTGTGCACAACTCGAATCAAGGAAGCATATGGCAACTTTGCAGCACGAACTCAAGAAAAAACGGCCGTTCGAATCGGCGGAGCAGGAGGCATTGCTCAATATCCTCCGCACCGGCGACCAGTTTCAGAACCGCGTCGGCAGGCTGTTTCGCGAGTATGGGCTGACGCCGTCGCAGTACAACGTCCTGCGCATTCTGCGTGGTGAAGGGCAGCCGCTGCCTTGTCTGGAGATCGCGGATCGAATGATTCAGGTCGTTCCCGCGATTACGGGGATCATCGATCGGCTGGAGAAGGAAGAGTTTGTCCGGCGCCGGCGGTGCACAGAGGACCGGCGAGTGATCTA
>JANNSB010000119.1:0-15055 GCA_031402175.1 Planctomycetaceae bacterium
CGCGTGTAAAGCACTTCGAGAGCCAGCGTGGCGAACCCGGAGAGGCCGGCAATCACGGTCCAGATCCATGCTCCGCGCGCAGATGGCTGCGCAATATCAACCGCTGTGCTCGCAGGCAGCGAGTTCGCGTCGTGCCAAGTCTCTCCGCGTGAGACAATCAACGCGACCACGCCGCATGCCGCCGATATCGCAGCCGCCAGATAACTGCTGCGCGTCACCCCCACATGGACGAGCAGGATGAGCGACGATGACAGCACGCCCACAACCGCCCCCAGCGTGTTGAGACCGTAGGCCAGCGATGTCCAGCGAAACCCCGACAGTTTCTGACGCGCGAAGTGCTCGGCAATGAACGGCAGCGTCGTCCCCAGCGCCGCCGTGGCCGGAATCAACAGCATGAAACATGCCGCTCCCCGCAGCAGGCTCTGTAGATTCGGATCGTCACTCGTCAACAGCGGCAGCCAGCCCGCCGACTCGATCCCGCGCAGCAACGTCGGGAAGCAGAGCGCCCAGACGGCGGCCACGATCTCGACGATGCCGTACGCGGCGAGCGGATTGACGCGACGCGCGTACCGACCGCCAATGGCGTAGCCGATCGCCAGTCCCGCAAAGTAGCTCCCCAGAACGACGGCCGCGGCATGCACGGTGTGGCCGAAAAGCAGCCCGATCTGCCGCGACCAGGAGATCTCGTAAACGAGCGCAGCCGCCCCGGACAGGAAGAACAGGAGACAAACGATGCCGTTACGTCTCATGTCTGGCCGGTCCGGTAGAGCGCGGTGCCGCGGAGATTCGCAATCACGACGGCTTAATCGTGGGCGTGATCGTGCCCTTCGTGATCGTGCGCGAGATTCCCCTGATAGGGCGTGTCGTCGATTGTCACTGAAACTCGGGCGGTCGTGCCTTCGGTATCCAGCATCTCGACGACAGCCGCATCAGTGAGCACAAACCGCGACGACTGCCCTTCGGGATCCCCTTCGTCGGGATCGGCCGCCAAGACATGAGCGCTCGGCGCGCCGTCGTGAGTGACGTTGAGCGTGACCGACTCGGCATCGATCGGCACCTGCTCGGTCACCCCGGAGTCGAGGATGTAAATCGTAATCGACTCGGCATCGTGCACGAACTCGCCGTGATATTCGTGAGCACCGAACTCGATCAGCGACCCATGATGCGGCCCCTCGCTGGGGTGGTCGTCGGTGTGGCTGTCGGTATCGGCGGTGTTGCTTGTTGAATCGGCAGTCTCGGTATCGGTGCCTTCATCTCCGCTGCACCCGACCGCAACGATCACAAACCCCAGCGCTCCGAGAAACACGAGCTCCTTCAATCCAGTTGACATTTCAGTTGACTCCGTTTGATCCGTAAAAATGAAGGTCCATCACGAAAGTTGCCCTGTGCGGTTCACGCGTCCGCGCTCAGTCCGCCAATACCCAAATGTTGCGGAACCGCACCGGGTTGCCGTGATCCTGCAGATAGAGCGGTCCCGGCTCCCCTGATTCCGAGTCGAGCGGACCCCCCGGCGTCATATGCGACAGGTCGCGGTCGTGAATCACCACGCCGTTGAGACGAATGACGGTATGGGCGTCGCTCGTCTTGTTTCCGGCGCTGTCGAAACGGGCGGCCGTGAACTCGACGTCATAAGTTTGCCACAGGAGCGGCGGCAGGCACATGTTTACGTCCGGCTTTGAGATCGAATAGATGCCGCCGCATTCGTTGTCGAGTCCTTCGAGTCCGAAGGAATCGAGAACTTGTACCTCGTAGCGGCCCTGCAGATACATGCCGCTGTTGGCACGTCCCTGGCCGCGGGCCTTGGGCATGTAGGGCAGCAGGAATTCGAGATGGAGCGTGAAGTCTTCCATCAAGTCGGTGGTGTTCGCGCCCGCGATCAAGAGGCCGTCGTCCGTCATACGAGCGCCGTCGTGCCAGTGGGCGTCCAGCGTCTCCTGCGTGCCGTCGAACAGCACGATCGCTCCTTCGGGGGCTTCAAGTCCCATGGTATCGCTGACGCGTTCAACTCGCTCGAGTTTGAGTTGCTCCAACATCGATTGAACCGAGTCGCGATCACCTTCGAAGACCGATTGTTCTTCGATCCTCGCGCCCGCTCCCGGCAATCCGCCCGGATAGGTGATGGCGCGAAACTGTCCGTCGCCGAGCGCGATCACCTGCACGCCGACTTCGCCGGAGTACTCACCCTGGAATGCGAAGTCCTCGTCGTCGGCCGCTTCCTCGACCGTCGCATATGTGACGTTATCGTCCCAGGCGCACGCGGCCACTGCCATCACTGACAGCACTCCGCACGCAGCAATGATCGACAGGATTCTCGCTCCGTGGCCTTGACGAGGTGTCTTATGCATGAGTTCGACCTTCTGTGTGCTAAGGTGTGCGTGATGCCTGGCTTGATGTCTTGGATTCGGGACTGCGGCAATCATCATGACAAGTCCGGTTGCGCCCTGACAACTCCGCCGCCGATTTGTAATTCGCGGTTGTCGCTATGTGGGATGAATCTGCGCCAGAGCTGTCGCTTCCGAAGGCTGCGGCGTCGACTGCAACAGCCGTTGTCGGATTCCGACCGGACATCCGTCCGTAAACGTCCATGCGCGACCTTCCCAGGCGGCAACGAACCGGCCCTGATGCAATACCACGCGATTGCCTGCGATGGCCGTAATGCGCGGTGATTCATCCAGAATGCCCGTCAGGTTCAGCGGATCGCTGGCAGAGAGGATGACGAACGATTGTGGGCCTGGCTGCTGCGACTCCCCATCGGGTTGTTCCTGAACCTGGACCGGTGTCGCTTCCACGTATTCCTCGGCCCGAGGGCGAGTCGATGTCTCACGTTCGTTTCGCATCCGACGCAAGGCGGATACGGTCTCGCCGACGGCGAATTGCTCGCCGGCGACTCCGCGCACGAATCGCCCGCCGCGAATTTCGCCACGGGCCTCCAGCTTGCGATAGACCTGCACCAGTTCCCACCACTGCGGCGCGCCGGGTTCCTTCTGCAACAGATCCTTGAAGATGACGCCCCACCTGCGTAGCAGTTGCCAGGCCCATTGCTCGACCGCTTGGCGACGACGCTGCGGGTCTTCTGGAGAAGGGGTCGCACTCGCTTGATCTCTCCAGACCGACCAGCGCCCGATCTGGTTCGGCGAACGACGATGTCGAATGAGCCTGGGAGTATGTCGCGATCCACGCCCATTCGCATGTGACCGCTGCTCGGCTGACTCGCAGATCAGATTTCTCAGTCCGGCGAAACCGTCGGCCGTCACGAAACCGCGCGCCACCAGTTCACCCAAGGCTTCGTCCAGATGCGTCGGCAGCAATTCCAACTTTGCCGCAATGTCGGTCGCGAACATTGCCCCGTTGGCATTAAGCAAGTCGAGCACGTCGCGGGCAGTGCTGGTGAGTGTCTCGACCGTAATCGATCTGGAAGCATCGCGCAGCCAGCCAATGTCTTCTCTCAGAAACAGCGAGATCGGCACGATGCGGGTGATGCTGGCAATCGATCGGCTCTTTTCCGGATCGCGTCCCGGCGGATAGAGCCGGCCCCAGCCGACTTCGCCGTTCAGGCAGAGTTCATCCAGCCATTCGCGGCGATAGCCTTCGACGCGGGCCGGCAGGATGTCTCGTTCCAATGCGATCGCGGGAATGTCGATTCCTTGTAGCTGCGAGATCACTTCGTGCAGACCGTTTGATCCGCGTCGGCGTTCGTCCGCGGTGATCCCCTGGTACTGACAAACAAACGCGACGAAGTCGGCGATCTCGACCGGTTCAATTTCCCGCCTCAAGCCGGCCACTGTGAGCCGATGAATTCGCGAGAGCAACCGGCGATGGCACCATTCCGCATTCTCATCGGCCGACAGCGGCTGATCGTTGTCGAGCGCGTCCCAGTTGCGGAATCGCCCGCGTAGCACGACTCCTTCGCCTTCCAGAGCTTCGAGGCCCGCCGACACCTGCGTCAACGTGAAGCCTGTCACTCCCGCGACATCAGGAGATGTGACCGGACCGCAAATTTCCAACAAGCCGCGAAGTACGGCGAGACGGGCGTCGATAGCGTCCCATGTTTGTTCGACACTAAGCGGGACTTCGACTTCGGGACGAAGCTGCACACCGGCATACAGCGACCTCACGGCGGGGACGCGCTCGGTCGCCACCCAGCCTGTGAGACCCTGCGGCGTTTCGATCAACGTGGCGCGTCCTTCCTGGACGAGGTCATGGAAGAACGGCGTCCATTCCGGCTGCGCGAGGAAGAGTTCGTAGGACGGCCTTCCCAGGCCGTCCGCGTGTTTTCGCTTGCTCAAAACGGCCAAGGAAGGCCGTCCTACGGTGGGGACGAAGATCCGCGACAAGAGCACATCGTGCAGCTCATCCGCATTGCGAACCAGCGGCTGCGATTCGATCACTACTTGCTGCATCGCCTCAGGACTGAGCCTGCCCAGATCGCGTACAGATTCGACGCCAAATGATCGCCGCGTGGTGGCCATTCGCGCCCGTCGCTCTTGAATCTCGCCGCCATCCAGGAACGCATACGGGTTGGCATTGAGCAGTTCATACGCGAATGGCGAAGGCTCGCGAGTGTCGCGGGCGATAAGCTGGATCTCGCCGCGTTCGATGCGCTGCAGCACGTCGATCAGCCCATCAATGTCGAGAGCCTCGTGCAGGCAGTCGTGCATCGTCTGCCGCACGAGCGGGTGGTCGGGAATGACATGATCGCCTGCATGCTCCTCCTGGCAGCCCGTGAGCTTGGGGAACACAGCCGTCAGCAGATCTTCGCTGCGAAACCGCTGCAAGGCCGGCGGCACCTTCTTGCCATTGCGTTGACGATCGACCTGCAGCGAGCGCGTGGCGTTCCATCTCCAGCGCAGATGAAACATCGGCACCGCAATGATCGCCTGCTCCAGCAGATTGAGGCAGTTGTCGGGCCTCAGCATCGAGAACAGGGCTTCGATCGGAAAACTGTGCTGCGGTCCGAGAGAGAGAATGAATCCGTCATCATCGGCGGTCGCCTGCAGTTCGAAATCGAACGAACGGCAGAACCGCTTGCGCATCGCCAAACCCCAGGCGCGGTTGATGCGGCCGCCGAACGGTGCATGCACGACCAACTGCATTCCGCCCGATTCATCAAAGAACCTTTCGAAGACCACCTGTGTCTGTGTGGGGACGACGCCGATCGCTGCATCCTCGGCGGCGATGTATTCCACCGCCTGGCGAGCGGCATCGAGGGAGCAGTTGGTTTCCTCGGCTAATCTGGCGGCCAGGTCGTCGAAGGAATGCGTTGATGCTACAGGCGCGGACGAATCTGGCGCGTCACAAGCGTCGAGCAGTGGTGATTCGACGGACAATTCCATTTACCAACGGGAGTGTGCACTGGGCCACCGACTTCGCGAGTTCGCGCGCTCAGGTTCAATTGTACCGCGTCCCATCCAACGATCAGAGCGTCGGATTTCGATGCGTTTCGCGGATCCACGAATAATCGCTTGTTGGTCCGGGTTTTGCTTGAATTGCTGAATTCATCGGAAATAATCGACGTCCATGGCGAATCGTGAAGGCAGTCGGTATTGACCCTTAGCCGGCCCGCGATTTGAAAGTTCTGACTCCCCCAGCGCACAAGGAGGACAAGGATGAACCGCCTTTCTCGCCCAGTCGAGACCCCTAATTCCACCACCGAGTGGGACGACCCGGTTCCCGCGAACAGTGATTGGAATTGGGACATCCCCGTCTGTGCCCCTCACGAAGTGGAAGGGCAAATCCGTTCGGCGCTTCTCGCTCGACCGGACATGCATTTCACTTCACTGGTCGTTCGCCGCACAGACGACGGCGTCTGTTTGCAAGGCGTGATGCAGGTGGCCGATGAGGTTCCCGACATCGCCGCCATCATCCGACGAGTTTCGGGTGTCGAAACCGTCCACAATCAACTGCTGATCCAGGTCGTCGACGCCCAAATCGTCTGACGATTACGGAATTGCAGACGCTTGAGTCGCCGGTTCGTTTCCGGCGGTGCAGGGGGAGTTTCTGCAATCTCGACCTTTTGACCGGTCTGGAGAAGCCAAAAAACCGTTAAATCGGAAATGGCTTGCTTCGGCAACCATGTGAGCGGACAATCTGCGGGTGCGAGGCAACTCCAATTGGTCGATGAATTCTTCGGGCATATTGCGTTTTCTATCCGGGGTGGTGATATGAGAAACCTGTTCATCATCGCGATCGTGCTGCTCTTCCCCGGGATCGTTGCGGCACAGTCTTCGAGCCTGTTTCCCAGTTCGAGCGGATCCAGTTCCTCCGGTTCAGGAGGAACATCGGGTTCGAGTGGCGGCGGATCAGCAGCCTCGGGCATCCAGCAGAGCCTGAGTGGCGGAGGATCTGGCGGCGGAGGGGGATCGGGTGCCACTTTTGGAACCGGTGAACTCGGCGGCCCAGAGTTCACCCAATTCGGACAAGCCGGTGAGGCTGCGATGAATCAGGAGTTCGTCGGAGTGGGCCAGAGCGGAACGTTCGTCGGTGTGGAGCAGACTGCGACTGGGCAGGAGTCGATGCAGAATCGACAGGGCTTGCAAGGATTGGGAAATCGAGGCGAAGGGCAGTCGCAGGGTCGCTCGACCACATCGTCGAGTCGATCGCGAGCCGAGCGGCTGCGGCCGGTTACGAGAATTGCCTTTAACTATGAAGTGGTTTCACCGACTGTTGTGCAGACGCGAATCGATACGCAATTGGCGGAGCATCAGTTCGATGTGGCGGGACTGAGTTATTCGCTTGATGGCGACGGCGTACTCACGCTTTCGGGAGTTGCTTCGTCGTTAGACGCCAGCCGGCTGGCGGAGACGTATCTAGGCTTCGAGCCCGGTGTGCGCCGCGTCGACAACCAGATTGTCGTCAATCAGTGACGCCAGGCGTCGTGCCGCTATCGTGCAAAGATGACGCGTCACTGCGAAGCTCAGCCTGCGATCGCTACGCAGTGCACACGGGAACAGTTATCCTGTTCTCGGGCCGCATCATCTCCGCGCCCTCATTCCCCTCAATGAACCTGGACGACACTCTGCCGGTCGGCGACAACAGTCCCCGGGATCGTGGCGAGGACTCCGTCATTCACTTGATGCGAAGTCTGCAGACTAATCGCAACGCAGCCGCCGAGAGCCTCTGGAATCGCTACTATTCGGACCTCGTCGAAGTCGCGCGCGGCATGCTGCAGGGCGTCCCCAAGGGGATGGCCGACGAAGAGGATGTCGCGAACAGCGTATTTCGTTCCATCTGCCGCGGAGGGGAAGAAGGCCGCTTCAGCGAACTGAAGAATCGCGACGAATTGTGGTGGCTGCTGTTGGCGATCACGCGTCAGAAAGCGGCCAACTACATTCGCGGAGAAACTCGCCAGAAGCGCGGCGAAGGCAAGGTGCGCCACGAGTCGGATCTCAAGGGGGGGCCGCTCGAGGGCTTCTCGCTGGAGAACCTCATCGGGACCGCGCCGACACCCGAGTTCATCGCGGTGATGCGGGAAGAACACGAACGACTCATGCAGTCGCTGGGCCGTGATGATCTCAAGCAGATCGCAGATTTGCGCATCGCCGGCTATGACATCCCGGAAATCGCCGCACAACTCGAACTCTGCGAACGCTCGGTGCTGAGAAAGCTCGCGCTGGTTCGCAAGATCTGGGAAGGACAACTCGACGGGTCGAGCGACATGCATGAAGAACTCGCCCCGGAAGGCAGCGCATAAATGGTAGCCGTCTTACTCTGGCTTGCCGTTGCTACCAGGGGCGACTGTGATATCAATCGCTTCGACGGCGGCACGTCCGGAGTCATCGTCTTCGGTCGATTGTCGTTGGCCGTCGTCGAAGGGGCGGAACCCTGGACCGAAAGGCGATGCCGCTTGTGGTTCGTCGGACACCGGCAACTCGTCGTCGGTCGGTTCCAGCGGCTTCATGAAGTTGATCCCCCCGACCGGACCGCCCGACGTCATCGGTTGTGGTTCGGCATGCAGCCACGGAGCATTCCACGCATACGCCCGATGCTCCGAGCGATGTTCTGCATTGTCGTAAGCGGGTGCCACCCACGGTCCTTCCATCAACTGCACGTTCGCATATCTCAGCGTCGTGCCCTTACGGAATTCGAGGTTGGCGATGGCCTTGTTGTAGTCGACGACGCTTTCGAAATACGCGCGTTCGGCATCGGCCCTGCGGATTTGGGCGCGCAGGTATTCGTCGACGTCAATCGCCGCGCCCGCTACGTCCTTGATGCGCACTACTTCTTCGTTCCGCGAAGCGGCTTCATACCGATTGAGGTTGGCGGTCGCGGCGGCGTAGGCGCGGTCGAGTTCCTGCACGGCTGAGGCCATTTCATGGCTGATTTCGATCTGCGCCTCTTCGAGGACTCGCCTTGCCTTGAGCAGTCGGAACTCATAGTTGCGAACCTGAGTATGGGCCAGGCGGAAACCTATCGGCCAGTTGAACTCGACGCCGAGATCCCAGCCAGTCTGGTCTCCCTGCGAAATGGTCTCATACATGTTGTCGAGACCCTGCGTGGTGACTCCGTCATCATCATCGTATCCCAGCAGATCATCGCCGAATCCATTCACATGATAGCCGGCGACGAGATCGAGTCGCGGCAAAGTCAGGCTGCGGGCCGCCTCAAGCTGCAGCTCCAGACTGCGAATGTTCCAGGTCTGCGCCCGCAATTCGACACGGTTCATGAGCGCGGTCGCCAGATAGTCGTACCAGTCGTAGTTGATTCTCGCGGTAATTGGCTGTTCGACGGGAACCAGAATGGTGCCGTCCGATGGAGGCAGTCCAATCAGCACTCGCAATCGTGTCTCGGCCTGCAGGATCGCCGAATGCGTATTGCGGACGGCGGCCTCGGTCGCGAACAACTGATCCCTTGCCTGGGATTCGTCGATCTCCGACACTTCCCCTGCATTCCAGCGAATGTTGGTATTTTCCCAGGTCTCCTGCGTGCCTGCGTAGGTCGTCTTGGCGTTATCGAAGTTCCGGTAGGCGAGATAGAGATCCCAGTAGGCGTCCTCGACGTCCTTCACGAGGTTTCGCACGCTGGCCTCGAAGTTCGCCAATTCGATGTCGCTGTTGATGCGCGCCACGATCACGCCTTGCGACACACCGCTGATGCCGCCGAAGCTCTGTCCGATCGGCCCGGCGACCCGCGTGTACTCGACACCGGCACCGGCCAGCAATGGTTGCCGAAACGCCGCGTTGATTCCGCCGCGATAGCTGGAAGGAAACAGAGTTCCCGGCACATTCGTGCCCAGGTAGTCGATGTCGTGACCGAACGACACCACGCCGCCGTTGGCGAACGTCTTCGACAACCTCGAGTCGAACGCCGCGGTTTCGTTGTTGGTCGAAGAACCGGGCGCCGCGGCGCTGTTGTTGTAACGCTCGTCGCGCCCCCAGAGCATCGTTGTGGTGAACGTGGTGTCGAACGAAGCGAGGGCCGCCTCGACGCTGCGGCCTCCGAACAGGACGCCGCTTTCCTCGATCGCCATGTCGTACACCGAGTTGACGTTCCCGGTGTAGACCCCGTTGCCGCGAGACAGGAACTGTCCGCCGCTGCGAATGATGTCGCTTTCCTGCATCGCGATAAAGATCGCATCAGACAACGAGATCTCGCGGCGTTCCGATTCCTCCGGAGCGTCTGCGGTTGCGACAGTCCGCGGAGGCTGCGAAAAGGTGACTTCGTCCGGCGTCGACGTGACCATCGCGGGATAGTCGACCTGCGTCGCGTGAGCTTTGTAGTAACGGTTATCGGGAGAGCCGATGTAGTTGAACTTCGGGTTAGGCCCCACACAGCCGAGGCTTTGAGCGCAGACCGCCATCAGGCAGAGCCAGATGCACGGCTTGCTCGGCCGCCCGGATCTCACAGGCCGATTGTCTCGCGAGGTTCGCTGACGCCCTGAACTGTCCATCGAGCTTGCGTCCGTGAGTGATTTCTGAAGGCCCCGAGCAACAACCCCCGACCAGTACCGGTCATGTTGAGCGAATTCATTGATACGACCGCTCCCAACCGCATGGTCCGTAGAACTGTCATCGACGGCATAACCGCTACGTGTTGACGTAATCAGGGGTGCAATGGGGCCTGCGAAAACCGGCAAGGCAATTATCTCCCCCAGGGGGCCTTGGTTTCCCAGACCCCCCGTCTTCACCAACCCGCAAGGTCCAGTGGAAACAAAAAGAGACCGGGGCGAATATCGATTCGCTCCGGTCTCGGCATCATTTCGTATCTGGCCGCTCTACTCGGCTGTCTCACTCAGCCGCTGCTGCGGGATTCGCCACAGCTCGCCCGGCAACTCGTCGCTCCCTTCCTCGGCGGTGCCGAAGACGGTGACGTAAAGATCGCCGTCCTCCTCGAACGCCAACGCAGTCGGCTTGTCGAGGGAGATCACCTTGCGGGCTACACAGTAGTCGCCGTCGATCGTCAACTCGAAGAGGCCTCCCTGTGTCGGATCGACCCAGGCGTAGTCCACGGCAAAGAGGCGACCCTCTGCGTCATAGGCCAGACCCGTAATGTCGTTGAGACCGGTCTCGTAGCTCGCCAGCAGTTCGCCCGATTCGGCACTGTAGATCGTGAGCAAGCTGTCGCTCGGGACATTGACTTCGCCTCCCTGGCCGACGACGAGGTTGCCTTCACCATTCAGCGTGATGGCGATGGGAGCATCAACCTCGACCGCTTCCTTCGTCGCGATGAACGGGGTCAACGGCTCGATCTCGTGGGCATCCGTGAAGGTGGCTCGCGCGATCCAGCCCTTGGTGTCGTCCCCGTTGCAAGTGACGTAGATCGCATTGTCTGATACCGCGATGCCATAGAAGTTACCTTCACCCTTCTCGGTAAACTCGCCGGCAGTGATCGGACCTAACGTGATCTCAGCATCCCCTTCCGCCATCGGCGTCGTGAGCGGAGCTTCTTCGATGTCGTACATGCGGAGCAGTTCCTCGCCGTCGATCCGGCTGCCGTCCCCCACCATAAGGTGATGGTCGTCCACGAACGCCACGCCGAGCGGTCCGATGTTGTACATCGGCCCCTTGCCGTAGATGTCGGTCGAGTAGCCACCGATCTCTTCACTCCGCTGCCAGCCGCGCATGCTTTCGGTGCGATAGAGCCGAAACACGCCCCGACGCTCGGCGACGAAGATGTTGCCGGTCTCGGGATGGATGGCGATCCCCGAGGGATTGTCAAAATCGTCCGCCACAGCGCGGGGTTGGCCGCGCCGATTCTGGTTTTGGGTCGGCTGATCGTCAGCCACGGCCGTCATCAGCCCGCTCGCGACAATCAGCGATGCCACTGCGAATTTCATACTCATAAGTAGAGGTCTCCAAGTTTCGAGGAGAATGGATACAGGGCCATTCTCGCGGTTGCAGGCAGCGTGCTGCCCGGGTTCACTATCGCGGCACGCATTCCATTGACCAAACGAAGCCGTGTTACTTCAACCCCGGCCGCCAATGAATGGGGCTTTATCCGAATTGGGACGCCGACATTTCCGGGGCGATGCTACAGCGCGGGGGACAGGAATTCTACTTTCCGCCCTCTCCTGGCCGGACCACCGGAGATCCCGGCATGGATGCGATCGAAGCGAAGTCGGATCAATACGTGCGGATGACACCCACCAGCACGCCGAGAATCTGCACGTCCTGTGCGTAGATCGGCTTCATCTTGCTGTTGGAGGGCTCGAGGCGGAAGCGGTCTTTCTCGCGATAGAACCGTTTGAGCGTCGCGTCGCTCTTGTCGACCAGCGCCACGACGATTTCGCCGTCGCGTGCTGTGTCTTGCTTACGAATCACGACGAAATCGCCGTCGGCGATGTGATCCTCTATCATCGACTCGCCGGTCACTCTCAAGCAGAACTGCTCGTGCTTGTCGTTAAAGAGGGAGCCGAAATCGATCATTTCGTCGGTTTCTTCGGCCAGCAGGGGGTTGCCCGCCGCCACGGTTCCCGCAAGGTGCAGGGCCGTCCGTTTCAGTGCGTTTTGGTCCGTCATTTGAATCGCTCGCGATATGCGGTCTTCGCGGGTGATCAGGCCCTTTTTCTGCAGCGCCCGCAGGTGACACATCACTCCGTTGGGACTGCTGATCCCGAAATAGTCGCCGATCTCCCGCACCGTCGGGCCGTAGCCGCGATTGCGGATCAGATCCTTCAAAAACTCGTAAATCTGCCGTTGGCGGGCGGTCATTTCAGATCGATCGGAAGAGCGTCGATTGGCCATCGGTTTCCTGGCTTTGGGTGCGTGCTACCGGTAAAACACTACTGTTCGGGCGTGAGCCTAATATACTGATGTGCATCAGTCAATTCAAGCCCTTTCGGCCGTCAACATGGTAACGTGGTTGACCTGTAGAGAACGCCCAAACCGCGTGTTGACGGACGAACCGAATCTGTCATTCTCGCATGCGTGACCCTGTTCGCCTCCCGGCACGGCGGAGACCTCATTGATGCAGGACGAAGCCACCTATCTCTGCGACGGCTGCGGCGAGGAAGTCGTGATCCCCATCGACCCGTCCGCCGGCGCGACCCAGCAGTTCGTCGAAGACTGCCCCGTCTGCTGCCAGCCCAACGTCGTCCACGTCTCGATTGATGAAGACACCGGCGATGTGCAAGCGTATGCGGAAGGGGAATGAGTTGGCCAAGCGTCCGCGCCACAGCCACCCCGGCCTTGGCTACCTTACCCCGTCCACCGCAATTGCCCTGTTTGAACTTGTGAGACGGCAGAACTTGCGTGGCGGGGGCAGATTCGGCAATGGGTCTCAAGTCCATGGGGTGGGGCGGCGGATACAAATTGATCCCTGCGATTTTCTCAAGGAATCACCCCGTGTGCCGTATCTGCCTCGCAGTTGCCGCGTTGTGGCTGGGCGTGGGCGCGGCTCAGAACGCGGCGCGGGCGCAGGACTTCGTCGGCGGCGGGCAGCGGAGCGGCGGTCTCCCCTTCGTCCCCGCCATGTTCGGGGATGCGCGGCAGTCTTACCCCGACGGCATCCCCTCGTCGCGCGGGGCGGAGAAGATCGCCGAGAACGACAGCCCCTGGATCGCCGACCGCGTCTACTTCAACTGGAACTACTACCACGACGTCCACGGGTTCTGGGACCACATCAACCGCGAGACGATCGGCATCGAGAAGTCGATCTTCGACGGCAACGCCTCGCTGGGGGTGCGGCTGCCGTTCTTTCAGGTCAACTTCGAGGGGCCGACTCCCGCCATCTTTCCGCCGGGGGTCGAGACCTCGGCCGTCGGCGACCTGATCCTGATCGGTAAGCTGGCCCTGATCCAGACTCCCGACACGGTCTTCTCCACCGGCATGGTGGTGGGCGTCCCCACTGGTCCCAACGCCGACCTCTTCAACGATGTGACCGGCGAAGAGATCCACTCGACCACGCTGCAGCCGTTTCTCGGCTACGGCCAGGTGTGGGGGAACACTTACGTGCACGGGTTCTCGTCGCTGCTGGTGCCGACCGACTCCGGCGACGTGACGATCCTGTTCAACGACGTCGGCGTCGGCTACTGGTTCGACCTGGGGGACGGCATGGTGCAGGCTGTCGCGCCGACCGCCGAAGTCCACGTCAACGTGCCGCTCAACCATCGCGCGGACTTCGTCGATTCGGTGGTGCTGATGTTCGGCGCCAACATCGTGCTGCAGAGCGACTCGACCATCGGCCTGGCCATCGGCCCCAACGTCAGCGGCCCGCAACTGTTCGAGTTCGAGACGCAGGTGACGTTCAACTGGCGGTTCTGAACGCCAGGTCAGCCACCCGCGAACAGCGATCTGCACTCTGGTTGCGCGTTAAAGTAGAGGTTCCCCATCCCGGATGCTCTTAAGCATCCGGGATGGTGGCGCGAGTGGATCCGCGCCGTGAAGCGAACCGGAAATCGCATTCGGTGGCAGGGCCAACATCAGACGGCTTCAAGGATGCGCGACTGTCCGCGTAACCATCCGGGACGCTAAAAAGCGGCCCGGATGTGAGATTGCGGCGGTGTGGCTGGGCACGGTACACGTCTCCCATTGTGTTCCACGATCACGTCCCGTGTCTTCCCGTTCGCTTCCCTCGCGCCGCCGCCCTGCTACGCTGCTCCCTGGACCCTAGACTCTCGACGCATCCATGTCTCACGACACCAACCTCGCTCTTGTCCGCGAATACACCCAGAGCGAAAGCCTGATCCGCCACATGCTGGCAGTCGAGGCGGCGATGAGGGCCTATGCCCGCAGGGTTGGCGAAGACGAAGAGACCTGGGGCACGGTCGGCCTGTTGCATGATTTCGACTACGAACGCTGGCCCAATCCGCCTGATCATCCGCTGCAGGGAGCGGCCATTCTCAAGGAACGTGGCTATCCCGAGCATGTCATCTATGCGATCAAGTCGCACGCCGACTATCTTCCCGACTGCCCGCGCGTCTCGCCGCTCGACAAGGCCCTTTATGCCTGCGACGAACTGTGCGGCTTCATCACCGCCTGCGCCCTGGTGCGGCCGACTCGCCTGGAGGGACTGACGCCGTCGAGCGTCAAAAAGAAGATGAAGTCGGCCACGTTCGCGGCTGCCGTCAACCGGGACGACATGACCCGCGGAGCAGCCGACTTCGGTGTCGACTTCGATGAACACATCGCCTTCGTGATCGCCGCGATGGCCACGATCGCCCCGGAACTGGGACTGGACACGGCTCCAGGGGACTGAGGAACAGAGTCAGGAGTTGTCAGTTCAATCGCGAACTCCCCGGCTGCAAATCCACAATGAATTCTGCGGTCCTTGACCCCTGAATCCTGATTCCTGACCCCTTTTTAATTTCTCGCGCAAGTTCCGCCGCCAGCCCGCTCTATCTGGCAACGAGGGACAAACATGACGGGGTGAATGGGAGATGACTCCTGACCCGTTCCCCCTCGAAACCCGGCCTTTCGGCAATGTCGCCGGCCGGTGCTTCAATCACCCGAGTCCAAACGGGCTCAACCACATCAATGGGGAATAGAGGTATGCACTTGACTCAACCAGCGCCTACAGGTAGTGGTGGGGGATGGTCGAGGACTATCCCAGTACACTGTTGGCGTTTGAACGGCGGTTTGTCGACGAGGGGGCGTGTCGGCAGTACCTGGAGGGTTTGCGT
>JANNSB010000120.1:0-2285 GCA_031402175.1 Planctomycetaceae bacterium
CGTCCCTACCCATCCTGGGGTCGAAGGCTCCCAGAGGGAGGGCAGCGATTCCGTCTGGGCGTGGGCGAACTGCGATCCTGTCAACCAGATTCCCAGGGCCATCTGCAGCAGCAAGGCGGTGCGCAGATTGCCCCCTATGAACGCCAACATGCCGAGGACCAGGGCCACCCGCAACGACAAAAGATGGACGTAACGCTCGGCGGGAGTCTAGGCGAGTTCAAGGAAAGCGGGCAGACCAGTTTACCCGGTCTGCCCGCCGATCTCTGACATGGGAGCTTCGAGCCGTCAGGTGCGGTTACTCGCCACGTGAACGGCCGCGACCGAATCCACCCCGCAGTCCGGCCCCTCCACGACGAAACGACGAGTTGTCGCCTGTCGTCCCTGCCGTTTCTGGCTGACTACTCTCAGCCGCGAACTCGCCGGCGTCGCCGGTCGTGGTGTCGCCGGTAGGCGTCGGCTGCGGAGTCTCGTCGGGAACAGTCACGCCGCCGTCGGGCGCGTCCAGTGGGCTGTCGGGCACTTCGACGTCGCCCGGTGGCAGCGTCGGATCGTCCGGCAACTCATCCGAGACACGTCGATTGCGATTCGTCTCGGCGATGGCCTGTCCCGGAGGAGGAGACGCCGCGACACGTGCAATATGGGCATCGATCCTGGCGGGGTCGACACCTCGAGAGATAAGGTGTTCCCGGAGTTCTTCCAGTGTCGGCTGGCCGGAGCCGGCGAAGGCCGGACGCCCGGTGGCATGGTCCGGGTTCTGCCGTGCCTCCAGAACATGAGCGATACGTGCATCGATCTGTTCTTCGGTGAGGCCTCGATCCGCCAGTCGCTGCCGCAGTTCTGCGAGCTGTTCGGGCGTCGGACCGGACTCGGTTTGATCCGGCGTCTCGCTCGACTGGCTCACTTGCTGTCGGAAGGGATTCAGCCGTCCCCAGAAACCGGGCTCTTCAGCCGACGCGGAATTGAGGCTTTGTACGCCAAAGACAGCGGCGATCAACAATGTGTTCTTCCTGAGATTCATCAGATTCACCTCCTTGTTTGTTGCCGGAATTGCTCGATCAACTTTGATCTTCGCGAACCGGCGGGATCAGGTAGCATGCCCGCTTACCGCGTGTGGGCCTCCTTTCTGGCTGGTATTGGTGACTCTGGCTAACGAATCGACGGATCACGGGCTGCCGCTTCGCCCCAACCCGTTTCTCGCGGAGAGTTACAGGAACCGCGAGTTTTGAAAACACCAATCGGGGAGCTTTGTAAGTTTGTCCCTGACGTTTTCCGGCAAGAATGGCAGGTACTAGCCGGCCGGAGCCGACAAGAGTCGAGAGTGCCCATACCTTTGATACACCGCGAGAGAGTCCTGCAATTCGCCAGCGAACTCAGCGGCTGCTACCGGCGCAATGATGTCCGGCTGAGGAATGCTGTCACGCCGTTGGCGCCATCAGTCGCGATCACGTTGCGAACTCCCCGTTCACCGCGAGCAATGCTCGTTCATCCGCTATAATCAACAGCCCTTCCCTCCGTCGACTCGCTACGTCCGTAGCCGTTCGCGGTTGGAGACTGGCTCCGTCGTATTCTGCTGCGTCGACTCGATCCGCACTCGCGCGCTGATTTTTAAGTCCGTCAGTCGTCAATGCGAGTTCTGGTGCGACGGCCGGATGCTGGGCGAAGCGATGCGGGTGCTCACGGTGGTGAACGCCTACGGCCGATCCTACTACCCCACCACGCTATTCGACGCTCGTGAAGCGCAGGCAGGCGAATGCACATCGCGCGGTGTGATTTTCACCGCCGCCATCGCAGCGGGGTTGATGCTGCAGCAGTTCACCCGCTGGCTGCGCGGCATCCCGACCGAGTGCGATCTGTCGCTGAATCTGCTCTCCGCCGAACTGACGGTGCCCGAAGCTCAGATGTCGGTGCGCTGATGCCGGCTTCGAGTTTGACTCGGAATCAGATCCTGGTTCGCGTTCTCAACCCTCAACCCGTGAAAGGAGGTGATGTGATGGATGATCTGTGCGCGTGGCTGATCGTGGGGGGGCATCGCGTGGGCGATGTACCGCCAGGGCAAGCGATTCGGCAGCCGCAAGGGCTACCACGCCGGCCGACGGCTTCGCCGGCGTTGAATATACGACGAGCCACCCCCGCATTTGCGCTGCCAAGGGGGTGGCTTTGCTTAGCTATTGGAAGTCGGCCTCATGTCATCTCATTCACCACACAAGGATCCTCATGCACGAATTCAACTTTGCGAACCCCGACGAAATGGGTTCATCGGAATACCGCGCGCTCTGCGACTGCCT
>JANNSB010000121.1:0-9528 GCA_031402175.1 Planctomycetaceae bacterium
CCGAGATGGCACGAGCGGCGCTCGCAGAGCACCAACGCGGAGAGACTCACGAACTCGACCCGCAGCGGTTGTCGATTCCGGTGCTCAGTTGCCGGATGGATGTCCGCGTTGACGCAACAAATGACCCCGCAAGGGGTCGCATCCATTAGCCGGTGGCTGAGCGCAGCGACGCCACCGGAGAGATGAGCACACTCTGCATCGCATCCTGAAAGGATGCCAGCACATTGCCGTTGAACGGCGACCCAGGGCTGGCATCCCTCCGGGATGCAGGGCTGTGTGTCGGGTCCACCGGCGGTGTCGCTGCGCTCGACCGCCGGTTACCGGCTGTGAACCCTGTCGGGTTCAGTTCACCACAGTTCGCGTGGTTGTCCACGACCGACGCGGACCACTAACGTATGTCGCTTGTGATTGGTCATTCGGCCCACAACCCGAACCCAAGTGACCAATGACGAGTGACAAATGACCTCATCGACCAATGACGGCCTGGGAAGGCCGTCCTACGGTCGCCTTCGGCTTGCCGTTAAACGACATTTCATCAGCCAACAATGAGCATCTATCTCGGCATCGATATCGGCACCAGTGGGACCAAGACGATCGCGGTCCATGTGGACGGGGCGATTCTGGCGTCGGCGACGGTCGAGTATCCGCTGTCGACGCCGAAGCCGGGGTGGTCGGAGCAGGATCCGCAGCACTGGTGGCAGGCCACCGTCGAGGGTGTGCAGCGGGTGCTCAAGTCGGGCAAGTTCAAGGCGAGCGACGTGAAGGGCATTGGCCTCAGCGGCCAGATGCACGGCAGCGTCTTTCTGGACGCGAAGCACGAAGTCATCCGCCCAGCCCTGCTGTGGAACGACCAGCGCACGGCAGCCGAGTGCACGGAGATCGAAGAGAAGGCGGGCGGCAGAAAGGCCCTCATCAAGCTGGTGGCCAATCCCGCGCTCACCGGCTTCACCGCGCCCAAGATCCTCTGGCTGCGGAACAATGAGCCGAAGAACTTCGACAAGACGGTCAAGGTGCTGCTGCCCAAGGACTATGTTCGTTTCCGTCTGACGGGAGAGTTCGCCACCGAAGTCAGTGACGCTTCCGGCACGCTGCTGCTCGATGTGCAGAAACGCAAATGGTCATCCGCGCTGCTCGGCAAGCTCGATCTCGATGCATCACTGCTGCCGACGGTGTATGAATCGGAAGAAGTGAGCGGCCATCTCACCAAGGAAGTCGCGAATCTGCTGGGACTGCCCGTTGGCACGCCGGTCGTCGGTGGCGGCGGCGATCAGGCCGCATCGGCCATCGGCAACGGCATCGTCAAGAAGGGAGTCGTCTCGGCCACGATGGGGACGAGCGGCGTCGTGTTCGCTCACAGCGATGAGATGCAGGTTGATCCTGACGGCCGGGCGCACACGTTCTGCCATGCTGTCCGCGGCAAGTGGCATGTGATGGGGTGTGTGCTGTCGGCCGGCGGCAGTTTGCAGTGGTATCGCAACCAACTTGGTCAGGCCGAGGTCGCTGCCGCCGGACCGTTGGGGGTCGATCCCTATGAACTCATCACGGCTCAGGCGGCGAAGGCTCCGGTGGGGAGCGAAGGACTGGTGTTCCTGCCGTACCTGACGGGCGAACGGACGCCGCACGCAGACCCCGATGCCAAGGGAGCGTGGGTCGGTCTGACACTGCGTCACACACGGTCGCATCTGGCGCGAGCGGTGATCGAGGGGGCCACGTTCGCCATGCGGGACAGCCTGGAAATCATTGAAGGGATGAACATCCCCGTGAAAGAGATTCGGCTCTCCGGCGGCGGGGCCAGAAGCGCGTTCTGGAGGCAGGTGCAGGCCGACATCTACGGCCAGAAGGTGGTAACGATCAACGCCTCGGAGGGCCCGGCGTACGGCGTCGCCCTGCTGGCGATGGCGGGCACCGGGGCCTACGGCGACGTCGTCGAGGCCTGCAAGAAGACGATTCAAGTGGTGGAAACGACTGCTCCTAATGCGAAGGCCAAGAAGGCGTATGATGCGATCTTCCCGGTCTATCAGCAGCTCTATCGCTCGCTGAAGCAAGACTTTAAGACGCTGTCGCGCCTGGCGGTCGAGTAGTAATAGTCGCCTTTCGCTCCGCGAAAGTAGCGGCGGCTGCGGGGCTGGGCCACAATCAGAACTGAGGCTGGACAGCACGCTGGTTTTAACTCCGCCGCGGCTTTCGCGGAGCGAAAGGCGACTCTCTGAAACTTCCCCGGCGCGAATCGGGTATTTCCCCAGTGTGACGGCACCGCATTTCGTGCCGTCATCCATTGTCGACTTTCCCTTCGCGAAAGTGTGCGGCATGGGGTTCCCGGCGACGCATGGCCCGGGTGTGAGCCTCGCCCCATTCTGAGCGCTTTCGCGAAGTGAAAGCAGACGACCGATGTCGTTTCTGATCTGAACGCAGGCATCCTGGCGAATCGAGGTCCATGTGAAAGCGTCTTCCCAAGTGATCTCGGCTCTCGTGACGGCGATGTTGCTGTCGTTCACCGCCACTGCCCCCGCGGCCGACCCGTTGCTCGACGAAATCACCAGCGATGGAGCGGTGTCGTTCCAGGTCTCCGACGTTCAGCGTCTCATTGAGCATCCGCTCGTCGAAGGCATCTACAACGAACTGCTCGACAGCCCGACGCTCGAACTGTTCCTCACGAACCCCGATGCCCAGATGGGTTACGAACAAGTCGCTGCCGCCGAATCTGTCTGGGGCTGCACCTGGCAGGAAGCCTACGCCCGGCTCGTGGCCGGCGGCGTTTACGGCAAGCTGACTCGCACCCTGCCACCGCACACGTTGACGTGTGTCTCGGCGTCGGATGAAGAGATCGTCGCCTCGACCGTTGCACTGGCCAAGCAATACCTCGACGATCAGGCGGCAGCCGGCGGCGACGTGAACGCAGAGATGATCGACTACCGCGGCCACATCGCGATCAAGACGAACCAAGGGATGTTCATCACCATCGGCAACCGCATGCTCTTTTCGGACGACGAAGCCACCCTGCAGGCCGCGGCCGACCAGATTCTTGATGCCAGCGACATCGTCATTGACCCGCAAGCGGCAGGCGGAGAGATCGGTCATGTCCGCGTCGACCTGACGGCTCTACGGCTCGTCCCTGATTTCGCGAACGCGCTCGTCACGCCGGCCCAGGAGCCGGGGGCCGCGTTCTTCCTCGGTGGCTGGCTCGATCTCGCTCGCAGGTACGATGAATTCTCGGTCACGTTCTGCAGCGAAGGGGATGCACTGCGATCTGCAGTGTCATTCACGAAGCCGAACGGTCAGGGAGCGTCGGAGGCATTGGCCGGCTTCTGGGCCGACACGCCGGCTGAGTCTCCGGCTCCGCTGCTCGACCTGCCGAACACGATTTTTTCCACGAGCATTTACCGCGACTACTCGTCGCTGTGGAACTCCCGTGGCGATCTGCTGGCGTCAAGCGTCGTTGAGACGATCGACCAGGGGGATGAAGACCTCTCGCAAACACTGGCCGTGCTCGGTCTGCAAAACAAGCCGAGCGACATCATTCACACGATCGGCCCACGCTGGCGATTCGTGGCGGTGAAGGCCGATGAAGGCCCCTATCCCGACGTCCCCATCACCGACGTACTGCCGGCATGGGCCATCGTCGTCGAACTGAACGACCCCGATGAATTCTGGCGGATGATCTCACCCGTCACGCGGACGCTCAACCTCATCCTCAGCGGCGAGCAACGCTTCACGGTCGAGCAGCAGCCCTGCGGAGACGGCGAAGTGACGATCCTGTCGGTCGATCAGTCCGAACGGGCGGTGCGCCAGAAGAGTCAGGTCGAATACAACTTCCGCGTGACGTACGGCGTCGTCCACGGTCACGCAGTCATCGGCTCGACCCCGGCCGTCGTGCAGCAGGTCGCCGAGGCTCTTGCCAGGGAACAGGCAGCCGGCATGCCATTGGATCAAAACGTCGATCTGGTGGCCGAACGCCAGCATCTGAGCGGCGAAGTTCTGGCGGCCATGCTGGATGGCTTCCACGATGCGGCTGTTCGCTCGTGGGTGCTGTCGACGGGAGTTGAGTTGGCTCAAGCCGAGGATGAGTGGGCCCGCATCGTCCGCATGGTCGCGATGCTGGGGCAAATCGATGGTGAAGCCCGGTTCGAGGAAGACGGATTCGTGTATGAGTTTACGATGTATCCTGAAGTGAAGTAGGTTCGGCTTGCCGAGCCGGACCTCGACCAAGAGGCGAGGAGTCCAGGCTTTAGCCTGCCGCTGACAGCCTAAAGGCTGGACTCCTGATTCCTGACTCCTGACTCCTTTCTCAAATGTCCGAAGCCGCTGACTTGCTCGAACGTATCTCTCCCGAGACTGCCTGGGCGCCGTTTCAGCCGACGCGACGCAACCGCTGGGATCAGGAGAAGGTCGCCCACCTCTATCGCCGCGCCACATTCGGGGCAACCTGGGATGTCGTGCAGAAGGGGGTCGACACGCCCACCGAGGAACTCGTCGATTCGCTGATTGAGGGCGGACGCGATTGGGATCGGTTCGAAATCGACATCGCCCGCTTGCGCAAAGGGGTGTTGGAATCACGAGACCCGCGCGAACTGCAAGCGCTGTGGATGTATCGGCTGCTCGCCTCGCCACATCCGCTGCTCGAACGGATGACTCTGTTCTGGCACGATCACTTCGCCACGTCGAACGCGAAGGTGAATGATGTGATTCTGATGAGCGAACAAAACGAATCGCTGCGCCACAACGCGCTCGGCTATTTCGGCGACATGCTGCAGGCGATGACCCGCGATCCCGCGATGCTCATCTGGCTCGACTCGAATACGAATCGCAAAGAGGCGCCGAACGAGAATTACGCCCGCGAGATCTTCGAACTCTTCAGCCTGGGCGAAGGACATTACACCGAAGACGACATCAAGGAAGCCGCCCGCGCCCTGACCGGCTGGAGCGTCGGCGACGACCGCCGGGCATTGTTCAGCCCCGACAGCTTCGACGAAGGGACCAAAACGATCTTCGGTCACACCGGCGAATGGACCGCGGGCGATGTCGTGCGCCTCTGTCTGGCCAACGACTGGTGCGCGAAGTTTATCGTCAAAAAAGTCTTCCAGGAGTTGGTTAGCGAAGGGGTGGAACCGAGCGACGAACTGCTGGCTCCGCTGGTGGAAGGCTTCCGGCTGAGAAACTACGACATCAAGTGGCTCGTCCGCACCGTGCTCACCAGTTGGATCTTCTACTCGCCGATCGCGATTCGGCAGCGGGTGAAGTCGCCGATCGAGTTCGTCGTGCAGACCGTGCGATCGCTCGGCGGCCAAGTCAGTCCGCGGGATGCGTCGGATATCTGCCAGCGGATGGGGCAAAGCCTGTTCTTCCCGCCGAGCGTCAAGGGCTGGGACGGAGGCCGGGAATGGATCAACTCGAACACGCTCCTCTTCCGTCAGAACGTGGCGTATGAAATGACGCGCGGGGCCGGCAATGCCATGCGTTGCGACCCCGCGAGAATCGCGAATGCCCAGGGGCTGACGGAACCGGAAGCCCTGGCCGATTACTTTCTGCAATTGTTCCATCAGCAGGTGTCGGATACCTCGCGGATGCAGATAGTCGATCGTTTGAATCAACTTGTCACGGAGTCCGGCGGCATGGATCGCAGCCGGGCTATTATTCCCCAACTGGCCCGCGAGGCGGCCCACTTGGCGATGACGATGCCGGAATATCAGTTAGGTTAGTCGCCTTTCGCTCCGCGAAAGCAGCGCCGGAGCGAGACGCAAATCAGCGAATCCAAAACACAACTTCAATCCTCGCACTTTCGCGGTGCGAAAGGCGACTAACCCGGAGTTCAACCATGAAACTTTCACGACGCGATTTGATGGCGGCTTCGCTGGTCGGAGGCATCGGCATGCCCAGCGTGTTTCGTCAGATGGCCCGGGCGGCCGGCGCGCTCGATGACGCGGGCAGCGGCGAGACGATTCTCGTCGTCGTGCAGCTCACCGGCGGCAATGATGGACTCAACACAGTCATCCCGTTCGCGGATCCGAAGTATCGCGCTGGTCGACCGGCTCTGCGGCAAGACGCGAGCGATGTCTTGTCGATCAATGAAGATCTGGCGTTTCATCCGTCAATGAACGGCTTCGCGAAATTGCTAGAGGCGGGACAACTGGCCGTCATTCAAGGGGTCGGGTATCCCAACCCGAACCGCTCGCACTTCACCTCGATGGACATCTGGCACAAGGCCACGATGGACATGCGGGAAGCCTACGGCTGGCTGGGCCGCACGTTCCCGCATCTGTCGCCCTCGGGAGGCATGTACCTCGGCGATCAGGAAGCTCCGCTCGCAGTTTACGGAGCGACCGGCTACGCCCCGTCGCTGGCATCACTGGAAGATTTCCAGCTTCGCGTCGGTGACGATCCCGCGAAGCGCGAAGTGATCGCCAATCTCGCCGCCTCCGGTACCGCCCCGGACGACGATCTCTTGCAGTTCCTCCGCAGCTCGTCGCAGCAGACGTACGCGGCGGCCGAGCGACTGCAGGAAGTGACCACGCAGTATTCGACGCCCACGACATATCCCGAGTCGCCACTCGCAGGGCGGCTCAAGCTCGTGGCGCAGCTCATCGATGCCGGCGCGGGAGAAAGAGTCTATTACACGGCGCTGGACGGTTTCGACACGCACTCGGGCCAGGCGATCAGTCACGGCAGCCTGCTGGAGACGTTCTCTAGCGCGCTGTCGGCGTTTCACGAAGATCTCGAACATCACGGCCACGGCAATCGTGTCGTGTCGATGGTTTTCTCGGAGTTCGGCCGCCGCGTGGCCGAGAACGGTTCGCAGGGAACCGATCACGGCTGCGCCGCCCCGATGTTCCTGGTCGGCTCGCAAGTCGCGACCGGAGTGCACGGCGCGCATCCCAGCCTCGAAGACCTCGACGAAGGGGATCTCAAGCACCACACCGACTTCCGCTCGGTCTATGCCACGCTCCTCGAGAACTGGCTACACGTGCCGTCCCAGGAAATCCTGCTGGGGCAGTACGACACGCTGCCGCTGCTGAAGGCGTAACCCTCCTAGGCTTTCTTATCCGGACGGGAAGCGGAGCCAACGATTGTCTCTTTGCTGCGATCTCAGCCGGCGATATCCTTGATGCGGAGGTGTAACGATGAAGAGTATTCGAGCGATCATGCGCGACGGGAGAATCGAGTTGCTGGAGCAGGCTGAATTTCCCGAGGGAACCGAGGTGCTCATCACCCCGACATCTGAAGCGTCATTTTGGTTGAATGCCAGCCAGAGTTCATTGGATGCTATCTGGAATCACCCAGAGGACGATGTGTATGCCCAGTTACTCGAAGAATGAAATCGTCCTGGCTCGAGGATCTCGATGAAGGGGATCTCAAGTTCTACACCGACTTCCGTTCGGTCTACGCCACGCTCCTCGAGAGCTGGCTGCACGTGCCGTCCCAGGAAATCCTGCTGGGGCAGTATGACACGCTGCCGCTGTTGAAGGCGTCAGGCATCCGAGCGTCCAGCCAGCCGTAGTCGAGTCGCCCGTATTACCTCAATTGCCCTGTTTGACATTTGTCCGTCACCCCGTGCTTCTTCGCAGATTCCGCTTGATCCCGCGTTGAGCGTTGGTAGATTGAGATCAGTCACATCCGATCAGTTTCCTGACTGATCTCAACCACGGGAGTTGCTGCGACTCCCTCTATTCGGCACGAGGCCATTCTCGAAATGGAGCCGATGTCATGGGCATCAAGAAAAACATTCAGTATCGCTACACGCCCACCGGTCAGAAATCGCTGATGATCGATCCCGATGGAGGTCGACACACTTACCTCTACGACGCCGTCAAGCAATTGACGGCCGTCATCAACCCGCAGGGGGAACGAACCAGCTACAGCTACGATGCCGGCGGCAGGCGAACGGTGAAGAAACTGGCCAATGGCAGCAGAACGTCGTTCTCGTATGACGGCGCAAACCGGATGACCACCGTGGCTCACCTCAAAAGCGACGCCGCGGTGCAGGCGAAATACGACTACAAGCACGACAAGGCCGGCAACCGCACGGCGATGTCGGAGACTGGTGCAACGACGGCTCGGACCACCTATGCTTACGATGCGGCGTATCAATTGACCGGCGAGCACCGCACGGGGGCCAACGCGTTCCGGAACACCTACACCTACGACAACCGGGGGAACCGGACGCTCAAGAATCTGGATGGCGCTCGGACCACTTCAATCTACGATGATGCCAATCAATTGTCGTGGACGCAGGATGCCGCCGGTCGGACGACCTATGTCTACGATGGGAACGGCAATCAGGAAGTCACGATCACTCCCAGCGGCAGCCGCACGACGAATGTCTGGGACTACGAGAATCGTCTCGTCGGCGTGCGACATCCCTCCGGTTCGCGCGAGACGATGGCCTACGATCCCGACGGCAAGCGCGTGCAACATGAGACGGGGGCAGCGACGACTAAGTTCGTGTGGAACGGCCAAGCCTATCTGCTGGAGACCGACGCCTCGGGGGTCACGGTCGCGACGTACACGAATGAGCCGACGGCATATGGCCGACTCATCTCACAGCGCAAGTCAGGCGCCACTCACTACTACGTCTTCGACGCTCTCGGCTCGACCCGGCTGCTGACTGACTCCTCGCAGAATATCGCCGAAAGCCTGCTCTATGATGCCTGGGGGAACCTCGTCGGTTCAGCGCCCTCAATCGTAGTACCGTTCCGCTGGGTGGGCGAATTGGGGTATTTGTTCGTGCCGAGCACGGGCGACTATTACATTCGCCAACGCATCTTTGGACCCAAGATCGGAAGGTGGTTGAGCCAGGATCCGTTGGGGCTCGTCGATGGCTCCAATCGATTTACATACACTTTCAACCATCCCGTTTTAGGAGTTGACCCAAACGGATTGTGGACACTGCAATCCGCTGCAGGAGAATTCTGCCGCAGGCAGTGCCTAGACTTAGATATTCGGCCGAATTGGGGCTGGAACTACAACAGCTGTTGGGAGCGTTGCTATCAGCACCACAACAACTCTTCAGAACTGTTGTTCACAAATTGGTATAACATCGAAGCTGAATCTCTTGAGTGGACGGTTGGTATTGGCGTTTGTCCTTGCAGCTTGTTCCCGACTTGCATTCGCACTGACGGTACGATCGAGTGGCAGAACCCTCGTCCAAGTGTATGGAACGACCCTAGCCCGATTAGCTCATGGTCCGCGCCATATCATCCTGGAGCAGTATATGAAATGCGCTCGAAGGATCCCAACGCTGTTGGAGCGGGGCAACAGTGTACGTATGACGCAGCCGGGGAACTAATCATGACGGGTCGAGGGGCCGGAACCGCCGATCGGTACGTGCCTCCGTCGTGGGATCACAAGAGGAAGTTTCAAAACCCAGTTTGGTTTACGTGATGGCGCGTGAGGTGCATGAGTGTGGGCATGAAAGGAGGCATTCTCATGCTCACGACCCTGCGTGCGCCGACGGGACGTCGGCCCAATACCACAGGGTCCAGGACGGCACCGAAAGCGTTTGTATCTGATTCCCAATGGGTTCTGATCGAACCA
>JANNSB010000122.1:0-10432 GCA_031402175.1 Planctomycetaceae bacterium
GTCGCCGACGAGGCCGCCCGCGAGAAGTGCGATCTGATCGTTTCGCATCATCCGCTGATGTTCCAGGCGATTCAGCGGATCACCGATGACACGCCGGAAGGACGCACGCTGCTCACGCTGATGCGGCATGATGTCGCCGTGTATTCGCCACACACGGCGTTCGACAGCGCGGAGGCAGGGATCAATCAGGGTCTCGCGGAGAAACTGGGACTACGCAATATCGCCCCTCTCCGACGCAGCGAGGCTGCCGACGCGACCGGACTGGGAAGCGGACGATACGGCCGGCTCGCTGCGCCTCTCACATTGGCTGAATTCTGCGACCGGGTGACGTCACTGCTCCCGTGTGGTCGGGCACCATTCGTCGGCGATCCATCGCGTAAGATCGAGACGGTCGCCATCGCGTGCGGGGCGGCTGCCGAGTTTCTGCGGGACGCCGTTGCGCTCGGTTGTGATGTGCTGCTCACGGGCGAGGCGAGGTTTCACGCGGCGCTCGAAGCCCGCGCGCTGGGCATCGCACTCGTGCTGGCCGGTCATTATGCAACCGAACGCCCCGGCGTCGAAGATCTTGCCGTCGTGCTGGCCCGGCAGTTTCCGACGCTCACCGTATGGGCCAGCCGCGATGAACGCGACCCGCTGTCGTGGTGAAAGGGATTTCAACCCTCTCCCTCCGGGAGAGGGCAGGGTGAGGGGACGTCACATTGGGCCATGAGCCCTCACCCCCGACCCCTCTCCCGGAGGGAGAGGGGAGATAAGTGTTTCACTTCGACAGTAGCTCTTCCCGCCAGGCCAGCGACAACACCGGCAGTCTCGCGAGTTCGGCGGCATCGCCTGAGTCTTCCGACATGCCGTACATCGCCCGGTGAGCGCGCGGGATCGGCCATTCGGGATGCGGTCGATCGAGCAGCACCACTTCATCGCCTGCCGAGAGCATGCCGGGCGTGATGACTCGCAAATACCATCCCGTCCAGCCGTTCGCAACGACTTCCTTCACGAGCGTGGGCCGGTTCCAGCGGCGCACCAGGTTGATGCACGGTTGCCGCGGCTGCGACACCTCGACCACGACGTTGCCCAATTGCCAGCGGTCGCCGATGCAGACATCGGGTTCTGCGAGGCCGGTGAAGGTGAGGTTCTCGCCGAACGCGCCGGGACCAAGACCATCCCGGATGCTTTGAGCATCCGGGATGGTGCCGTTCGCGAAGATCGCCCGCCACTGCGGATAATGATCCCCGCAATACGCCAGCAGAGCCTTGTCGACGCCCCCGTGAAACTTGCGATTGGCCTGCACGTCGCCGACGAGTCCGGTTTCGGTGACTTCGATGGGCCCCGCAACCGGACGCTTATCGATTCCCGATGTCCATGCCTTCGCCTTCCCCGTCCGCTCGTCGAACGAGTGATACGTGTGGGCGGCACCGGTTTGGATCGAAACGAGGGCAGGCATGAGGAAAGATGATAGCCAGGAGAGGAACCAGGATTCAGGAAGGCCGACGAATCAGCTGACTATTGGGGTGCCGATTGACGTGGACTACTTCAGAGTAACACAATGCTGCCGACCTGATCGCCTGAATCGAATGGATACCCACTTCCGTCCTACCCACCACTCACTACTCACACAAACACAACATGCGGATCGGAATTGTCGGCTACCAGGGATCGGGCAAGAGCACGGTGTTCGAACTCCTCACCGGAGTGAAGGCCGATGTGTCGAAGGCACATCTGGGTCAGGTGGCGATCGCCGTCGTGCCCGATGAACGCTTCGACCGCCTCGTGGCCCATCACAAGCCGAAGAAAATTTCCCCGGCGAAGATCGAACTGTTCGATACGCCGGGACTCAGTCGATCCGAGCAGCATGGCAACGCCCAGAAGCTGGGAGTGATTCGCGAATCGACGGCCCTAGTGCATGTGGTGGGAGCCTTTGCCGGTCGCGATGCATTCGGCGACGTCGAGGCGTTTCTCACCGACATCGTGCTGGCCGATCTGCAGCTTGTGACCAACCGGATCCAGCGACTCAAGAAGGATCTGACCAAGCCGATCCCCAACCGCGAGGATCTGCAGGCCGAACTCGCCGCCCTGGAGCCTGTCGAGGCCAAGCTGAATGAAGGCCTCCCCGTGTGGGACATGGAGTTCAACGAACAGCAGGAGAAAGCGACCAAGTCGTTTTCGCTGCTCTCGCGCAAACACCATCTGGTACTGCTGAACACCGCCGACAGTGAAGTTCCAGCGGTGGCTGCGAAGATCGAGAGCGCGGGGTATCAAGTCGTCTCCGGCCCGGTGGGACTGGAACTCGAAGTGCAGCAACTGGCCGAGGATGAACGCGAACTCTTCGCCGCCGAAATGGGGCTGACGGAAAGCTGCCGCGACAAGCTGCTGCAGGCGATCTTCGAACTCACCGGCTATATCACGTTCTATACGTGTGATGAGAAAGAAGTGCACGCCTGGCTGCTCAAGAAAGGTTCATCGGCCCTCGAAGCGGCGGGAACGATTCACACCGACCTGGCGCGGGGCTTCATCCGGGCCGAGATCATGTCGACCGATGACCTGCTGCGACTCGGTTCCGAGCGCGAAGTCAAAGCCGCCGGCCTGCACCGCACCGAGGGCAAGGAATATGTGATGCGCGACGGGGACGAGATCGTCGTGCGGTTTAATGTGTGAGCGAATCCGCCCCGTCACGAATGTGTCGTTCCAGCAGCGCGACGACTTGGCCGGCGTCGAGGCCGGTGGTGTCGATGACGATCGCATCATCGGCGGATTTTAGGGGGGCGACGTCGCGGTTGGCGTCGCGTGCATCCCGCTCCTGCTGCTGGTTGAGAAGTTCCTCGAGCGGCACATAGAGCTGCCTGCCCGCGAGATCGTCCTGCCGCCGGCGGGCGCGCTCCGCGGGGGCGGCGGTGAGAAAGAACTTGAACTCGGCCTCCGGGAAGACCACAGTCCCCTGATCGCGCCCCTCACAGACGATGTCGCGTCCGTGGGCGATGCGCCTCTGCTGTTCCACGAGCACGCCGCGCACTTCGGGGATTTGCGCTATGATCGAGGCGGCCGTCGCCACATCGGGTTCGCGAATTCTCTGCGACACATCGACGCCATCGACGCGCACGCAGAGGTCGTCGATATCAACGTGAGTTTCTCTCGCGACCTGGGCGGCGGCGAGCGCGTCGTGCGGGTCTTCGCCCTTCGACAGACACGCCCAGGCGTCCGCGCGGTACATCGCTCCCGTGTCGAGGTACTGAATCCCCAGTTGCTGCGCGAGCCGGCGAGCAGCCGTGCTCTTGCCAGTTCCCGCGGGTCCATCGATGGTGATGATCATGGAGCGTCGATGGACTGAAAATGATTCACTTCCGAAAGAATCGTCGCCCGCCGGCTCATGGTGATTCAACCAACTTGCGTTCCAACAGATCGTACGTCTGCCCTGGCGCGACTTCAGTGCGTTGTTCCGCTTCCTCGGGAGTCTGGCCGTCGAAGAAATAGACGTTGCCTTGACCCATCACTTCGGCCGTCCTGCCGGAGACGACAATGGCCGTCGTTTCATCGATGCCGACGCCGAGCCATCGCGGGAGATGGGTTTTGAAGAGGACCATGTCGGGATGCCGGTCGCGCTGGGTGAAGTGCTGATCGATCGCGGACCCTGGCAGATAACCGAAGCCGTCTTCGTAGCCCGCCGACATCATGTCGACGTTGCCGAGCGGATTGCCGCGAACGAGGAAGTCCCCCTGAATGGTGGCTCCCGCCGAGCTACCGCCGATCACACCGCCGCGTTCGAGAACTTCGCGCATGGCGGTTTCTGTCTTCGTCCCGGCATAGGCGTCGACGAAACGCCATTGTCTGCCTCCACCGAACCAGATGCCGGTGGCGTCAGTGAGCGGGGCAATAAAGTCGTCGCTGTCGGCCGCTAGACGATCGGTGGTGTGCAGGACGTGCACTGACGCTGCCCCCGCGCTCAGGAATTCCTGCACGTCGCCGCGACCCTCGAGTTGCACCTGCTCTTCGGCTGAGGGAACGACGATGATCTTCGCGGCGTCTCCCCCCGCGAGTTCGACGAACTTTTCGAGCATCTCGTTGGTGAAGCCGCCGCCCCCGACGATCATCAGCGAACCGTGAGGGACTTCGCAGGCGGCCGGTTCATCATCGCCGCGGCGAAAGCGCGGGCCGAGCGTGGCCATTCGACGCAGTGCCGTGAGGTCGGCGATCTCTCCATCTCCGAGTTGCAATGTGTCCCCCCCTTGCGCGACGTGATAGTGGGGGCTGATATGAACCGTCCCGCTGCCGACGACGCCGATGGTGCGCTGATGAATGAACGCGACAGTGTCGGGCTCGACATACACGGTGACGCAGCCCGGTTGCGGCGGCAGTTCGGCGTGCGTGATGACGACCTGCGGCAACAGTCCCAGCCCGGGCAGCGTTTGCGTCTCTCCGTCTTGATCAATGGTGTAGTGGTCGGCAAGCAGCGCCACTGCCCGCGTGCCGCCGATCAATCCGCCGCGATCGAGCACCGACTGCAGGGCGCCGGCGAGTTCGGCGGAACCCCATTCGCTCGCGCCAAGCTGACTTTCCTCGAACCAGACTCCCGTGGCGTTGCGCAGCAGTTCGAGCGTCGACTCGGCCGACAACTGCTCGGGACGGCGAGGCTGCAACTGGTCGACGGATATGGCTTCGACGGTCTTCCAGAACTCGGCCGGATCGATGGGTGCCGTCGAGTCGCGTCGGTCGGTGGCGCGGGAGAGATTCTCGCCGATGCGGCGCAGCGGGTTTCCCAGAGAAATGAAGACAATTCTCGCGCTGGTGCCACCGGCTGCGTTGACGAACTCGGACCGCAGTGAGTTGGCGATCGGGCCTGCTCCGTGCAGCATCACCGTGCCGCCGATGCCGGCGGGATTGATGTCGGTCAACCGGTAGGTGGCGGGGGCTTCGTCATCGGCAACGGCGACATCGGTCCACGCGAGTGGCAACGCGGTCAGCATACCGATGGCGAAGTGGCGAAGTACGTACAACATTCGCGAGCCTTGTCTAAACATAGCGCTGCTGTCATTCAAGCCATCCGTGTCGGCGGTCACCGCGGCACCGTTGGCATCGTGGCCGCTCGCTGAGTGAAAGTCCAGCGGACGGCGGCGGCACAACGCGGATTACTCGTCGGGCTGCTGCGGCTGAACGCGGCCGATGGTGTACTTGCCGATGAGTTGAAAGATCCCGATCACCACGGTCATCCAAACGATGCCTCCAACTATCGGATTGACGAATTGAGCCGAGAAATAGAATCCTGCCAATAGAAGCGAGCCCGCGACGCTGAATGAAGGAAACGTATGAACTTCGCGCTTGGCAGCGCGGTTTTGCCATTCGAAATAACAACAACTCAACCACATCAGCATCAACAATAGCGGCCCAAGTGCGGGCATTGCGTGATATGCAAAAGACAGCCCGATCGAGGCTTCGACAGGGTCCAGCAGGAAGAGGGCCTGGAACACGATTAGCGGGATCGCCGCTTTCAGTGAAACCATGAACCTGTGAATCACCAGCCGCCGCTCAACGGAATCCCGATCTGGAGTGGTCATGTTGGATGGGAGTGGATCGCCGTGGCGTGCCGATACGTGCCTATATTCCTCGGCGACATACGGATCGAGATAGCACGCTCGTCTAGTCGAAAGCGCGGAACGTCCGAGCACTCTGAGGGCGTCGGCGGGCCTCAATCAATCCCGTAGTGCTCGATTTCCTTCCACCAGAATTCCTCGAAGGGATATGCCTCGGGCTGGTGGAAGCGAATGCTGTTCTCGACGTCGTGGCATTCGAGACACTTGTTGCGGGCCTCGGCCAACGGCAGGCGGACAAAATCGAGTTCGCTCACGCGATCTTCCTCGGTTCCCTCGCCGTTCTGCAGGTCGCGGTGCCGGCTGCCGGGACCGTGGCAGTTCTCGCACTGCACGTTGAGGAACTGCGGCGTCGATTCGCCGTCGACATATCCCGATTCGTAGCGCAGCGCCTGTTGAGGTTTCCAGCCGGCAACGTGGCAGGTGATGCATTCGGCGTCGAACGAGCGATCGACCCAGGTGTCTTCCTCACCGGGCCGGCCAGCCGCCAGAACGGCGAAGGCATGTGAGTGTTTCGTGTTGGTCCAGATTTCGTAGGCCTGCGAGTGGCATTCGCCGCAAGCCTCGGCCCCGATGTAAGTGCGTCCGTCGTCGTCGCCGGGGTGGGGAGGTTCCGTGCGGTCCGGTCGTTCGTCGATGAGCTGCGCCTGATAGGCCGCCATCATCTGCACCATTTCCTCAGTCTGCTCGAAGCGGTCCTTGCCGAGTTCCACGAGTTCGTAGCGAAAACGCTCCAGCGGCGTGGCGGCATCTGGGTAGAAACCGACAACGCCGACACGTTTGCCTTTCATTCCGACGCGCAAGACGAGCGTGTTGCCGAAGAGCTTGGGTTCGGCCTCGCCATCTTCGGGTCCGCCGGCGGTGACGACCAGATGGAAGTCGGGAAACTGGCGCGCGAGTTCTTCGGACTCCTGCGCTGTGCAGTGTGACAACAGGACGAGCACATCGGGTTCAGCCGCTTTGAGTTCAGGCAGGATGCGCTCCAGGGCGGCGGCGGGCTCCTCGAAAAACATCAAGTCGGCCTGGCTGCCGAGGAGGTGCGGCAGGACGAGTTCCGGACTGATGACGGACGTCACCGCGATCTTGACGCCCCCTTCCTCGATGATCATGTGCGTCAGCGGAAAGACATCGAAGCTGGCGTCGTACAACCGGAGATTCGCGGCGAGATATGGGGTCTGGGTTCTGACATCTTCCGAGTTGGAGACGCTGGGATTCGAGTCGTACGCGTTGAAAAAGCCGTCGGCTCCCATCCGCGCTTCCTCCAGCCCGACGGCAATGGCGCGATATCCCAACGTGTGGAGCGCCGTCCAGGAGTGCTGCAATTTGATCTCCGATTGTCTGCGGTCGACACGTTCCGGATGCAGCATGCCTCCCGCGTCGAGTGGCACGACCGGCCAGCCGCGATCTGCGAGCCGCTGAATGCAGTCGAACCGCCTGCTCAGCCCGCCCGGCATGTTCTCCGAGCAGCCGCACGGTTCGATGTAGCCGTGCATTTCGCCGGTCAACACGAAGGCGACGGCGGGTGTTTCCCAGTCGGCCAGCAGGTCTTCGGAACTGATGGAGGTGTCGGCCTGGACCTTGTTTTGAATTCGGAGACCGAGGGAAATCAGCGTGACCAGCGCGCCGATCCCGGCGGCGGCCGCTACGAGTATGAGAATCGGTGTCAACGTACGCGCAACGCCGCAACGGTGCATGATGAACTCCATTTCGTTAGTTCGATTCGTCGACGCTGAACTCGACGCGAATGGCCATCTCTTCGCGATCGGGAATGTTGGTTTTCAGTCTGATGGTTCCGGCGCTTTCGCCGAGCCAGGCTCCCAGGTCCACATTGGGGGGAACGGAGAAGGTCAGGTAATACCGTTCGCGGTTAGTGGCGGGATAATCGTCGTCGCGACGCATCTCGAATTCCAGGAAATCGGGATCGCAGTCGATGACGGTCAACTCCAGCGGCGCGCTCATCGGGGTCATGACCAAGGAAAGCTCGGCAGTCTTACCTTCATTCGCCGCGACACTTCCCAGGTTCAGTAATCCAAAGCTGATTCCCGACCAGCCTCGGCCCGTAATGGTAAACGGTCCGCTGCGCGCGCCGCTGACGGTGATCACGATCTCGTCCAGGTATTGCTCGTCGAGGTTCGTGAACACCGTGAACGTGCCGCGAAAATCTCCCAACGGGCAACTGGGAAGAATCTCACAGGTCACATCGTAACCTGCCAGTCCCAGCATGGGTTCCAGAGTGGCCGGATCGCTCTTGGTGAACGATACGTCGAGCCAATCGTGCGAGGTCTCGATCTTGGAGATCTCGAAGTCTTCATCGAGCAACGAATAGACCATGCCCTCGAGAATCGGCGAGTCGCCGTCCTTGAGCATGCCCGCCGACCACATGGCGCTGGGAATAATGTTCACTCTCGGCAGCACCTGTCCGAGAACGTAGAAGTCGATCTTCTGCATTTCAGGGACGTCGGTCCAGATGGCGGCGGACTGGGCGAACTCCGTCACATGTTCATCGGGCCTCCACTTCAGCACGACCTCGGTTTCCTCTCCCGGTTGGAGTAACTGGCCCTCCAGAATTCCGATCGTGCACTTGCAGGTGCTGGTTCCCTGCGCCAATCTCACGGGCACTTCTCCGGTATTGCGAATGACAAATGCATGGCTCCCTTCCGTGCCAACCGGCATCCTGCCAAAATCGAAGGATGTTTCTGGAACTTCGATCATCGGATCGGGTGGTTCCGTTCGAGGCAGGAAGGGATTGGCGTGATACACGCCCGCCTCGTCCGGCTCGATAGCGGTGACCTCGGCGCTCTTGATCTTTTCCTGACAGCCCGCCTGCATCAGCAGAGACAGCAGGCACAACGTGCAACTGAAGTAACGTAACATGAGATTCTCCGCGACAAATTCAGTCCTGAATGAATGAAGACACCATCGCAACGAATGCATCGTTCAACCATTGTACTCTCCCCTTTGGGATGATTGAATCTCTCGCGCCGACATGGGACAAAAATGCCCATCTCCCCGCCCCTGTAGCCTGAATCCTGGAATACGATATGCGAGCCGATTCCCGTCAAACTTGTGTATTTCAGCAGCGGCTGACGAATCTGCTGCTGGGGCTGTTCGGCATCGGATTTTGCCCGGGATCCGTTCGTGCCGAGGCGGAATACTCTCAGACTCCCGTCGTCGCGCCCGCAATTGTGCACGGTATGGACCTCAGTTCAACCACCGTCGCCGCGGTTCCTGAATCCTGGGAACAAGGCCCCGTTCCGAGCTGGATCTGGGGGTCGGACGCCAATACGAACTATGCCCTGCGGACCACGTTCGCCACCGAGGCGACTCAGGGGCGGATCAAGGTCTCGTGCGACAATGTCGTGACGCTGTACCTCAACGGTCAGCGAATCACTTCACACGATACCTGGGAACGCCCGGTCGAAGTCGACGTTTCGCGGCATCTCGTCCAGGGAGAGAATGAACTCGTGGCCGAGGTCGAGAACACCGACGGCCCGGCGGGCTTCGTGAGCAAACTAATGCTCACCAGTGAAGGGGGAGAGGCCGCCTACGTCGTCAGCGATGAGTCGTGGGAAGCCGCAGCGACTCGCGATGCCGACGAATGGACGCCGGTCAGCATCGTGGCCCAGCACGGCGATGCTCCCTGGGGTGATATTCTGGCCATCCTGCCTCACGCCGGTAGCGTGCCGCGGGATGTCTTCGAACTGTTGCCGGGCTATCAGGTCGAGCACCTCTTCACGGTGCCCAAGGAAGAACTGGGTTCGTGGGTCTGCATCGCCGTTGATCCTCAAGGACGCATCATCGCCAGCGACCAGGAGGACAAGGGACTGTGCCGCATTACGCCCCCTCCCATCGGGAGCAACGAGCCGTCTCTGGTGGAACGCCTCGATGTCGGCATCACAGCCGCACAGGGGTTGCTCTTCGCCTTCGACAGCTTGTATGTCTCCGTCAATGGCGGACCAGGCAGCGGGCTCTATCGCGTCCGTGATACCGATGCGGATGACCAGTTCGACGAAGTGACGAAACTGCGATCATTCAACGGCGGCGGCGAACACGGGCCTCACGCGCTGAGGCTCTCACCCGATGGCGAATCGATCTACGTGATTTGCGGCAATCATACGCGTCCCCCTTTCGAGCCGCAGGAAGCCGCCGAGCATCCCGAATACACCAGCCGCGCGCCGCTCAACTGGGACGAAGACCACTTGCTGCCACGGCAATGGGACGCAGGGGGCCATGCCGTCGGCATCCTCGCCCCCGGCGGCTGGATCGCCAAGACCGATCCCGATGGCGTCTCCTGGGAAGTCGTGAGCATCGGCTACCGCAATCCCTATGACATGGATTTCAACGCCGACGGCGAACTCTTCGCCTACGACGCCGACATGGAGTGGGATTTCGGCTCCCCCTGGTATCGGCCGACTCGCGTCGTGCATGCCACTGTGGGCAGCGAGTTCGGCTGGCGTAGCGGCACCGGCAAATGGCCGTCGTACTATGCCGACAGCCTGCCGCAAATGGTCGATGTCGGTCCCGGTTCGCCGGTCGGTGTCTGCTTCGGATATGGGACGAGATTCCCGGAGAAGTATCAGCGGGCGCTGTACATCTGCGACTGGACATTCGGCACGATGTACGCCATTCACATCGAGCCGAATGGCGCGAGCTACTCGGCTGTGAGGGAAGAGTTTCTCTCGCGCACGCCGCTGCCGTTGACCGATTGCGCGGTGGGAACGGACGGCGCCCTCTACTTCACCGCGGGTGGTCGCGGCACACAGTCGGAACTGTTCCGTGCGACCTATGTCGGCGACGAATCGACCGAGCCGGCCGACCTGCATGATCCCGACTCTGATGGTCTGCGCGCACTGCGGCAT
>JANNSB010000123.1:0-2022 GCA_031402175.1 Planctomycetaceae bacterium
TGTTGAACTTGCACATGTGCGACGGCAATCCCGTGGTGGCCGACTGCATCCGGCAGAAATCCTCGGGCGTCTGCGTGCCGTTGCCCAGCGGCAACGTGGCCGACTCGTACAGGTCGGCCGCCTTGGCGCACATCTTGACGAGCTCTTCGATCTTGAACTGCCGCAGGATGTCGCGGGCCTTCTTGGCTTTGCGCATATCCATCTTGATGATGCCTGCGTTGGCTTCGTGCACGCGGGCCAGCGTTTCGCCCGTCTCGAAATGAACGACATCCATCTTCTCCATGGAGTCGTAAGTCTGGCCCCAGCGGACAACGGGGATTTCGAGCATGGATGGAATTCCTTGTTTCGAAGAGTCTCAGGGCAGGGGAGTTCAGGTGGGAACGGTTATTTCAATTCATCGCGACTCGAAACGCAAAGGATCGACTGCATGGCTGGGAGTTCTGATTGCCCGAAGTTACCTGGAGGCTGATTCCGAGTGCAGACCGGTAATCGTTGGTGGAGTGAACCGCTCGAATCCAGGATATTTACGGCGTGCGGCAAGCAGCCGGCTTCACACGAGGAAGCCGGTTTCGCGAGCGCCGCGAATCCCGACAAGCAAGACAGTTACAGGCGCGAATGAACACGCCTGCAGGCGACCGCCTCGAATCCAGCAGCGAGCGGAGAACTCGCGGATCAACGCTTGGAAAACTGGAAGCTGCGACGAGCTTTCTTGAAGCCGTACTTCTTGCGTTCGACCTTACGTCCATCGCGCGTGAGCAATCCGTGCTCGCTGAGAATTTCGTGCAAAGCGGGATTCTTCGTCTGCAGTGCGCGGGCGATGCCGAGGACGACAGCTCCCGTCTGGCCGGTTGGTCCGCCGCCGTCAATGCGGGCTGAAATGTTCACCTTGCCCTGCATGTTCGTGACCACCAGCGGGGCCAGCATGAGCTGCCTGTCGCGCTCAATGGGGAAGTACTCTTCGAAGGCGCGGCCGTTGACGACGAACTGGCCGTCTCCATCGTCGATGCGCACGCGGGCCACTGCGGTCTTGCGCCGTCCGGTGCCCATGGCGATGCCATGTCTATCGATTCGGCCGCGCAGGACTGGTACAGGTCGGGCTGCGGCTGCGCTCTCGCCCTCCGCCTGGCTGCCGACATCCAACGTCGGAAGATCGGTGGAGTAGGGAGGCGGCTCAACCACGGGGGCCTCAACGGCAGGCGCTTCGACCTCAGGTGCATCACCGGACAGTTCGCCCGTCATGGTATCAGTCCTATTTCAATTGACTCGAGTTTGTTTTCCGATGGATTCGCGTTTCCGGCCTCGGCTCTCACTCGGATTTGAGGTATTCCGGCCACGGGGCAGGCTCCTGCGCCTGATGTGTGTGCTCTGGCCCGGCGAAGAGCCGCAGCTTCTTCATCATCTTGCGGCCGAGGCTCTTCTTGGGAACCATCCTGCGAACCGCAAGTTTAAGGATCTCCTCGGGCCGTGTGTCCAGCAACTGAGCGGCCGTCTTGATCTTTCGTCCGCCGGTGTAGCCAGTGTAGTGATCGTATTCCTTTTTAAGCATCTTCGAGGTGAAGTCTTTATGCTTGGGGTGCGACACCGAACGGCCGGAAAATCGCACCTTTTCGGCATTCACGACCACGACGAAGTCGCCGCAATCGACGTGGGGCGTGTAGATGGGCTTGTGCTTGCCCATCAGGACGGTGGCAATGCGGGTCGCCAGCCGGCCCACGATCTCGCCGGTCGCATCGATCACAAACCATTGTGGGCGTTGCTCTTCAGCTTTCGCCATGAACGAATTGGACACAACTGCCTCTCGAATCTTCAATCTGGAAAGCGTGAACTCGTCCCAAAGGATTGGGCCAGGAAGCTGCGAAGTTTAGCGACTTGGAATCGAGCGATCAATCGAGGTGCATCGGCAGACAAACGTCCGCGACGGCGGCTACCGGGCGTCCCCCTGCAGGCCGTATTCCTCGATCTTCTTGTGCAGGGTGTTGCGATTGATCCCCAGTTGTGACGCCGCCTTGATCTGGATCCCCT
>JANNSB010000124.1:0-22059 GCA_031402175.1 Planctomycetaceae bacterium
ACGCAAACCCTCCAGGTACTGCCGACACGCCCCCTCGTCGACAAACCGCCGTTCAAACGCCAACAGTGTACTGGGATAGTCCTCGACCATCCCCCACCACTACCTGTAGGCGCTGGTTGAGTCAAGTGCATACCTCTAATCCCCAATGACAAATCTCCCCCTACTATCGCGCGTCCCTCCTGCGACCGGGGGTGCGTAAGATATCGAAGTGATTCATGCAGCGATTCCGGCGAGGCGATTGGTCACGCCCCGGATTTCAACACAATTGAAGAGCAGGTAGCGACATGCGACGTCGAGTGGTGGTGACGGGTATGGGATGTATCACCCCGGTGGGGCTGGATATCGACACGATGTGGAAGGCCGTGTGCGAAGGAGGCAGCGGCATCGATTACATTACGCACTTCGATGCGTCGAACTTCCCCACGAAATTCGCTGCGGAAGTGAAGAATTATCGACTCGGCGACTACATCGAGGACACTTCCCGCTTCGATCATTCCGGCCGGAACATCCTCTACGCCATTGGTGCCGCCGTGCAGGCCGTGAATGACGCGGGCCTGGAGGAATTGAATCACGACCCGGCGAGGTTCGGCGTCTATCTCGGTGCGGGAGAAGGACAGCAGGACTTTCACACGTTCATGTCGATCATCGCCGACGCACAGAAGGGGGGGGAGTTCAGTCTCGAAGCCTTCACGCAATTCTGCCTGGAACGGTTGAATCCGCGGTTTGAACAAGAGCAGGAGCCCAACATGCCCGCCGGGCACCTGGCGAGCCTGTTCAACGCCCAGGGGCCGAACCTCAATTGTCTTACTGCGTGCGCCGCCTCGAGCCAGGCGCTCGGCGAAGCATCGGAGATTATTCGGCAAGGTGAGGCGGACATCATGCTTTCCGGCGGAGCCCACAGCATGATCCATCCGTTCGGCGTGACCGGCTTCAACCTGCTGACGGCACTTTCGACGCACAATGAAGATCCCAAGGGGGCCTCACGGCCGTTCGACAAGAATCGTGACGGATTCGTGCTCGGCGAGGGAGCCGGCATGCTGATTCTCGAAGAGCTGGAGCATGCGAAGCAGCGTGGAGCAAAGATCTATGGTGAACTCGTCGGCTACGGATCGACGGCGGATGCCTACCGGATTACCGATATTCACCCGGATGGCCGTGGTGCGACGGCGTGCATCAAGATGGCAATGCGGGATGCCGGCCTGAACGCCGAGGACATTGATTACATCAATGCCCACGGCACGAGCACAGCCGTCAACGACAAGGTGGAGACGGCTGCCATCAAGCAGGCGTTGGGTGAGGAGGCGTACAAGACGCCGGTCTCCAGCACGAAGAGCATTATGGGCCACCTGATCGCGGCCGCGGGGAGCGCGGAGGCGATCATCTGCCTGAAGGCCATCAGCGATGGCATTCTGCCGCCAACGATAAACTATGAGACGCCCGATCCCGACTGCGACCTCGACTACGTTCCCAACGGGGCCCGCGACGCCCAGATCGACGTGACTCTCTCCAACAGTTTCGGCTTCGGCGGCCAGAACATCTCGCTGATCTTCTCGCGGTTCAACGGGTGAGCGCGCGGCGATAACCACGAGCACGCGTACCAACTGCGCGGATACTTCGACAGGTTCCCCAAGGGCACATCGCCTTGAGGCAGTGATCGCTAGTCCGTCGGCTGGTTGCGATTCCGTTCGGTGACGGATAACCTCTTTTTCGAGATCAATCAGCCGCTTTCTCCGGCTCAGTCAGTACTTCCAGTTGATGCACAGCGATTAAGGACTCGAACCATGGATACGACCAACGGCAAGCTCAATCGCAAACTTCGCATGGCCCTTGTCGGCGGCGGACAGGGGGCTTTTATCGGCCGCGTGCACGCGACGGCGGCCGTCATCGACAATCGCGCCGCCCTCGTGGCCGGGGCGCTGTCGTCGAACCCCGAGAAGGCGAAAGAATCGGCTCCGTCCTATGACATTCCAGCCGACCGGGCCTATGGATCGTATGAAGAGCTGATTCAGAAGGAAAAGGCCCTGCCGGCCGACAAGCGGGTCGACTTCATCAGCATCACGACGCCCAACCATGTGCACTTCCCGGTGGCGAAGGCCGCGCTCGAAGCGGGCTTCAACGTCGTGTGCGACAAGCCGATGACGTTCGACCTTGCGGAGGCCGAGGAACTCGTGAAACTCGTCGAGAAGAGCGGAGTGGTGTTCGCGCTCACGCATAACTACACGGGGCATCCACTCGTGCGGCAGGCGCGGGAGATGATTCAGGCGGGCGAACTGGGAGAGATTCAGGCGATTCGAGCGTGCTACATCCAGGGCTGGCTGCGGACGCGGTTGGAGAACTCAGGTCAGAAGCAGTCGGCCTGGAGGACCGACCCTTCCAAGAGCGGAGCGGCTGGCTGCTTCGGCGACATCGGAACTCACGCCTACAACCTCGCGCGCTACATGACGGGACTGCTCCCCGACAAGGTGTCGGCCAACCTCAAGATCTTCGAGCAGGGTCGGCAGCTCGATGACTATGGACATGCCGTCATCACGTTCGAGAACGGAGCGCTCGGCACAGTGACGGCCAGCCAGATCACACACGGCCGCGAGAATGACATCTTCATCGAGATCGATGGCACCAAGGGCGCGCTGCAGTGGCGGCAGGAGAATCCCAACTACATGACGGTGCGGCAGAACGGCAAGCCACATCAGATTTACTTCCGCGACGGAGGCGCGCCGTTCGCCACGCCACTGCACTCATCGGCCTGCCGCATTCCGGCGGGGCATCCCGAGGGCTACCTCGAAGCGTTCGGCAACGTCTATCGCTTCGCCTACGACGCGATGGTGCAGCGGGCGACCGGCGAGAAGTTCGAAACGAAGAACACGATCTACCCGAACGTCTACGACGGCGTGGAAGGGATGTACTTCATCACGCAGTGCGTGCAGTCGAGCAAGGAACAGGGGGCGTGGGTGAATCTGAAGCATCCCCAGGCCCGCAGGTAATGTTTCGGAGGAATTCTCGCAGTTGCCAATCTCAATTCTGCAATTGGCTCGCCGTTGCGCTTGCGTTCGCCGGTGGTCGAGATTCCAATCCACGCGCGAATGAAGTACGCCCTGATCATCCCCGATGGCTGCGCTGATGAACCGCAGTCCGCCCTGGGAGGCTTGACGCCTCTCCAGGCCGCGAATGTGCCCTTCATGGACGAGGTCGCCGCGCTGGGCGAGGTCGGGCTGACCAATCACGTCCCCGATTCGATGCCCTCGGGCAGCGACGTGGGCACGATGAGCCTGTTCGGCTACAGCCCGCTCGAATATCACACGGGCCGCGCTCCGATCGAAGCGGCCGCCCAGGGGATTGAACTTGGCCCCGAAGACTGGGCGATCCGTTGCAACTTTGTGACGGTCGATTCAGGCCGGATGAAGAGCTTTACAGCCGGCCAGATTCCGAATGTGCTGTCGCACGAGCTGATCCAGCGAATGCAGAAGTCGATGTGCGGCGATCCGCACTGGAAGTTCTATCCCGGCGTCAGTTACCGGAACCTCTTGATCTATCGCGCCCGCGATCGCCAGGCACCTTTCAGCAGCGACACCTGGTCGGTCCCTCCGCACGACATCATCGAACAGCCGACTGCTGACTCGCTGCCGATGGGAGCAGGTGCGTGCGACCTGCGGGCCTTGATGGAACGCAGCGTCACTTTGCTGGCCGAGTCGCCGGCCAATCAGGCCCGTGTTGCCGCCGGTGAACTCCCCGCGACTCAAGTCTGGCTCTGGGGACTCGGCAAGGCCCCGCGGCTGCCGTCCTTCACTTCGCGATTCGGAGTGCGCGGCGGCGTGATCACGGCGGTCGACCTGCTGCGCGGTCTCGCAACACTCGTCGAGATGGAAGTCATCAACGTCCCGGGCGCGACGGGATACATCGACACCGACTATGCCGCGAAGGGCAGAGCGGCCATCGAGTCGTTGCGGCACCTCGATTTCATTGTCGTGCACGTCGAAGCCACCGATGAAGCCTCCCACGAAGGGAATGCCATCGAAAAAGTGCATGCCCTGGAAAATATCGATCGGCACATCGTCGGCCCGGTGCACGAATGGTTGAAGTCGCAGGGCGACTATCGGCTGCTCGTGTGCCCCGACCATCCGACATTCCTGCGGACGAAGACGCACAGCCACGGCATGGTGCCTTTCGCGGCCTGTGGGGCGGGAATCGCTCCGAGCGGTGCGGCCAGTTACGATGAAGCAGCCGCGGCGGCCGCCAACCTCGTGATTCCGTCGGGGCACGATCTGATGCCGCGATTCACGAACACCACACACTGATCGAGTCCCCGCCATGCCGGAACTTGTAACGCCCACTTCGATCAAGGAACGACTCGCCCGCGGTGAACGCGTGGTGGTGTTCGCGGTCGGTCGAGCGTGGCATCCGAACATGATTCAGATGTTCGGCATTCATGGCGGCTTTCAGGGCTTCTGGATCGATGCCGAGCACGCGGGCTTCACTCCGCAGGACATGGAGACAGCCTCTGCGATGGGACGCGGTTGGGGCCTGGACTGTTTCGTGCGCATTCCGCCGAGCGACTACTCGCTGGTGACGCGGTGCCTGGAATCCGGCCCCAGCGGTGTGATGGCGGCGCAGATTCAGTCGGCTGCTCACGCGGAGGAGTTCGTCCGCTGGTCCAAGTTCTTTCCGCGAGGCTGTCGCGGGCTCAACGCCGGCGCGCTTGATGGTCGCTTCGGCAACCTGCCGTTGGATGAGTTCACGCGGCAGGCGAACGCCCGCACCTTCGTCGCGATACAGATCGAGACGGTCTCGGCGGTCGAAGACTGCGACGGCATTGCCGCCATCGAGGGAGTCGATCACCTGTTCGTCGGGCCGGCAGACCTCAGCCAGGCACTCGGCGTGACGGGGGACTTTCTGCATCCGAAGTGTCAGGCCGCGATCGACCGCGTCGCCGCTGCCTGCAAGAAATACGGTAAAACATGGGGCGCGGTCACTACAACCCCCGAACATGCAGCGATGCTCGTGCAGAAAGGCTGCACGCTTCTTTCGCCGACGAATGATGCGCGCATGATCAACGAAGGCATCAAGGCTGTGAAGTCGCGGTTCGCGGACTTGTTCCCGACCGCCAAATAGCCTACTTGTCGTCCGGATTGAGGAATTTGAACGTCACCGCCGCCAAGGCTCCGCCGGCGAAGTTCGCGACCAGATAGATCCAGATATCTGCGGGGGCAAGCACGCCCCAAATTGTGAGTGCCACGGCCACCGCGGGATTGAACACGCCGCCTGAAATGCTCCCGACCGCGAACGCTCCCGCCACGACGGTAAACGCGATTGCCAGGCCGTAGTATGAATTGCCGCTTGTCGACTTGGCCGTCGCGACATTAAGGATTACGAAGCACAGGGCGAACGTCATCAGGAATTCGGCGAGCAAAGCCTTGGCGATCACAGGCTCCAGGGCGGTTACCTCGACATTTCCCTTGAAGAACTTCACTGTCAGCGCCGCCGCTACTGCCGCGACGACTTGAGCGATGATGTACGGAGCGACATCGGAAACGCTGCACTTCCCCCGCATTGTGACCGCCAGAGTCACGGCAGGGTTGTAGTGTGCGCCGGAGATATGGCCCCCGGCGTAGACCATGACCATCAGCATCGAGCCGATCGCCAGCGGAGCAAGATCGCCCGACGCCATTCCGATCGCAAAGACCAGAAAGAACGTGCCGATGAACTCAACGACGTACTTCTTCGTGGACATCAAGCTGCCTCCTTGCCGGGACGTGCATCATGAACGCTGTGAACAATGTCCGTGAACGATGACTTCCCCGCGAGACGAATGCAAGCAGCCGAAGTCGCCGCGACATGATGTCAATCCGCATCTTCGGGAGTGTAGGGCACGAACGGGTACACCCACACGAATGGCCGGTCGGCTTCATCCAGCCGATAGTCGAACGTCAGCATCGCTTGAGTTACGACACGGCGAATCACCAAGCCCCAGGCCGACTGTCGCTCGACGACGGTGACACGAATCATCGACAGGTCGATTTCCTCGGCCACACACAGGCGGTCGTCGACCAGGATCAGCACTTTCGAGCGTTCGGAGATTACCTCTAGCGTCTGGCTCAGCGAGACATCTTCGATGTTGATGGGAAAGAACTCGAACAATGTGGGAAACAGTTGATCTCGCGGCGTCTCATCGCCAATTGGCCATCCGACCGGCCAAGGCTCGCGATCGCCGCCGAGTGGAATGATCTGCAGATCGGTCGTGCCATCGGGATTTCGCAAGGGCTGAAAACCCAGTCCCTGCTGCGAGAGCAGGATCGCGAGACCCGTCCCGAGGCTGAGTCCCTGCACTTCAAGCTGCACAATGGCATTCTCATCCAGACCTGCCTGAAACACCTCGATCGTTGTCGCACCATCCGGGGATCCAACGGCGCCACTCGCCGAGGAATCGAAGGCTCGCAACTCCATCTCCGCGGCCAATGGCAGTTCGTTCAGCACTTGTCGCAACGGCAGCCCGCTCACTTCCGCCGTGATCGGCTGCGCGAGATGTCTCAGCAGTTCAACAAGCTGCGCGTCGTCGAGTCCCCAGTTCGTCTGGCCATCGGGGTTGCCCTGGATGCCGAATCGCTCGAGTTCCGCGAACCAGTTTCGAAACTCCAGTTGATCGGCCAGAGTGAAGCTGACATCGGGAAACTGCAACCGCCCTTGTCCGTCGAGGGTGCCGATGACATTGATACGGCGGACCTGTCCATCCAGCTCTTCGGTGACCAGCGGTACATCTTCCTGCGTCCCCTGCCTGATGCGGCTGGTGATTCCGATCTCGGCGAACGCCTGCCCCCAGCGCTGCGGATTCGGGCCGGCATCGATGCCCTGTGTGAGGATCTCGACGCGAATGATCGTCAGCGGGGCATCCTCCGCGATCTCCTGATCGAACCCGGTCTGGGCATGGAGCAGGGTCGGATGTGTCGTGAGAGCGGAGAGCAACGCGATTGTGATACTGATTGATCGGAGGGACATCGGACAGTCTCCGTTAAGGAACATGGCGCGGACGAGGAGTCCGCCAGAAGAAACTGTCTCACGAGTTGCAAGGGGACGCAATCCCGCTTTTCTGATGCGAGAGAGGCAGTGGTATTCCGATCGCGAAAGTTCATCACGCCGTGACGCTCATCAGCCGGTAGCGGGAGAGTCCGGTGCGTGCCGCAGCCTCCGCGAAGTGCACTTCAGCGTTGCTTCGGCTACGACCGGTCTCGGTCCCTTCATTCGGCAGGAACACTTCATGGCTGTCCCCAGCATGACGTTCGCGGTCGTGCTGCCGCACGTCCAGCCCAGCCAGATCGATACCGGATGCCAATAGTGCTTCCGTCAACTCAGGCAGATGGTCGCGAATCAAGGAATTCAAAGCCGGGTCGGCCAGCAGCGACACCTCGGTTTCGTCTCCCTCGCGAGTGACTTCGATCTCCAGCACTCCCCAGTCGGGGATATTGAGTTCCACCACGACCTCGTCGCGATTGGAATCAAATCGACCCGCATCGGCGGCCAACTCGTCAATGAGCATAGGTGCGGTGACCTGTGTCGCGACTGGTGCTGCGACCTCGGTGGCCGGCGGTTGAGTTGCGGCATCAAACGAGGTCGAGTCGAGCGCGGTCGAGGACTGGTTCCACTTGTCTGCGAGTTCCCTGGTTCCCTTGAGTTGCCTCGGTGACAGAGCGTCGGAGATGGCTCGCTGCACTCGAACCACAACATGCGGATTGATCGACTGGATGATCGCATCTCGCAATTGCTGAATCGCCCATTGAGCAAGGCGGACCGGTTCAAATCGGTCCGCCAACGAAACAGTCGCTTGTGCATCGGCTGAATCTATCGCGAATTCGTCATCGGCGATTGAGCGAACATCGAACTGTTCGTCCCGCAGCAGTCTACCCGCATCGTCGGTCATCGATGACGGATTCGATTGCGCCTCACTCGTGCTCGCGTCGTCCTTTGAATAAGCGCCAGCGATCTGCGACTGAGCCAGAGCAGAATGATGAGGCGGTGCTTCGTATAAGTCGGGAATCCCATCCACATCGCCGACCGCCGATTGATCAGCGAACTCGCTCGCGGCGAAACAGACTTCGACTGCAGCTCGCACCTCACGAATGACAGTCGACTGCTCGGCCGTTAGGGGAGCGTTCGCAAGGTCGCCCCATTCCAACGGCAGCGCACATACAGGCGTCAGCTCGCGATCCCGCCGAGTTGTAGACTGTGCGTCAGGCGCCACCTCTTCCGGTTTCACATCGCCGGTGGGTGATTTCTTCGAGTGAGAATTGCCCGCGAGCGCTGCCTCGAACGTGGAATACGGTCCATCGACGGCAATGCTCCCTGCATCCGCCGGGTTGGCACCGGCGAAGAGCAGCAGCATGTCTAGACCGGTTGTCGGTCCCGCGATGTCATTCATCCGAGTCTGCGTCCCTGATGCGCGTGGCGATCAATTCGCAAGCAATGCAGTCTCTGCTTCGTCCAGCGGGTTGCTCGCCAAGCGTATTCAACGCCGCGGATTCGCGAACTCTCCGGACGATCCAGCGTCGGTAGCGTTTGTGCGGACGATTTCGTGGCGTTCGCAATCAGGCGAGAGGCCACAACTGCCGATCGGCCAGCCACGTTAGCGAATGGACGGTTCGAGCGGCTTGCGCGAGATATGCTCGAAGTGCCGAATATCGATGTGATACGGCCCTGCCGGCGACTCGAAGTCACCGTATTGGTCACAGTATTGCTCGAGCCTGGCGAGCTTCTGCTCGGCCGTCGGCTCCAGCGGCGTGAACTCCTGCCGAGGGGATCTGCCCCAGATGATCTGGCTCCCGCCGGTGGTTTGCAGAATGAAGGTTTCGTTCGGGGCCTCACCGTTACCTGCCTCGACGTGAAGAGAGGCCAATCCAAAGCGGGTCCAGAACTTCGAGATGTCACCGTCCGGTACAAGAGTCTGGGCCAACGAAACGGCCGACAGTACCAACGAGTCGTTCCAGATTTGACCTGCCGCCCCAGTTGGGGACGACTCATCACTGACGAAGATCGGCAGTTTGTCGGTATCGCCGGGCAGGAAGTCGGTGGGCGGCAGCAGCACTCCAGAACCGTCGACCGGGTAGTATCCCAGTTCCGTCTTCACGAACATCACGGGCCTGCGGTAGACGACCTCAACTTCGATTTCATCACTGGTCTTATGAACGTGCTGGACCGATTCGATCCAGGGATTGCCTTCGAACGCGACGGCCACTTGAGTGACCAGCGATTCGTCCAGCAGCGAAATGCTCGGAGGAAACTCTGCCAGTATCTCCTGCAGAAGTTGCTCGGGAACCCATTCGTGCGGCGGGTTCACGACGATGTCGGCCGGCGTGATGCGGTATTGATCCTGCGAACGCAACTGCCGCCACCAGACCGGCACGAAGGGAGAGACCGCCATGCCGCCCGCAATCAGCAGAACGCACAGGAAGAGCCGGGGACGAATCAGCAGTTCCCACAACCTGAGCGGCCGAGGGGGCTGAGCCGACCGCGACGGACTCGGTTTGCGCACTTCGCGAGACATGGTTCGTTCTGGATGCCCGAAGCGTTAGACGGCGACCTTGCATTCCATTTCATCGGCACACATGGCGACGACGGCGATGCGATATCGGTCGGCCAGATCGAGAACCCGTTCTTCGTCCAGCAGAATCGTCTTGCCCGCCTCGATCGCGAGAACCTTGCCCCCCGCCTTGTGAATGGTTTCGATGGTCTGAGTGCCGACCGTGGGGACGTCGAACCGCATGTCCTGATCGGGCTTGGCCACCTTCACGACCGTGAAACCGCGCCGGCAGAGCGACCCTGCTCGGCGGATGCATTCATCGGTCCCTTCGATGGCCTCGACGGCGATGACGGCCGCTTCGCTGACGCAGACGGTCTGGCCGATATCGAGCCGTCCCATCTCGCGCGCCAAGTGCCATCCGAACCGAATGTCGGACCACTGCGAGGTGGAGGGTCTCAGTCGGTTGAGAAATCCGTGCTTCACAAGTAACTCCGGGCAAATGTCCAAAGGGGAACCAAAGTCCATGCCGGCCCGCGCGAATTCGCGGATGATGGCCAGTAACAACGAGTCATCCTTGCGATTGCCGCGGCAGAGCACATACCACAGCTTGAGCGTCGTCCAGTCCGGCAGCAGTTTGAGAATTCTCAGCGGGTGAAACAGCACTCTCTTTTCGACTTTGCCCGCCATCACCACCCGCTGTACCTGATGCCGCCTGAAATAGCGGATCGCTTCGCCGATTCGCGCGACTCCGATGTCGCGGTACGCATGACACACATGTTTCAGTGTCGGGTCGGCCATGCCTGACACACCGCGGCAATACACTTCCAAGCCCAAATTGCGGGCCGTTTCGGCGAAAACAATCGGCAGGCGACCCCAGCCAGCGAGCAGACCGACTCGCTCGAGCGGCCCGAACGGCAGAGTTTCAACTGCGAAAGGTGGCACGCTTGGTGGCACAGACATTCCTGCCATTGCACCAGATGCATTCGACGTTTCTATCTGTGAGTTCCCTGTCGTCATCGCCGATCGTGATTTCATGCAGCCTGCCGCGCGGCGGTGGCGTTCGGTGCGGGGACAACTCCGTCATGCGACTCTGCATTCGCAATCGCGAGCAATGCGGCCAGTTGCAATTCCAGTTCCGCAAGGCGAGCCTGCATCTCCTTGAACTGCGTTCGCATCTCGGGCAGCCTGCGGGCCGCCAGATGCACCTTGATCTGCTCAAGTTCCGGTCCGGCGGGGTAGCCGTGATAGCTTTGTCCATCGGGCACGTCGTCGTGCAGTCCCGCTTTCGCGCCGAGCGAACAGCGATTGCCGATCTTCACATGATCCGCGACGCCGACCTGACCGGCGAATCGCGTGTAGTCGCCGGTCTGCACCGAGCCGGCCAGTCCGACCTGCGAGGCGAAGACGTTGTGCCGGCCGACGCGGCAGTTGTGGGCGATCATCACCAGATTGTCGATCTTGGTGCCGTCACCGACGACGGTCTCGCCCACCATCGCCCGGTCGACTGTGGCGAGCGCCCCGATTTCGACTTCGTCGCCGATCACGGCGCGCCCCGTGTGAGGCAAGCGCCGGAACTGCTGTCCATCAAAGCGATAACCAAAGCCGTCAGCTCCGATTACCGCGCCGGCATGTAGAATGACCCCGCGCCCCAGCACGGTATCGGGATAGAGCACGACATGCGGATGCAGCACGCATCCGGCACCGATTGTGCAGTCGACTCCAATCACGGCGAAGGGATGAATGTCGCATCCCGCCGCGATTTCGACATTGTCTCCGATGCACACGCCGGGGTGGATGTTCGTCCCTTCGCCAATGCGTGCGCTGGGGCTGATGAAAGCGTGCGGCGAAATGCCCACATTTGCCCGCGCTCGCGGAGGTCGAAAGTGCAGCATCAACCTGACGAACGCCTCTTGCGGATGCGTGACGATGATTCTCGGGCGTCCATCGTCAGGCAGTTGATCAACGAGATGACCTTGAACGAGCAATGCCGTCGCACGCGAGTTGACCCAACCCTTGATGCGATGCGGGGCGTCGATGTACACGACATGGCCGGAATCGGCGTGATCGAGTGGTGCGACATCGTGCACTGTTCGCGAACCATCGCCCACGACTTGCCCCTGCACAAGGCCCGCAATTTCCGTGACGGTCTTCATCATCGGATTCCTTTCCGAAACCATCCCTCTTCGCTCCGCATCAGTTCCTCGGTCTGCCCCCGCGGGAACGGGGCGAGTTTTACCGCAGATGGCGGCTGGAGAGCAACGGCGAAGTACCGATTCCGGCAGGGAACGGCATATCTCCGTGACACCTCGCTGGATGCAGATTTGATTATGCAGACCTGGTCGCAACAGAGGCAAAAGCGATTCCGCCCGGTCCGAATGCACCGCTCAAGCTATTGTTTTCCGCTTCTTCACCGTCACTTTGTATACCTGACCGTCAGCACCGTAGGTCGTCCATTCGCCGACCTGCTCCCCCTCCTCGAAGGTGCCGGAACGCAGTTTGGTGACATCCTTGCGGAACCATTCCCAATATCCCGTCATCTGGCCATCGAGCATCTGTCCCTTGGCCCAGAGCGAGCCGTCCTTGTGATAGTGGAGGTGCTCGACGGGTTCCTTCGATTTGACCTTCTTCTGCGTGGGCATGCCCGAACTCCAATGAGAATGATGGAGAGTGCAATGAAAGCGTCGTCCTAATCGCAGCCGTGATTCATCCGCAAAGGTCGCTGGGATGCCGTCGACCTATATGCCGCGGAGCTGGGCAATCACCACGAACAGCGGCAACAGGGCACAGGCGACACCCCCCAGACGCAGCCAGTTGCGATGCCGGCCGCCGGTCGAGAGGTTGATGCGCAGGTAGGCCGACATGACCGTGAAGAGCCACGCCAGACCGCCGACGCCGACTCCCGCCATGACGAGCCGTTCGCGCTGTTCGAAGTTCCGCAATTGATTGTAAGCCGCGAGGTCTTGCGATTCGTGCACGACGATGCGGGCATGAACCGTGTAGACCGGCTCCTCGAAATCTCCCACATGCAGCAGCGACGTTTCGATGCATTGTTCGATAACGAAGTTCTGGTGCAAGGTCGAGGTACGCGGCGACCAGCCCCAGTTGCGCATGTCGGGGTAGTACTGGTAGAGTCGATCATAGGCGAGTCGTTCGGCCGCGTACCGGGCGAACTCCGTCCCCTCGTCAATCGTGCCGACATGTTCGACGGTCGCGACATATTCCCCTTCGAACTGGGTTTCATTCAAGGTCGCCACATCGCCGTACAGCATGGTTCCGGTGGGTGCGTATACGGCGGCTTCTACCGGCTTGGTGTCCATCCAGTCCGCCAGGATGGAAAGTCCCCGTTGCGTGTCGGCCGCAATCGTTCGCAAGTTGTCGGAGTTACGTGCCGACTCGACCCAGGCCGGCAGATGGTCGACTTCGCGAGATTGACCGGATGTATCCACGACCTCGATCTTGACCGTCTCGAGTTCTTCGGTGGCCACATCCTGGTCTGAATCCGACACAGCCGGCGTCTCGATGGGATCGAGGACTTGAATGGATGCAGGCGCTTCCTCGGGCGACTCGGCTGCGGCGTCTGAATCTGAATCAACAGTGGTTACATCTGGGGCTGCCGATTCATCGTCCTCGTTCGACGCTTCGCCAGTTCGGTCGACCGGATTCAGCACCTGCACGGTGGATTCAATGGGAACCAGATGTTTTTCGTCGACCACCTCGCTTTCGACACCCGCAACCGCGATTGCTACCGGCGACTTCATCTCGGTGCGAGCCCACCACGTCAACAGGATCAAGCCGCCCATCGCCAGCAGGATGCCGATAATCCCCATTTGTCGCGAATGCCAGCGGACGCCCTGCATTCGTCCGACGGCAATCAGCACGAACAGGATCGGAACCAGCGTGATGAGCACAACCGGGGAGGTGACTGTTCGTTCCAGATCCATTTCGTCGATCCAGCCTGGAATTTGACCGGGATGATTCTGCGCGACTGCCCAGGTAAGCAGCCCGCCCGCGGCGAGAAACCAGAACAACGTCTCCCAGGAAAAGACCGCGCTCAGCAGGCCCTTGACGCCGCCAAATACGCTGGCGAACGCCGATTGCACCGCCTGGGCCACGCCGCCGAAGTATGCGGCCACGCGCTGCATCACCTTGCCCAGTTTCGTCGATCCGTGGCAAGCGTGCGTGAGCAACCAGCGGCCCCCACCCGCGAACAACAGGAACGCGGCCGTAATGAGGACGATCAATTTCGCGGATATTCCGACTGACATGTGAGTGAACTGTTACGCCACGATCTGTGCATGCTCGCCTGCCGGAACCCGCCGCCTGAGAGGGCGATCGGATTGCCAGACCGATGCAACTTGTACGCTGCTGGAAACCACTGCCGCCAACGCAACTCCCCAGATTTCTGGGAAGGGAATGAGTTGGCAGATCACAAAGGCCAACGCCATGGTCAACAGAACCGATGTCAGCCGGAATCGATAAGGCCGCAGTTCGTCCGTCTGGTGCCACCACCGTCTCAGTCCGAACAAGGCGGCGAAGAAGATGACGCTGCACACCAGCAATGGCTGACCGGACGGATCGATCAGCGGCCGATCGCCCAGAGATGTCACCGTGACATAGTGCGGTGGGACGAAGTCGATACCTGGGTTGGTGTTCATCGATGTCATGGTCAGGCTGGGGATGCCTGTTATCAGGAATTCGCTCGCCAGCCATGTCGCAGCGCCGACGAGACAGCCCACGGCGGCCTGCAGCAGGCGGCGCGACGAATCGTCCACTTTCCGTCCTTCCAGGAGTTTGGTCAGCAGGATGATGGCCCAAGAGGCGATTGCAGCCGTCACTCCGAACAGGCCGATCGTGCTGCGATCGCCGATCTGGCCGTTCACGTTCATGAACATCCCCGGCTGGAACATCACCAGGCCGGCGGTAAGCAACGCCACGCACAACGTGGCAACGGCCGCGGAACCCGTCAGGTGCATGCACCGGGTCGTCCACGAAATGTCTCTGACCATTCCCGCCCGTCGGACCGTCGAGCGCCTTGCCGGTTGTGCGACATGCCGCGCTCCTGGTCGGCCACCAGCTACGGCCGCTGCTGTTCTGTCGGCCGCTGCGGTTTGCGAAGATGCACCTTGCCAGCCTTGAACAAACGCCGCGACGAGCTTCCAGGCAATGAGCAAAATCAGACAGGCGAATAGCAGTCCGACGAAAGTGGACGCGGCCGTGATCGCGATCGGAACAACGATGATGCCCGTCAATACCAGGATCGGCCACGACCAGGGATTGCTCAACCATTGACGCAACCCAACCCACACGCCAGTCGCGGCAGCAGGTGCGGCTGCCCCTGCAGCGACTGCTCCGACCATCGCCGGTTTGACTCCCGGTCCATGGTGGCCGTTGACGACCGCTGCCTGGGCACCGGTGACGCGCTGCGTTCTTCCGGACACCGCATCACTAAAAGCCGTCCACATCGCGTTGATCGACGCGAAACGGTTCGCCGGATCTTTTTCCAGGGCGCGACCCACGACCTCGCGCACGCTGGGCGGCAGCAGCGAGAGGTCCGGTTTTTCGGTGAGATGCTTCATCAGGATCTCGGCCGTCGACTCGCCGTCGAACGGAACGCTGCCGGTGAGCATCTCGTACAGAATCACGCCGGTCGCATAGATATCGACCTCGCGGCCGTATTGCCCCCTAGCGACTTCGGGGGCCATGTAATACACGGTCCCGACACTTTGCGTATGAGCACTGCGCCGGCTCGGGGTGACGAATTTCGACAGGCCGACATCGCCGACCTTGATCGTGGTTCCCGTCCGAAAGACGTTGCCGGGCTTGAGGTCACGGTGAACGAGTCCCCGGCTGTGCAGGTACTCAACCCCCCGGATGATCCCTTCCAGCCACTTCGAAGCCTCGCCGATGGGCATTCCCTGGGGCGCCTGACGGACCGCCTGATCGAGCGTGTCGCCGTCGACGTACTCCATCACCACCCAGTGATCGCCTTCGTCGTCCTGGCGGATGTCGAAGATCGTGACCAGGTTGGGATGGCTGAGATTGAAGCACTGCCGCACGCCGCGCAGTTCAATGTCGCTGTTGTGTTGCAACAGCTTGAGCGCAACTTCCCGCCCTTCATCCGAGACGGCGTAGTACACCTCTCCAAACCCGCCACGGTGAATGGCGCGTTTGATGGTGTAGCCCGAGAGGGGCCGTGTTCCGGATTCAAAGGTAAATCTCATTGTGATTGCTTCAGGTGGCCCGGACATTCCTGTCTGGGCGAGTTCGAGCCTCGTCTCAATTCTGGTGTTCCATGGGATCCATCGCAGTCAGTCATCCATTGGAGTCAAGTTCCAATCGAAATGTTAACGATTCGTCCCGCACTACGTCTCCGCTCGACAATCGCACCGGGCCGCTATTCTGCTTGCTGTTGACGTGCAATGGTTTTCGCGACCTTACCCACAAAGCGTTGTCGCGTCGAAAAAGCACCACGGAATCTTCCGCCCTTCGGCAACGAATGTGCTGGTCGCTGCCCGGGCCGATGAGGCACGTCTGATCCAATAGCACGATGCCGTCGGTCCGCTGGGAGGGGCGATGATCGCTGGCAAACTCGATAACAGCCGATGTACTGAGTGACGACGGCAACCGGAATCGCAGCCGCACGTCGTCGCCCAGCCTGAATTCATCGCCGTCCATCAAGGGAGTCGGCGTGGTGATATTTTGGTCTCGGATGAACGTCGGCCCGTGCGGATGCAGAATGTATTCCTCGCCGGTTCGCTCGATGGTCGCGTGTAGCGACTGCAGATTCGACAGCAACGCGAGATCGGCAGGGTGCCTGTTCGAGGGTCCGCCAATGCTCAAACGAGGTTGCCAACAGGCGAGCCAGCAACCCACGCCGTCGATCCACAGTCTGGCGGAAGGCATCGATGCGGTCCTCATGGTGTGGGCTGCGGGATCAATCCGGTCACTCGGATTCGTGTCGCATGTGGACGGAATGCGTGTTTGCTCGGCCCCCGCGGGGCGGACTGACATTATTGCTTCTCCGTCACATTGATAGTGCATCTCGGTCAGAACATTCTTCTGGCAGTGACTGCAGTATCCCAGTTTCCGCGAGAATCGATTGTGGCATACCTTCCAGCGGATGCCGTTCAGATCCCAAACCGATTTCTCGTTCCCGCAGTGCGGGCAGCGCATCTTCCAGCAGCGCGACTCACGCTCGATACTCTCGGCCAGGGGCTGGGGAAGCGCGCCGACGATTCGATGCAGCAGCGACATCTCAAATCCCCCTGTTATTCTCATCCTGAACACAATTGGCCGACTGACTTTGGCCTACTCACACACCATGCATCTTATGGTGGCCGTCCCCTTTCATAACGCTGAAAGCGCCAAAAGGTTCATGACAGGGCCGAAATCCGCGTCCGTTCAGAAGGCCGAAAACCAGATTGAATGGCGAGCAGGCAGCGGGCCGTTGACCCGCTGCCGACTCTCACCATTCCAACATTCCGCTGCACCTGTGGTGGCAGGCACCGCTGGAAGGAGTCCGCTCAGTTCTCCAGAACGATCTCCTGGCTGACCATCACGGCCGGGGTTTCGCGATTCTGGAAGTAGCTCTTGACCTGCTCCGCGATGTCGATGGGGGCTTCGGCATCTTCGCTCGATTCGAGCGGAATCAGGCCGACGAACTCGCCCTGCTCATCGAGCATCGTTTCGCGAACGTCGAGGGACACGGCAATTTCATCGAGGCGGGCACGGCACTGGGCCAACTGGCTGTCGTCGATTTCGACCTGATGGATCGACTCGGCCGCTTCGACCGACCGCAGACGGGCCTGCAGGCGCTCAATTTCGACTTCGAGGTCGGCACGGGCCGACAACATTTCTTCCAGCATCTGTCGGTGCGAGGCATGTGCCTGTTCGCGAGCCGACAGCATTTCCTGCTCTCGGGTCAGCGTGTCTTCGGCCACCTGGAAGCGACTAAATCGCTCGGTCAAGTCGCGCTGTACCTGATGAGAGGTGTAATGCACGCCGGAGTAGACAAGCTCAGTGTCACTCGACTGTAAATCAGTCGACAGACGCAGAATGGCATCTTCCTGATCCGCAATGTTTACAGTGCGTTCCTCGATCGAGCCTCGCAGATTGCGGAGCTCGACGGCCTCTTCGGCGATCACTCGCTTCAGCCGATCGACCTCGGGTCCGAGGTCTGTGACCATTTGCCGGGCCTGGTCGATCTGAAACTCGAGCGGCACTTCGTCATGCACGGCCGATTGCATTCGCTCGGCCCCGGTTCGCACGGCGCTCCACAAGCCGCGGACGCCCCCAAACACAAATGCCCCGACGGCGACTGCCGCCACGCTACCCAGAATGATTTTCTTCAACATGTGAGTTCTCCCTTGAATTGGTTGGTCTTGAATTGGTGCTGGTAAAGGCTGCGTTTCGACGGGGGCCGAGGCACACCGGCGATGACATCCACGAAACCAACTCATTTCGTAACCCTTTGATTTGATTGAGGTTTGTGATTCCGATCCCACCGAAGTTTGTTTAAGACTCGCTCCGGACATGGGGAGATTCGCCGGACCTTGGGGAATCTTGTAAAGAATTCAGAAGAATCTGTACGCCACTGTTTCCAGATGCCTGGCTGGACAGTAGCAGTCGCTTTTCCGACCCTGTGGTCGCAGGTTGCACACCGGTCATGCGGAGACGCCCGATGCTTCGATTGTTTACTTTCATTGTTGTTCTGTTGCAGGCGACAACCCCATCCGTTGCTGCCGACATCGTTGTCACCGAGACCGAAGAACAGATTGAGATTCGGACGCCCCTGCTGGAGGCCGCGATCCGTAAGCAGGGCTACGTCAGCGGCGTGGCCGGCGGGTCGTTCGTCGATCGCCAGACGGGCTTTCGCGATCTGGGCTTCGGCCTCGATATTGTCGACTGGATCATGGAGCCGGGCAGCGACGAGGCGTGGCGGGATCAGCTCCCGGAGGAAATGGTCTATCAGACCGGCAACCTCTATCACGGCGACATCCTCAAGCGATCGCTGGAGGGTCCGCAGATCTGCACGCGGGCGATGGTGGTGGAGCCTGAAGTCATCGAAGGCCCCGATTTCGTGGCCGTTACGATGAACTACCAGTACCACACCGCTGCCCCAGGCTATGAGACCGGCTCGACGTGGACTCAATTGCTCGTCTTTCCGGAAGACAAGCGGTACTTCATCTCAATGGACCGCGTCGATTCGGTCAACGCCAGCCCGGCGATGTTCCAGCGGATCGACATGCCCGGGCACATCAAGCACAACGCCGGGGACGCCTTCAGCGAGGTTTATCTCAGCTATGCCGGTGTCATTCCCTCCAGTGAGTTCCTGACGGACTTCGCGCCGGATGATCGGTTTCGCTATCTGCGAAATGAGAATGAATCAAACGTTCCTGAGCGGATCATCCGGGGTTATCACATCCGCAACCCTGAAACAGGCGCAGACGGCCCCTGGCTGGCGGGAATGACGCTGGATCCCAGCGTCGTGTCAGAGGCTTGGTGCCATCAACGCGGCTACGTCTGCATGATCGAAGAGTACGGCGGCCGAGCCATCGAACCGGGGGAATCATTCAGCAGCGCTTTCATCGTAGGCTACTTTGATTCGATCGAGGAAATGCACGCTGTTTACGACGCCCATGCAGGGCACACAGGGCTGGAGGTGACGGACACCGGCTGGCGGTTGACGCCGTAAGCGCCGCGCACGCAGTAAGCGTCCGGCTCGAGTTACCGCTTACTACGTGCGCGGCTCTTACTTCAGCGCGACGAGTTTCGATTTGCCTGCGCCGTTCGCGTACTCGACCTTGTCTTCTCGGGCGAGCCAGCCGAGACCCTGCATGATCGTGTCCCGCGGCAACTCGATGTCCTTGGTGAGTTTCGCCAGGGAACAGGGGCCATGCTCGCTGAGATGCCTCCAGATCGCTCCCGCCGTTTCGCCAACTTCGTGAGTGGCGTCAATTCGAATGTCTGCCATCGTGGTAGTCCTTTCAACGCTGCGATTGGACACCCGCCCCGGCACCCTCGCGGCGGGTAGACAGCCGATGAGTATAGCGAGACGAAACTGAATTGCGATGGAAATGTGAAGAAAGGCGACGGGGTGTGTGCGGATTGCGGAGAGCACAGACAACGGCTGATTGTGACACGGAGACAATGGGACTGGGAGACACGGTGCAGAAGATTGCGTTGTGAATCCCCATGTCACCTTGTCTTTCCCGAACCACAATCAATCGCGACCACGGTCGTGACACGAAAAAAAACAGCCGCCGGCGCTCGTGAGAGCGCCGGCGGCCTGAGCCACGCGTTACCGGACTTCGTTTCATTCAGTTTCCGTCCGGTTCGACTCGTCGGGACCAAGGGTGGTCCGCGCTTGAGATGGCTGCCCTGAAGCAACAGCCCGCCGACTGTCAGGCGGTGCCACCTCGTTGGCGAAGACTACTGGAATAATCCACAGGACCACCTCCTTTCTTGCTAGGACGCCCGCTTCTGCCAGTTCGCCACCGGCTGCATCGCGGGAATACTGCCCGTCGTGTTGCGTTCCACACGACCTCTACTCACATATTCTGCTGATGCCGAGTGAATCGACAAGATCGTTTTGCCAAGGTTCGAGCAAGATCGTAAAAAATCGTGACCAACGTGGCGGCACTCACTTGCCAACGGTCATTCGTTGGTGAACTGGTAGACGCAGACGTGCTCATACTCTTCGCCCGGCTCGAGAGTGATCGACGGAAAGCTTGGCTGATTCACCGAATCGGGAAAGTGCTGTGTCTCCAGGCAGATCGCGCTGCGATGGGCATAGGTGTGACCATTCTTGCCGACTTGCCCCTTGAGGAAATTGCCGCAGTAGAACTGGATGCCCGGCTGGTCGGTCAACACGGTCAGCACTCGGCCTGACCGCGGCTCGACTAACTGAGCCGCAGGCCGCAGGCCGCGTGTTTCTTCCGCGTCTTCGCTGATCACGAAGTTGTGGTCGTAGCCCAGGTTCGCGGTTTCGGTGAGCAGATCGACACGGTCGCCGATTGCCGTCGGTTCGCGAAAGTCGAGCGGCGTGCCTGCCACGTCGGCCAGCTCCCCCGTGGGAATCAGATCGGCCGTCTCGGTGTACTGGTCGCAGTTGAGTTGCAGCACATGATCGAGCACCGTCTCCGACCCCTCGCCAGCCAGATTGAAGTAGGCGTGGTTGGTGATGTTGACCGGCGTCGCGGCATCGGTAGTGGCGCGATAGCTGATCCGCAGGCTGTTCCGGTCATGCCGCACCGAATAGCTCACGGTGATGTCGAGGTTGCCGGGAAAGCCTTCCTCGCCGTCGGGGCTGCGGTAATGAAATCGCACTCCGGTGCCGCGCTCGTTCTCGTAAGGCTCGGCTTCCCACACAACCTTGTCGAGGCTGCGAGTCGCGCCGCCGTGCAGTGTGTTGGCACCGTCGTTCAAGGCGAGCGTGTACTCCTGGCCGTTCAAAGTGAACTTGCCGCCGGCGATGCGGTTGCACACGCGGCCCGTGGTGCAGCCGAAATACTGATTGTCGGCTGACTCGTAACCGGCGACGTCATCGAAACCCAGCGTGACGTCGGCCGTGTTTCCCTCGCGATCGGGAACATGCAACTGAACGAGTGTCGCGCCGCGGGTCATCACCTTGGCGGTGAGGCCGGAATTGTTCGTGATCGTGTAGACCTCGACCGGGGTGCCATCGGCGGTTTCTCCGAAGGGCTCGGCTACCGGGAGCGCGGCGCGGGCGGGTGACGACATCATAAGTCCTCCAAACAAGGCGAGCAGACAGCGAACGCGGATCGACGACATCGTGATCTCTCCAGGGAGCGAGTGCGTGGAATCAGACAGGAACGTCTGGCGATTGTCGGCACTTGAAAGTGAAGTGTCCAGCGTCGCGGAATCGACGCTGGTCCAAACGCAAAGACCCGCCGATCGGATGGGCGGGTCGCATCAAGTTCAAAGCGGCTGTCGTCTCAGTTCACACGGCCCGCAGCACGGCGGCCACGCTTTGCCCCATCACGGTGCGATTCACGCTGACCGCGGTCGAAGTCGGCGTGCGCAATGAATCGTCGCGAACGACGTTCAGCCTGCAGTAGGGATCAGGGGTTTCGTAGTTCAGCGTGCGGGGAATCTCCTGATGACGCAGCGCCAACACGCTGGCAGCCATCTCCACCGCGCCTGTACCTGCATCGAAACTGCCGAAGTAACTCTTGAGGGCGGTGACGGGAATGCGCTCGGCTGCGGAGCCCAAGGCCTTGTGATAGGCGGCGGCTTCGACACGGTCGTCCCGCAGCGTGCTCTTGCCGCTGGCGTTGATGTGGCCGATCTCGTTGGGTGTGATACCCGATCGCGTCATCGCCGAGTTGAGCGCCCGGACGATGCCGATGCCGCCGGCGCCGTTCTCGTAACCACGGCCGTCGCAACCGGCGCCGACACCCAGCACCTCGCAGTAGATATCCGCACCACGGGCGATGGCATGACCATAGCGTTCGACGACGAACACCGCGGCGCCTTCACCGACCACGGTGCCGTCGCGGTCGCGATCGAACGGCCGGCAGGCTCGGGTGGGATCG
>JANNSB010000125.1:0-2395 GCA_031402175.1 Planctomycetaceae bacterium
GGTTGTGGGTGGCAGAATCCGCGACCGGGAAGGGCTTGTAAAAGAATGGAACAAGGTAGTGGATGTGGAAACTCGCAGAGACGTATTTGTCCTGCCCCCGATTGATGCCGAGCAGCCCTTAAGGAACTACTTCTTGCTGGATGGAGAGGGCAAGCGCATGATCATGGTGAAGAGGTTCACATCCGGATCGATCGAAGACAACATTTCGCTCTGGGATGTCGAGCAAAAAAAGCAGATACGTCCGGTCGTACTCGATGCCACCAAGTTCGACAGTTTTACGCACGGGTTTTCGCTTCATCCCAACGGGAAGCGTTTCGCGGCCATCGTGGCGGTTTCACCACAAAAGCGACCCCCGTTCACTTACGAACTCCGGATCTGGGACGTGGATACGGGAAAGGAAGTGAGCCGGTGCCCGACGGTTAGGAATACTCCCATCGAAGCGCTGCAATACAGCCCAAACGGGCAGTATCTGGCCCGTGCATCCAACAATCGGAACGTGGTTGAGCTGCGGGATCCGGAGACCGGACAAATCCTTCACGAATTAACCATTCCCTTTGCGGGACTCGTCAAGTGGTTTACAGACTTCCAGTTTAACCCGGACGGAACTCGGCTGGCGTTTGACAACGTTGGTGGGCATGGTGTAGCTATTTGGGATCTCACTGCCAAACGATTGGAAGTGGATCGCAGCCCAGTACAAATCCTTGCCGCAGGAGGTTCGCTTCAGAGTTATGCGTTTAGCGCCGACAATCGGTCCCTCACATTGGCGGCGTCCGCATCCAACCAGGAGCGAAACGTCTCGACGTACGATCTCAAGGAGCGCAGCGTAGTCGTGGCCGGCCCAGACGGTTCGACCAGAGCCACTTACTATGAAATGCGAAGCGCGTTTGACACCTCTCGATTTGCCGCCGTCTGGCATCGGCGGGTCGGGGATCGACCGGGTTATGAAATCAAAGTCTGGGACACGACGGGCCGCGTCCATTTCAACGTGGCTCACGCGTTTGGCACTCCTGCGTTCGTCCATCGGAATCAGCAAGAAAGTAGTTTCCGTCTCTCGCGGGATGGCACACGACTCTTCTATTTCGAATCGTACAGTCATCAGACTGATTCAGCTCAGGATCGAAATTGTGGGCGCGTTTGGGATGTGGCTTCGGGAAAAGAGTTGTTCCACCGGGAACGAACCGAACCGGGGACCTTCACGGTGCTTGACATCCACTCGGACGGGCAACGGTTGATCGTGGCACGGCAATTCACCAGTGGATCGACGGGTGCCTTCAAGATCAACACGCGGCTTTCGATTTGGAACCTGGCCACCGACAGAGAAGAACATGGCATGGAGATCGAGGGGAGTGTTGAGTACGCCAGACTGAATGCGGATGGCTCCCGCGTTGCCTGGTGCTATACGCGGCGACCGTCGTGGAATTCGGAGATCAGTATCTGGGACACCGCGACTGGCCGGGTGGTGTCGCGGCGAAGCGATTGGGGGACAAACCAAGGGATTATGGAATTTGGAGTCCCCGTGTTCAGTCCCGACGGCCGAACCCTGGTCGTTTCGACCGGCCTCGCGAATGGAACGAACTGGAACGTCTACATTCTGGACGCGGCGACTTGCCGGGACATCCGACCGCCATTGCTGAGTAGAAGTGGGGCCCTGCAAGACATCCGTTTCGCACCGGATGGTCGCCGACTCTTCTGCTCCGCAACAAACACCACTCGGGAACGCTCCCCGGAGAAGCGGCTGGTGGTGTGGGACCTGATCAACGGCCGTGAACTCCTCAACCTGCCTGCCAGGAATGGCCGGTGTTATGAAATCGATGCCGACTTCCGCCGACTTCATTGGGCGAATGAAATCCGCGGCACCGGAGACGTGGAAATGGTCACCTGGGACGGCACCCCACTACCGGAGCCGACGAAGTGACGGACATCACCCGCCTCCTGGAAGCGGTGAACCACGGTGACAGGCACGCCGCCGCAGAATTGTTGCCCCTCGTCTACGATCAACTCCGCAAACTCGCGGCGGAAAAGCTCGCCCAAGAAAAGCTGGGGCAGACGCTCAACGCCACGGCGCTGGTTCACGAGGCGTATCTTCGGCTCGTGGGAGAGCAGCAGTTCGAGGGCTGCGGCCACTTCTTCGCCGCCGCCGCCGAGGCGATTCGCCGCATTCTTGTCGAGCAAGCCCGCCGACGGTTGTCGCTCAAGCGGGGCGGCCAACAACAGCGCGTCAATCTTGAGCCCGATCTCATTGCCGCGCCGGCCGCGGACGACGAGTTGCTCGCCCTGCACGAAGCGCTCGAACGCTTCGTGGAAGTGCATCCGGATAAAGCCGAGTTGGTCAAGCTACGCTATTTCGCCGGGATGACCGCCGACCAAGCGGCGGCCGTGGGGCGGCGAGCGGAGC
>JANNSB010000126.1:0-8723 GCA_031402175.1 Planctomycetaceae bacterium
GAGCCGAGGTGTATTTCAACGCAGAGTTACGCCGAGGTTACGCAGAGTTTTCGCAGAGAAGAAAAGAAAAAAGAAGCCTCCTTCCGAATCTCTCTGCGTTGCCTCTGCGCTGAACTCCGCGCGACTCTGCGTTGAGATTACCTTTGGCGATGCGTGACTTTGAAGACATGCACGAGCCTTGCGCCCCTTTCCGAACTTCGCCACAATGCCCGCGCTTTCACGAGCGCAAATCTCATCAGCAATTTTACGAAAAATAAGGAGAAAGCCTGCCTTTCACGCGGGCTAACGAATTCATTATGGCGTTTGAACCGAAACATCAGAGTCACCTCATTACCAACGGACGCGACCGCGCACCGGCCCGCTCTATGCTCAAGGCGATTGGCTTCAACGACGAAGACCTCGCCAAGCCCATCATCGGCGTCTGCCATATGTGGATCGAAACCATGCCGTGCAATTTCAACCACCGCGACCTGGCTGTGAAGGTGAAAGAAGGCATTCGCGCGGCGGGTGCGACGCCGATGGAATTCAATACGATCTCGATCAGCGACGGCGTGACGATGGGTACGCAAGGCATGAAGGCTTCGCTGGTGAGCCGCGACCTGATTGCCGATTCGATTGAACTGGTCGGGCGCGGCTATTTGTTTGACGCGATGATCGTGATTGTCGGATGCGACAAGACGATTCCCGCCGCCGCGATGGGGCTGACGCGGTTGAATCTGCCTTCGTTGATTTTGTATAGCGGTTCGATTGCGCCCGGTCACGCGCAAGGCCGCGACCTGACTTTGCAAGACGTATTCGAAGCCGTCGGCGCGAATGCCGCTGGCAAACTTGATGACGCAGGCTTGCTCGAAATCGAAGACAAGGCTTGCCCCGGCGCGGGCGCGTGCGGCGGACAGTTCACCGCCAACACGATGGCGATGGTGATGGAATTCATCGGCCTCGCCGTGATGGGCACGGGCAGCGTAGGCGCGACTGATCCGCGCAAAGAAGCCACGGCGTTTGAGGCAGGCAAATACATCGTTGATCTGTTGCGGCGCAACACGCGCCCCAGCGACATTCTTACGCGCGAAGCTTTTGAAAACGCGATTGTCGGCGTAGCGGCTACGGGCGGTTCGACCAATGCCGTATTGCACTTGCTGGCGATGGCACGCGAAGCGAATGTGCCTTTGACGATTGATGACTTTCAGACTGTCTCCGACCGCATCCCGTTCATCGCCGATCTCAAGCCGTCGGGCAAGTACGTTATGGAAGACCTGCATGCCGTCGGAGGTATTCCCGCGGTCATCAAGTATCTGCTCGAGAAGAAGCTGCTCAACGGCAACTGCATGACGGTTACGGGCCGAACGCTCGCGCAGAATGTGGCCGAACTGCCAGGACTCAAGTCCGGCCAGCAGATCGTGCGGCCGATCGAGAACCCCATCAAGGCGACGGGGCACATTTGCATCATGCGGGGGAACGTCTGTCCCGACGGAGCGGTGGCGAAGATCACGGGGAAGGAAGGTCTCAAATTCAGCGGGCCGGCCATCTGCTTCGACAGCGAAGAAGAAATGCTGAAGGGCCTGGAGGAAGGCCGCATCGTTGCGGGTCAGGTGATCGTCATCCGCTACGAAGGTCCGCAGGGAGGGCCGGGCATGCCGGAAATGCTCACCCCCACTTCGGCCATCATGGGTCTGGGGCTGGGCGACAAGGTGGCACTGATGACCGACGGCCGTTTCTCCGGCGGCAGTCACGGATTTATCATCGGTCACGTCACTCCCGAGGCCCAGTTGGGCGGCACGATCGCGCTCCTCAAGGACGGCGACCACATCACGATCGACGCCGAGGCCAACGAGATCAACGTCGACCTGCCTGCCGGCGAACTCGCAGCTCGCCGCAAGGCCTTCACTCCGCCGCCGTTCAAGGCGACGCGCGGGACGCTCTACAAGTACATCAAGAACGTCAAGAGCGCGACCGAAGGCTGCGTGACGGATGAGTGACCGTGAACCGCGAGCGGTGTTCGGATTTCGCGATATACTCCCCGCGACTCGCCGGGGGCCAAGTGGGACAATGCATATCGATCGTCAACGCTCTCACGCCAGCGCCGACGCCACTTGCGCTTTCTGGCTGGGTAGCTGCCGGCCGCCGAGGAGCAGTTCGAGGCTCTCGTCGAGCGGCACATCGCCGGCTTCACCGCAGACGTGGTCGTCGAGGCAGGCGCGGTTGCGGCCGTCGAAGGCGGCGACTTTGTAGCACTCGGCCATCGTCGGGTAGTTGAAGACCGTGTTGCAGAAGTAGTCGATCGTGCCGCCGCAGGCGATGACGGCCTGTCCGATGTGAATGATCTCGGTCGCCGTCTCGCCGATGCAGTGCACGGCGAGCAGGCACAGCGACTCGCGATGAAAGAGCAGTTTCAGCATACCGACCTGGTCGCCGGCAATCTGACCGCGGGCGATCTCCCAGAACTGGCAGACCCCGACTTCATAGGGAACCTTTTGTTTCGTCAGTTCCTCTTCCGTCGGCCCGACCATCGAGATTTCGGGAATCGTGAACAGGCCGTAGGGAATTTCTTCACAAGGCATGAAGGGCTGATGGAACGCGTGCGCCACCGCCCGTCGGCCCTGTTCCATCGCTGCGCTCGCGAGAGCCGGGAAGCCGATGATGTCTCCCGCGGCGTAGATGTGCGGCACCTCGGTCTGATGGTCGACGCTAGCCTTCAGCCGCCCGCGACTGTCGGGCTGCAGGCCGGCTGCGGCGAGGTTCAGTTCCTCGGTATCCCCCTGCCGTCCGGCGCAATAGAGCACGGTCTCGGCGATGACGCGTTTCTGGCTTTCGAGCTCGACAACGACCGAGCCCTTCGTCGTGTGTCGAATCGTGGTGACTTCTTCCCCCAGTCGAAACGACATCCCCAGCGATCGGCAATGATAGAGCAGGCCATCGATGATTTCGCGATCGCAAAACGTCAGCACGCGGTCGCGACCGTCGATCAACGTCACGCGCACGCCGAGCGTGGCGAACATAATGGCGTATTCCATGCCGATCACGCCGCCGCCAACCACGATCATTGAACGTGGAATGCTGTCGATCGCCAGGACTTCGTCGCTGTCAAAAACCTTCACGCCGTCGAAGGGAATGTGCGTGGGCCGGGCGGGCTTGGTGCCGGCGCCGATGAGAATGTGATCCCCCGCAATCGTGACGTTCTGTTCGCCACTGATCGAGACCTCGTGCGGCGAAACGAAACTGGCTGTTCCGGTGTAGAGATCGATGCCGTTGCGATGGAAACGGTCTTCGATGACCTGCCTCTCGTTCTGGATGACCTGATTGAGTTTTCTCCGCAGGTCGTTCATCGTGATGTGCTGCTTCTTGCGATACTGCTCTCCATAGACATCGCGCTGACGGAAGCCGGTGAGATGCAGGATCGCTTCCCGCATCGTCTTCGACGGAATCGTGCCAGTATGCAGACAGACGCCGCCGATGGTGGCCGCGTGCCGCTCGATAATGGCGACGCGTTTACCGAGCTTGGCGGCGGCGATGGCGCCCTTCTGACCCGCGGGGCCGCTGCCGATGACGATCAGGTCGTAGCGCATGTTGGCCAATTCGATGGAGGTCACACGACGAGGGTGTGGAGTTCTCGCGAAATTCTCGCGCAGCCGGGAGCGGCGCGCGAGTGCTCAAGAAAACATCGAATACACATGAGGCAATTTGCGGTGATCTTGCCGGTGTGGCAAACTTTACACGTCGCGCGGCGCGTAAGGCGCGATCGTAAGGGTTGTGCGGGACGGGATGAGACGCGTAACGCCGTCGATCGCAGGGCGATGCCCCATTCCTAATCCTAAAGCCCAGAGCCTACTCCCCCGACAGGCTGACGTTGCCAGTTGAGGTCAGTGCCGCCACGTAGGCTGACACGCGCGTGGCGGCGTTGGGAACAAGCTCGTCGATGGCGGCGGCGATGTCGCCCGGTTGCCCGTTGGGACTGGTCGCCTCGCGAAAGTAATCGACCAGCAGCGCTCTGCCGCCGGGCGTCTCATGCAGCAGGAAGTGCACCCAGGCCCACGACTCCTGATAGTCGAGCCGATGCATCTGCGAGACGTTGTCGAGCTGCGACAGCCGCTGCAGGTTCGGCTGCCACCCATTGATGAGAGCCGCACTCAGTCCTTGCAGGTGCTCATGGTTGATGCGGTCGTCGGTCGGAGCGATCTCGAAATACTCGGCCAGTCCTTCATCGAGCCAGAGGGGGATCTTGTCGGTCGCCGCATGCAACACGCCGTGCGTGTACTCATGCCGCAGATCCTCCATGATCTGGCCATTCCAATGCGCGTACACTTTAAGCTCCGTCGGAGTGCCGACAAAGAACGCCCGGCGCGGCGGCAGATTGGGATGAGTCTGACGCAGAAACTCTTCGTATCGTGCCCGGTCACGAAACAGATAGACCGAGACCGGGCGCGACTGCTCCGGCAGCTCCAGCGTTTCATTGACCGACTCGCGTACGTCCTCCAGTTCGAGCATCCAGGGGTCCGACTCATCGATCGGCGTGTCGGACTGCACCTTGAGATACGAGTTGGCGACACGGTGCTCGGTGGGCAACCCTGGCACGCTCGCTTCGCGCGGCGTGACGCACGAAGCGAACGCCAGCAGGCACAGCGCAGCGAGTGACCAGACTATTCGCATCCCAGACTCCCAAGCCAACGAAATACGGAGTCGAATGATGCCAGAATTTGCCCAAACAGGGCAAGACGGGATGGAGCGGGGTTAAGAGTCCAGCCTTTAGGCTGTCAGCCGCAGGCTAAAGCCTGGACTCCTTGGGATCGTCGCAGCCTGCACTTTGCCCATTCGCCAATCATTACCTTCCGTCCCGCAGCCGTTCACCGAGGAAGTTATCCAGTTCCGAGATAGCCAGGATCTTCGCGATCGTCTTCTCGAAGTCGTAGGGGACGCGATGAAACGCCACGCGGCGCCCATCAATCACCACGAACGAGGCCTGATTGTTGCCGTCACGCGGCTGACCGACCGAACCGACGTTGACCAGGAACTTCTGATCGCCGCATTCAAAGGTGTGGCCGATCTCTTCGGGGGACTGAAAGGAATAGTCATCCCGAAAGACGCCGGGAATGTGCGTGTGTCCCTGGAAGCAGTACTTGTCGACGAGTCCGAAGATGCGTTCCATCTTCCGCTGATTGTAAATGTCCTCGGGGAAGACGTATTCATTCAGCGGATTGCGGGCCGAGCCGTGCACGAACAAGAAGTCGGGTTCGCGGCGCATGCGGGGAAGTTCACCGAGGTATTCCCAGCGGCGTTCGTTGTTGGCGGCATCGCCCGACTCGAGCATGCTGCGGGTCCAGAAGATGGCGCGTTCGGCGCCGGCGTTGAAGCCTTCGGGATCGAACAGCGCCGCCTGGTCGTGATTCCCCAGGATGCAGACCTGGCAGTGCTGCATCACGAGGTCGATGCACTCACGCGGATTGGGGCCGTAGCCGATGATGTCGCCGAGGCAGTAAATCTCGTGAATGCCCAGCTTCTTGATTTCGGCCAATACCGCTTCGAGCGCTTCGAGATTGGCGTGAATGTCACTGATGATGGCTCGCAACTGCCCCACTCCATCCCCCAGGCTCCTGGAGGCTTCGATTAGACGACTTGCCCGAGACGGATATCAGCCGATGTGCGTCGGCCATAAACAGTTCAGTCTAGGGGATCGTTCGGAAAACGGTCAAGGAGCGGAAAGGCTACAGGCTTTAAGCTTTAGGCGATAGGCTACCGGAGGAGAAGTTCCGCGTGGTTGGATTCTCCTCCCAACATCGGGATCACCCCGTGAAGCAGCGAAACAGATGACCTTGATGCCGATTCTGATTACCGGAGCCTTCGGCCAATTGGCGAGTGATTTGCTTCCCCAACTGGAGCGATTCGGCAAGGCCGACTCTGTCATCGGACTTTCGCGGAACGAACTCGATGTCACCGATGAACAGACCGTCGAAGCCCGGATCAGGATGCACCGGCCCGGGCTGGTCATCAACCTTGCCGCATACAACCTCGTCGACAGGGCCGAGCAGGAACGAGAACGCGCATTTCGAGTGAACGCAGACGGCCCGCGGCATCTGGCGCGAGCATGCCTCGACATCGGAGCGAAACTGCTGCATGTGAGCACAGATCATGTCTTCGGCAGCGACGAAGTGCGCCGCACTCCGTATTCCGAAACTGACCCGACAGGCCCCGTCAGCGTCTACGGACATTCGAAACTGGCTGGCGAGATGGCGATTCGCGAATCGGGTTGCAGACATCTCATCATCCGCACCTGCGGGCTCTATGGAGCCTCGGCCACGCGGGCCAAGGGAAATTTCGTCACCACGATCCGCAGGCTGGCCCGCGAACGCGAGGAATTGAAAGTCGTTAACGACCAGATCTGCACTCCGAGCTGGACCGCCGATGTCGCCAAGGGCCTCGTCTCACTCATCGCCGCCGATGCGGAGGGAACAGTGCACGTCACGAACGCTGGCGAGGCGAGTTGGTTCGACGTGGCCTGCGAGATCGTGCGTCTCGAAGGGTTGGCCACTCGTGTGACACCGATCTCCTCGGCCGAGTACGCCGCCGCTGCCCGCCGGCCGGCCTACAGCGTGCTGTCGACGGCGAAGTTCGAAACGCTGACCGGTCAATCGCTCCCCGAGTGGAAGGCCGCGCTGCAGGCGTTTCTGAGGGCTCCCCTGTAGGGAACTGACTCCGTGCCGTTCCCCGTGGCTCACGAGAGCGATCGACGTTCTGGCCGCACGCGGTCCCGCAGGCCGGGAACGGCAAGGAGTCCGTTCCCTACAATGTTGCTTGCCCAAAACAAACACGTTGCCGCCACTTCGCGGCATTTCGTCGATTTACTGTTGAAATCACGCGTATTCCGCGTGTATTGAACAGTAGGCGAATCGGCACACAGACTTGCAGGAGCACGTTATGCGAACTTCCCCGTCCCTCACTCTGCGCTCTCCGCGATTGCTCGTCGCTGTTGCAGCCATCTTCCTCGCATCGCAGGCGACGGCGTTCGCCCAGAACAACGGTGGCGGCGGCATCCTGATCGATGCCGATGGAATCGTCACGCAGGCGCCCCCGTCGGGAATATCTGCCGCGTTGCAGCGCCGGCAGCGCGAAGCATTCGTCAACGACAATCTGCCGGTCGAACTGCAGGCATTCACAGAGCATCGCGTCATTTCGCTCGTCGCGTTGGAGCGCGCCTTTCTCGATGCCGTCGACGCGGGCGAACCGATTCCTGAACCAGTGATGTATTTCGGAGGACTGCAACGCATCGATTACGTCTTCGTTTCGCCCGAGGATCACGACATCGCTCTCGCTGGGCCGGCCGAGGCGTTCGCCCCCGATGAGTTCGGGCGCATGGTCGGCGTCACCACCGGCCGGCCGTGTCTGCGGCTCGATGATCTCGTCGTCGCGCTGCAAGTGATGCATCAGCAAAACACAATTCTCGGCTGCTCGATCGATCATGACGAAGACCGCCTGGCCGAGATGCAGCAGTTCAATCAGCAGAACAGCGCTGCGGCCACGCCACAGGTCATCGCGCAGCGGTATCAGCAGATGGCGGGCATTCTCGGCATGCAGAACGTCACGGTCTGGGGCGCGCCCGGCGAATCGCACTTCGCCCGCATCCTCGTCGAGGCCGACTACCGCATGAAGCGCATTTCGATCGGCGTCGAGCCTTCGGGAGTGCGCGGCGTGCCAAGTTATCTGTCGATGCTTACCCTCAACGGCAACAACATGCAGCGCTGGTGGTTCATGCCGCTGTACGATGCCGTCCATGTCTCCGAGGACGGCCTCGCGTTTCAACTCACCGGCCAGCGTCTGCAGCTCCTGGCACAAGACGAAGTGGCCGACGCCCAGGGCAATCGGCAGGATGCGGCTTTCACGCGGGCCAGCACGCAGCGGTTCGCGCAGCAGTTCACCGAGCACTACGAGGATCTGGCCGAGAAGCAGCCGGTCTTTGCCGACCTGCAGAACCTGTTCGATCTCGGCGTGACTGCCGCCCTCATCCGCAGGCACAACCTCGCCGAACAAGCGGGCTGGGACATGGCCGGACTGATGAATCCCCCCGACGATGTCTTTCCCGAGTTCAACGTGCCGCAGTTCGTCCCGTCCGAAGCGATGTCCCGCCGCGTCGGCGGCTACCTGCTCGGCGTGATCGGCGGCGTCACGCTCAACGCCGACCCCGTCATCGACAACCTCTCCCACGACCCCGCCGCCGCCGCTCACATCGGCACGCTGCAGTCCGACGAGTTCGCCCTCCGCACCGGCGGCAGCTTCTGGTGGGACCGGAAGTGAATCGCGGCGTGGTTGAACCCCGCGCATCATTTCTGGCGATGCCGACTCGCCCGACGCGAGTGCATCTATTCAGAATTCCTGTCCGCGTCTGGCGTCTTCCCGTTTGCCTTTCCAAAAACAACATGGGCCGGCCGGCCCCGCCGATGGAGTTCATTCGATGGTGAGGGAGCGGCTTATTGTCTCACGCGGAGAGTGACGATTGTGTGCGCGCACCTGCGACGGACAGGGAAATCTGCCTCCCTCCCGCCGGCTGCCACTTCCGCGTGCCGCAAGGCACGTTGCCTTCCGGGCCTTCACCTGTGAACTCTGCACTACTACCCCTACCGTCGCGGTTGCGCATGCCGTTCCTCCTCCCCCGAAAAGCGCTTCCCACTCACTCCGCGCCAACAGCCCGGAGGGCTGTCAGCCGGTAGCCGGTGGTTGAGCGCAGCGATACCACCGGA
>JANNSB010000127.1:0-8911 GCA_031402175.1 Planctomycetaceae bacterium
GTGCAGATTGATGAGAACACGGTCGAGATTCACGTCACGGCGAATCCGGTCATCACCCATGCCATCACGGACGCGGAATTCGAGGCCTGCTCGACTGCGGGAGACTACGTCGACTTCGAAGATGAACTCCTCCAGTCGCTGGCGGAGGAAGGCATCGACGGAGCAGTCACTCCGCTCGACAAGGCGTTGGCCCTGGAAGCATTCGTGGGCGAGTATGTGGCTGACGACTACCAGCACCTGTTCGATTCGGCTTCCCAAGTGGCCGTCAACAAGGCGGGGGACTGCACGGAGCATTCGGTGCTGCTCGTGTCGCTGCTGCGTCTCAATGGCATCCCTGCCCGCGGCGCGGCGGGACTCTTCATCGATAGCTACAACCAGCAGGCCCTGGGACACATGTGGGTCGAAGCGTACATCGACGGAGACTGGATGCCGCTCGATGCGACGCTGATGGAGGGGAGAATCTCGCCGGCCCACATCAAGTTCGCCGACTGGAACCTGCAGGAGAACGAAGTAGCCGCCACTCAGTTCCTTCAAGCCGTCGGCATCTGGCAGTCGCCGCTGGAGATCGAAGTGCTGGAAGGCAACCTGGCGGAATGAGATCGAGCTGTGTGAAACGTGAGACTGTCGAACTCATGTCAAACAGGCGATGGGAACTCGGCGGGTTGGCGCCGTTCAGAGAGCAACGCCGTTACGTCGGCAGACTCCTCTCTGATCCGCGACCAACCCGCCGATCGTCGTTGGATTGGCTGCGATTTGACTCAGTCGTCGCGAGATTCGGCGGCAGCCATCACTCGATAGCGGCGTCCCCCAGCACTTCCCCGGTTTGGAACGATCTGCTGGCGAATTCCAGGTCTCCGTGGATGTCGAAGAACCTGTCGAGCCGCACCAGACGCAGGAGATTCATCACCGGCCCTTGAACGGAGGCGAGTTTGACTTCGCCTCCTTTCTTGCGCAATCGCGTCTGCAGCCTCACCAGCGAGCCGATGCCCAGACTGGAGAGATGCCCCAGGTGCCGGCAGTCGATGATGAACTTCGTATGCCCGGCCTCGAGATGCGTAAGCACCTCGCTTTCAAACTCCAGCGACGTGACGGCATCCAGGCTGCCGTGCAGGATGAGGGCGAGAATGTCGCCATCGAGGATCTTCGTTTCGAGGATTGGATCGTCGTTAGTGTCACTCATGGTTTGACTCGCATGATCGGCCGCGGTGCAGTGATCGCCAGCAGTTCCGCATCATTCTGAGCATGTCACGGCACGGACCGCCAGCGAATTCCGGGCGATGCTCCGAATACAAACGCTCGTTGCGCCGTCGCTGACGCTTCCGGCTCGGGGAGGTTCACACCGTCCAGCGCCAGATCTGGTCCCAGGCCGTCATCCAGTCCTGGCCGCTGCTGACGACTTTGAGCGGTTCCACGATCTCCACGCCGGCTTTGCCTTTGAATTCGTTCGTCTTCTCCACCGTCTCGATCTCGATCGTAATCTTCGTCGGCTTTGCCGGAACGTATGGTTTCAGTCGGCCCAGGTTCTGCAATGACTCGTAGGCCCCTTGTTCGATCATCTGTCGCGCCCGCACGGGTGGAATCTGCCGCGCGGAGTATCGCGACAGACCCTTCTTCACCGCGATGTATGTGGGTGCATCACCAAGAATTTCGCGGCTCTCGCGCAGGACTGATTCATCCCCCGTGACAAGAGCAACTGGACAGTTGTAATGCCCGCAGATGGCGGCGTTGACGCCGGTCTCGCCGACGAGGTCATCGTTGAACCACAGGTTCCGCCAGGTGACTGTTGAAATCGTGTGACACAGCACGCCATCGGGCGTCCCCGCGCGGGCATGCATCCCCACGAGCAGCACGGCGTCGCAGCCCTGCTCCAGCAGTTCGGTGTATCGCCCCCAGGGATGATGGGCCACCCATTCGCAATCGGGGTGAATGAGTTCGGGAATGAACGAATTGAACATCCACCCTTTGCCGGCACCGTGGCAGTCGACGGCGACAATCTCGGTCGCCCCGGCCCGCTTCGCACCGCGGACGGCCGCGTTGATCTCTTCGGTGTAGAGGCGACGACCTTCCTCGTACATCGGCGCCCCGCCGTTGACCTGGTCCCAGACCACGATCCCGCTGACCCCTTCCATATCGGACATGATGAGGACACGCATGGTGGTGGGGTTCCTGTTGAAGGCTTTGGATTCACGGGCGGCGTCAGCATATCCGGCTGCCGAGCCGGGCTGCCAGCAGGCGTGGTGTCATCAGCCTTCGACGACAGACGGCCTGGGAAGGCCGTCCTACGGGTGAGGCTCCCCCCCGCGCAAGCGGGCTTCGGTTTTGCGCAATCGATAGTGCCGGTACCGTCGGCAAGGCCGGTCATGCACGTTGTATCGTCTAGTGCGGCGGCGGCATGATCGTTTCAATCACGTTTTCACCGGGCGGATTGATTTTGCACAAGTAAGAGCCGCGCGCAGCGGTCAAGGTAAGATTCTCATGGTCGATAATTGATATGAGAAAACTCATGCACCCGCTGGGTGCGCAAAGTGATCTCGTCCCACTGGGGACAACCGCCATCGCGGTCGATCATTTCCTTTCCGTTCTCCAACTCGTCCCAATCGGGCCAAAGAGGTGGCAGTGGTGAACGCAACGAACACGAAACCCATCCAGTACGAGTCCGATCAAGACATCGCTCTGGTCGGCCGGCAGCCGATCTGCGCCGCCGACGGCTCGTTGCACGCGTACGAACTGCTGTTTCGCACGCCGCAGCATACCTGTGAATTCACCGATGGCAGCCGGGCCACTTCGACGGTGCTGCTCAACACGTTTGTCGAGATCGGACTCGACCGCGTCGTGGGAACCTACAAGGCGTTCGTGAACCTCACCCGCGACTTCCTGGTGGGGGACCATCCTCTGCCTTCGCGTCCCGACCGGCTCGTGCTCGAAGTGCTCGAAAACATCGAGATTGATGAGCAGCTCATCAAGGGCATTCGCTCGCTCAAGCGGCAGGGATTCAAGATCGCCCTCGACGATGTCAGCTTCCATCCCGATCTGGAGCCGCTGCTGGCGCTGGCCGACATCGTGAAGGTCGATCTGCGCATCGTACCTCTCGACGCGCTGAAAGAGCATTGCCGGCAGTTTCGTCGCTGGCCCGTGTCGCTGCTGGCCGAAAAGGTCGAGACGTACGAAGAATTCGAGGTCTGCAAGGCGCTCGATTTCCAGTTGTACCAGGGCTTCTATCTGTCGAAGCCGAACATCATGCAGCGAGTGAAGTCGAAGACGAACAAGCTGATCATCGTGCAATTGCTCGCCGAAATTTGCGCCAAACAGTTTTCCTTCGAGAGAGTCGCCGACATCGTCAGGCAGGATGCAGGCCTGTGTTGTCGATTCCTGCGTTATGTGAACTCGGCCTTCAACGGACTGCAGTCGATCCGCTCGGTCGATCACGCGCTGGTCATGATGGGCTCGAAGGGCATTCGCGCGATGACGGCGATGTTGCACGCCTCGGGCATGTCGGAAGTGCCCGCCCAGTGCGTGGCGTCGACACTGTTGCGCGGCCAGATGTGCCGCATGGTCGGCGAAGCGGTTTTGCCCGAAGACGCCGACTCGCTCTGCACGCTCGGCATTCTTTCGACGCTGGAAGTTCTGCTGGGAGAGCCGATCGAGGCCATGATCGACGAGCTGCCGATCACGCCCGAGATGCGAGTCGCGCTCTTGTCTTATGCAGGTCCGATGGGTCAGATCCTGAAAGCGGTGATTGCCTACGACATGGGCGACTGGCACAACGCCCGCCTGGAAAACGTGCCCTTGGCGATCTTCCGTGACGCGTTTCTGGCCTCTCTCGAACGTACCGATGAAATTGTGGCCGCCCTCATGGCCGCGAAAGCCTAACAGGTGAACGACTTGACCGAGATCTGCGAGAAGATCGACAGGCATGCCCCCGACACCGAGGTGGCGCTCGTCGGCAGGCAGCCGATCTGCGCGGCAGACGGTACGCTCAAGGCGTACGAACTCGCGTTCTGCACTTCCGAGAATTCGTCCGACGTTGCCGACTCCAATCTCGCGACGTCGACCGTGCTACTGAACACCTTTGTCGAGATCGGACTCGACCGCGTCGTCGGCAACCGCCAGGCATTCGTCGACCTCACACGCGAGTTTCTGGTGGGCGATCACCCACTCCCATCCCGTCCCGACTTGCTCGTCGTGGGCGTGCTCGAAGGGACAGAGATCGATGACGAACTTGTCAGCGGCGTGCAGAAGCTCAAACGCAAGGGCTTTACGCTCGCGCTCGACGATCTCGCCACGCGCCCGGAACTCGAGCCGCTGCTCCCGCTGGCCGACATCGTGAAACTCGACCTGCGCGTCATTTCCGCCGATCGACTGAAGGAGCGATGCAAGCAGCTCCGCCGACGGTCCGTCTGCCTGATGGTGGAGAATGTCGATTCCATCGAGGAGTTCGACTCCTGCAAGTCGCTGAGCTTCGAGCTGTTTCACGGTGTCTACATCTGCCGTCCGCATGTGCTGCAAAGGGTCAAGTCCAAGACGAACAAGGCGATCGTACTGCAACTGCTCGCCCAGATGTGCGCACCGCAGTTCTCGTTCGCCAAGTTGGCCGAGATCGTCAAACTCGATGCGGGGCTGTCGTGCCGCTTCCTGCGGTATGTGAACTCGGCGTTTCACGGGCTGCAGTCCATACGCTCGATCGATCATGCGTTGATCATGATGGGAGCGAAAGGCATTCGCGGGCTGACCGCGCTGCTGGAGCTTTCCGGCATGTCCGACATGCCCGAACAATGCGTCGCGTCAGCGGTCGTGCGCGGCCAGATGTGCCGGCTGCTCGCGGAAAAGCTGCTCCCTGGCGAGGCCGAATCGCTGTCGACGCTGGGTATTCTGTCGACACTCGACGTGCTGCTGACCGAGCCGATGGAAGTGCTGCTCGACGACTTGCCCATCACGCCGCAAATGCGGGCGGCCATCCTGACGAACGCCGGGGTCTCGGGCCAGATCCTCAAGGCTGTCGTGGCGTACGATATGGCCGACTGGCCGAACGCAAAGCTGGATGGCGTCACTCAATCGACGCTGCGGGACGCCTATCTCGCCGCGCTCGCGCGTGCCGACGAGGTCGTGAGCGCGCTGACATCGAAGAGCAAAGAACGCCTGAGCGCGGCAGATACGGCGCACTAAAGGACGCACGACCGCAATGCTCACTCCGCCGAGGCCGCGGAGAACGAACTCTCAGCCTCCCCAGACGGCCACCGGCACCGGCTCGACGCGCGGGTCGAGCGGCGCCCAGTGCGCGGTGTTCGTCGGCTCGCCGGGGCCGATTCGCACGATCCAGATGTTGCGAAAGACCACCGGACTGCCGTGGTCCTGCAGGATGGTCGGCAAGGGTTGCGGCCCCTCGACCGCGCCGCCGCCGGTCTTGTTGGGGATCGCGATGTCGTTGTGAATCACCACGCCGTTATGCCAGACGGTGATGCGCGCATCGGCCGTCTTCTGGCCTGCGGCATCAAACGCCGGGGGCAAGAAGGCGATGTCGTACGTCTGCCACTGCAGCGGGGGCAGGCACATGTTCACATCTGGGCGGCGCGAACGATAGAGCGATCCGCATTCGTTGTCGGCTCCTTCGAGTCCGAACGAATCGAGAACCTGCGCCTCGTAGCGGCTCTCCAAGTAGAAGCCGCTGTTCGCGCGCCCCTGCTCGCGGGCCAGCGGACAATACGGCAGCATGAATTCGGCATGCATGCGGAATGGGCCGAGCGGCTCGAGGGTTTCGGTTCCCACCTGCAGCCAGCCTTCGGGAGTGACGGCCGCATCGCGAAAACGTGACGTGCCGTCTTCACCGAACAACACCATCGCCCCCTGCGGAGGGAAGGCGCCGAGCGTGGTGCTTTCGCGGACGACTCGATTCAACAGGGCAGTTTGCCTGAATCTCGCATTCAGAATCTCCGCGTAGCCATCAGCGAGAACGATGTGATAGTCGTCGCCTCGAAACTGCACCGCGCCGTCGACGCGCTGGCCTTGCAGGAAGAACCGCTCGCGGCCATTCCAGCCGGCTCCCGGCAGGCCGCCGTAGTATTTAACGCAGGTGAACTCTCCATTGCCGAGCGCGATCACCTGCAGCCCGACCTGCAGCGAACTGCGATCGCTGCGCGTGAGCCGTTCCCACCCCCAGTACTCGCCCTGAAAGCGAAAGTCCTCATCGGCCGCGGTCGGTTCGGTGTAGACCGGCCCATCGTCGGCGAGAGCGTGCTGAGCGCAGGGCAGAAATAAGGTCAGCAGGCAGAGAGCGCGTCGCATGATGCAGGGATGGAAGGATTGAGAGCGCGAACTGTCCGCCACGTCGGAGGTTTCGCGGCTCTCCTGTGTACCGCTCCATGTGGAGCAGAGGCAAGGGAAAAGGGGTGGCGGCAGGGAATTGGCAGCAGGCTCCATGCTACATGCGCAACCGCGACGGGTAGGAGTGAATAGCAGTCAACAGTCATCTCTACCACTTCACCGCGGAGCAGCCATGCGGATCGATGTCGCTCATCAGTTTCTTCCCAAACAGAACTCGGTGCGGGCTCTGCAAGTGATGGATCATTTCGGCATTCACTTCGAACAGGGCCAGCATGTGATTGCCGACGGCATCGAACTGCCGATCGGGCCGGGCATGGTGGTGCTCTTTACCGGAGCCAGTGGGTCGGGAAAGTCGTCGCTGCTGCGGGCGTTGGCGGCCAGCCTGGAGCAGGGGGCGGGGAGCGAAGAGTTGGGAGGGCGAGGCTCCTGCCGAGCCGGCACCACGAATGACATCGACTCGCCAACCGGCTCAGCGGGAGCTTCGCCATTCGGTGATGGGGATCTCGCCCCGACTCCAACGCTGCTTTCGCGGAGCGAAAGGCGACTCTCGCTCGATGAACTGACTCTGCCCGACCGCATTCTCATCGATGCCCTGCCGTTGCCGGTGGCCGAGGCGATGGGACTGTTGTCGGCCTGCGGATTGGGCGAGGCCCAGCTCATGTTGCGCACGCCGTGCGAACTGTCGGATGGTCAGCGGTATCGCTTTCGACTGGCGTTGGCCTTGTCGCGACGGCCGGAGTGGGTCGTGGCCGATGAGTTCACGGCGACGCTCGATCGCACGTTGGCGAAAGTCGTGGCGTACAACATCCGCAGGCAGTGCGATCGCACGGGCACCGGTTTTCTGCTCGCGACGACTCACGAGGACATTGTCGCCGACCTCAATCCCGATCTGCATGTGCACTGCCGGCTCGATGGGGAGATTACGCTGACGGGGCGGGCGATTGAAACATCCGGGCGATCACGTCTTGACGCCAATGGCCCTCACCCCCGGCCCCTCTCCCGGGGGGAGAGGGGAGATGAGAAACCCAGTGCCATCAAAAAAAAACGATATCGTTCGCCGACGAGTTGTGGATCAGCCTCGCGACCCGTCGCGACTGGCCGTACTTCGCGCGGTGGCATTATCGCAGCCATCACCTCGGACTCGTCCGGTTGATGACGCTGCTCTGGCATCGTGACGAGCCGATCGGCATCTGCGTGTTCGTGTCTCCGCCGGCCTCGCTCGCGCAGCGGAACCGTTTCTTCGGACGGCGCGGCCGCTGGGACGCGACGGTGCTGAAGGCGTTGAATCGCCAGCTCGTCTTGTTGCAACGAGTGGTGCTGCATCCAACCTATCGCGGCGCGGGGGTGGCGGTGCCGTTCGTCGAACGCAGTTGCGAGTTGTGCCCGTACCCGTGGATCGAAACACTCACGCGGATGGGGCACGTTCATCCGTTCTTCGAGAAGGCGGGCTTCATCAAGGTCGGCTCATCACGCCCGGCGAAAGGTTCGCGCGAGGCCCATTCACGCCTCTTCGGCGGCCATCGGCTGTCGGAAGAGACGCACCGCAAGAGCGATGGCGGCGAGCCGGTGTATTACGTGAGGGACAATCGGCGCAGCAAGTAGGACGGCCTTCCCAAGCCGTGGGGGATGATGCGATTCGTGCAGACGGCCTGGGAAGGCGTGCTACGTGGCGGGCTTGTCGATCACTCCGTGCTGGAGACACGTCCGCGCCCCGGCTAGACTGCCTGCATGGCCGACATGATTCAACTGCAGTGTCCGGCGTGTGCGGCGCCGCTCGATACTCCCGAGGGGAGAGAGCAGTTTTATTGCCGGTTCTGCGGCACATCGGTCGTCATGCCAGCGGCGGAAACCAAGACAAAGGATCGCGGTGACGACACGCCACGCGGTCCCGTCGTCATTCCCGAAAAGCTCGTCGTGCACGATTACGGCAACGAGTTGACGATCTCCTGGCGCTGGTTCACGCCGGCGGGACTGGTGCTGCTGCCGTTCTGCATCGCGTGGAACGCCTTTCTCATCGGCTGGTACACGATCGCCTTGTCGTCAGACGGCCCGCCCGGCGGCTTTGCGATCATCATGCTCCTCTTCCCAATCGCGCATGTGGCCGTCGGACTGGGACTGCTGTATGCGTGTGCCGTGCTGCTGTGCAACTCGACGAAGGTGCGCGTGCGGCAAGGCATGCTGACGCTGAAGCACGGCCCCATTCCCGCGGGCAGGGTCCAGGAACTCCCCGTCGACGAGATCGATCAGTTGTATGTGAAGCGAGGGACGAACAGGAAGCTCAGCTCGGGAAATCAGAATCCGCTGAGCTACACACTCTATGCCCGCACGAAGTCGAAGCGCGAGATCGCCCTGCTTCCGAACAATACCGAAGCCGACATCGCGCGTGCTATCGAACACCTCGTGGAGAAGCATCTGGGGATCGAGGACAAGCGGGTGTGAGTCAGGGGGCGGGAGTCATCTGAGCAATGAGGTTTCATCAAGCAATATCGGACTCCTTCATCGAGACGATTGAGAATTGAGGCACATTCATGAAGCCAAGCTGGTTCACCACGCTATTAGGTTGTGTGGACATTCACGGGAGTGTCATGAGTGA
>JANNSB010000128.1:0-7169 GCA_031402175.1 Planctomycetaceae bacterium
GAACTCGTGTGCATGGAGCTGCTGACTGAATGAGCCCCTCGCTGCGGTGAGCGCACGACACGCGATTGTTAAGAGCGGAATTAACAGCCCCTTAACGCGACGTTCATCTTGCGGCGCGAATGTCCGCGCGATCCGCAGCGCAATGAGCTGGAATTCCAGGCGGATTTCGCGCTTCGCGAACGAGATTCCTCTTTATTCAGAACTTCCGCCGCAGTTCATCAAGTCTTCACACGCACGGCTAAGCTCTGCCCTCATCACAGCAAGAGGTTTCGTGGGAAGTCGCAGATCCCACTCTCTTCGCTCCCGCTGAAGTCACACGAAAGGAGCGGACTGCGAGAACACGCAAGTGACTGAGTCATCCCAAGGACGGGGCCATTTCAAATTCTGTTGTAGTCACACATTGTGTCGACGAATGGTTCGTCGAGACCCGTTCTGGTCCATCTGGACTCTTATTTGGAGAGAAGAATGCTTGTTACTCGTCCCTCGAAGCCCGTCGCCAAACGGCTCGGCTTCACTCTGATCGAGCTGCTGGTGGTGATCTCGATCATCGCCATCCTGGCGGCGTTTCTGATTCCGGCCGTGCAGAAAGCCCGCGAGGCGGCCCGCAACACTCAGTGCAAGAACAATCTGCGTCAGTTCGGCATCGGCATGTTCGTATTTGCCGAAAGCGATCCTGGCAGCCGCCTGTGCAGCGGCGCCTACGACCTGCTGCGAGACGGCTGTCCGTCGAAGTACGGCTGGGTGGCGGATCTCGTCAATACCGGCAGCGGCATACCTCAAACAATGCTCTGCCCGTCGAGCCCGATCACGGGTTCAGAGAAGCTGAATGACATGCTGGGCGGCGACACTTCCGGTTCCGGCAAGATCCCGACCGACCGACCGGACCTGCTGGCCCGCCTGACCGAAGATCTCTGCGATGCGCAAATTCCGGACTCGACGAACAACTTTCTGAGTGGCCGACAGGCTGGACTCGGTTCGATTCCCGCGGCTGGCGTTCCGTTGGCCGCCCGGTCGCCGCTGGTGGCCGGTTTCCTCAACCTCGGCTACGGCACGAATTATGCATCGAGCTGGTTCATGGTTCGGTCGCGATTGCTGACCGCTGCCGGAACGGCCGTGGGCGATATCAATTCGGATCCGAACTGGGATGCCAAGGGATTGGGCGGTGCCTATGGTCCAGCGACTATAACTCTGTTGGACACCTCACCGGTTGCCACCAGCAACATCCCGCTCCTCGGATGTGCGGGCCCTGGCGACTCGAACGAGGCCATCCTGGGTCAAGACATCCCGGGCTACCTGTCCGGTGGCGACCGTCTCGGGGAATCGTTCAACGACGGTCCCGCGTTCTGGAATGATGCGACAGGCAAGGTCACGCTGCTGGCGAAGAACTTGCTGATTCTGCCCGGTCCGACGAGTGCCGGCAACTGCACCTGGTGCGATGACAGGGTGCCCCAACAGAGCGTCGCTACCGCACAGACCAACGTCACGAATGGCGGTGCTGATGGTCGCCTGTGGCTGCAGGACACTCGTGACTGGTTCTGCGTTCACGGCGGCGGTAGCAAGCTTTCCTGCAACATCCTCATGGCCGACGGCAGTGTCAAGAACGTTGCCGATGAGAATGGCGACAGCTATCTGAATCCCGGCTTTCCGGTCGTCAATGGCGACGAGAATGACGGCTATCGCGACAGCACGATTGAGATCAGTTCATTCCAGGTCTTCAGCGGTCCGACGATCGAGGCGGATTCGTTGACTGGTAAGGGTCAGTTCGAATAGTAACTTGAGTCTTCGAGCTACCTTCGCACGAGCGACAAGGCGCATACGCCGGATGAATCTCGATTCATCCGGCGTATGTTGTTGTCGGAAGGTCGTTCAACACGATCCCGCACACATTGGATCAATCCAGAGATCGGGGCATCGAATCGCTGTATCGTGATCAGACCCGTTTCAAAACACCGGAGATGATCGCTTTCGAGGACGGCGTGGCATCAGCCGCGTCTCGCGATCATTGCAGAGAGACCATAGCCGCGCCCAAGGCATCACCGACGAGGAAGTACGTCTCCGCATTGCCGAATTCGTGGTGGCCATGGCCGGGGTTGGGAGAGTCATCCGGCAAGCGCACGAAGTCATGCGTGGGAACGAAGAGCACGTTGCCCGCGAATTCCGGCCTCGCGGCCGCTGCCGCCTGCGCTTCGCGCAAATCAGCCCAGGCGCCTTCGGCTTGTACCCATGGGCCAGTCAACTCGCCAATCACCACCGGCAGACTGGGAGAATTGAACTCGGCCCGCACGTCGTGAATCAGATGGACGAGGTTCTGCTCATACTCCGGCACGGCATGTTCGGGATCGACGCCGTCGTTCCAGCCGTGATACCACACGAAGCCAGCCAGCTCGTAGCCACGACCCGTCGTCGCGGGAAACTCTTGTTCCATGTTGGCGAGCGATTTGCGCACCTGAGCGATCATGAGCGTGTAATACTCTCCCACATCACCACTCGATGAAGGGGGACGAAAGTCACTGAACAGGCTCTTGCCTCCCCAGGCCGTCTTGATCAACAGGACAGGATTCTCAAAATGATCGCCCACGACGTGGCCGAACTGCAGTTCTGGTCCGAAATGATGCACGTCGCCATACACTGAGAAGCCGAACGCCAGCTGTCCCGCGAGCAGCGGTTGATCTTCGCGCTGATAGCGCACAAACACATCGTCGCGCACGGTCCAATCGCCATCATCGTCTCTGAGATGCTCGAACATCGCCGCCTTCGACGGGTCTGCCATGAGCATCGCCAGCGTGCCCCGGCCGTCGTTGTAGTCGGGGCCTGTGAGATCGACGACGGCTTGCCCTTCCATGTTGGACTGGCCGGCGAGGATGAAGACCTTGACGGGCAAGGGTGCATCGTCCGCTTGCAGCATGGCGAACGGCGACAGAAGCAGAGCCATCAAAGCTTGGAAAATGTGTTGCGTGTTCATGATTGCATCGCGTTTGGGAGAACATCGATTGCCGAACTGAGGTCCAAAGTAGCACAACGTCGGGGTGGCACGAACGTGCCGGGGCCATTTTTGCTGGGGACACCTGCTCAACTCGGCATGGCAGGACTAGCAATTTCCGCCCAAAGTTGCGGGCACATCGCAATTGTGGCTGCGAGAGCACCGATCTCGCTCAGTTCAATTCGCAGTTGCGAATTGATAGTGTTCTCGTCCAGCGGGATCTGATTCATCGAAATCGCGACTGAGGATGATGCAATATGGCGAAGAAGAAGCCGGCGGGAGAGTTCGTGTTGGCGGCTGCAGTGCGTGACATCTTGACGAAGGATCCCACGCTGAAGGCGAGTCAGGTCATCGAGAACATCCGCAAAGCACACCCGAATGTGAAGTTCAACGAGGCGTCGGCGAAGGTTTCGTTCTCGAACATGCGCCGCCAGATGGGCATTGCCAGGAAGCGTCGGAAAGTTCGCCGCATGCGGCCCATGATGGCTGCCGCCGGGAAGGCGAGTCCGAGAGCCCTCAAACTCGATCTTCTGCAGGCCGCGAGAAACCTGCTGGCCGCCGCCGGCTCGACGGACAATGCACTCGCCGCGCTGAGGCAAGTCGCCAGTCTGCAGGTCAAGTAGATAAGTACGAGACTTCACCCGCAGATCCACAGGCAACCGTCATCGCCGGGGGGACGGCGGACGTGATGCGGTCAGGTCCACCGAAATAGGATCAGACGGTCCAACTCGGGACGATCGCGTCACCATCGTCTTTGCTATCGCGTGCGATTCCAGGCCAACGCCAATGGTGTGCCGGCGAAAGGGGCGACCGCGAGGGCCAGCATGCCGCCGATGCACACGCAGGCGGCGAGGGGCAGCTGTGGATCGTTCACTTGCGTCGCGACGAGGCCGGCGATCAACGCGCTCCAGGCGGCCAACGAAGCCCAGACGGTCGGAGTGCCAATCAGTGCTCGTCGTCGAGCCATTGCGAACAACAGCACGGTTCCCAGTACCATCAACCCGCTGAAGCCGATGAACACGCCGCGCCAGAAGGTGAGCTTCTGGTCTTGCGAGAGGGCGTATTCCGCGAACAGGTTCAATCCCAGCAGCACTGCGAAACCTCCGAAGAACAGCGTAAACAGCAGCTTCTGGCGACCCGTCATTGCCAATGCGGCCAGGCATGTGGTGATCGTCCATGATCCGATCAATGCGACTGGAAGGTACCAGCACCAGGATTGCATCACGAACGGGTCGAGGTCCGGCAGCGCGATCATGCCCGTTGCCACCGGCACCACCGAGAGGAGTAACGCAGGAATCGCCCACAATAACCAGGCGGCACCGACGCTCTTGGCGGAATTCCACAACATGAGCTGCGCGAGTCTCGCGTTCGACATCGGCCGAGTGGCCAGAAAATGACCCATCTCCGCGCTGTAGTAATTCTGTGTCCCACAATCCCCGAGAATCAGGCCGCCCAGCAATCCCAGCACACACATCAACGCGCCTCCGCCGAGGAATAGCTGTTCGATGAAAAGCCGCGGCTCTCGGCTGAAGATCGACCACCCCAGCAGCCCCATCAACATGACGAATACGACGCAGCCGGGCATGGCCCAACCCTTTTTCCGCCACTCGAACCACGACTGCGCTGCCGCGGGAGACTGAAAACGACCATTGTCCCGCGATGCTGACTCGGAGACGCGTTCCAACCACGCCCTTGCTCCCCACGCCGGCCAGGTGTCCCCGCGGCGATTGCGGGACACGCCATACACCGCCACGGAGTAGGACGCTGCCGCGATCAGTGACAGCCAGATTCCATCCCACACCGTGACGACAGTCCAGTAGTGCGTCGGGTGATTGGACAGTAAACCGTATCGGGTCTTGAGCCAGATGCCCAACGCCGCGGCGACCAGCCCCACGGCCCACGGCAGCCAGGCCGACCGCTCTGTCAGCCACATCGTGGCCACCACTGCCGACAGTGCGACGGCCGCGAACAACGACGGCCCCCAGATTGGCCATCTCACGCCATAGACGGCGTTCAGCGCGGCCGAGGTCGCCATCATTTCGAGCATCATCAAGGCCATGGCCGGCAGGAGTTGCCAGGCGACCAATGTCGAGGTCCGCGCGGGGTACGCGTACAACCGCGACATCGGTCCCAGTGACTGCATCAACCCGGCGCCGAACGTAAACATGTTGACCTGCACCAGGGCGAAATGCATGACGATGAAGGCGGAATCTCCAGGTGCCAAGGCCCCCTGAGTGCGCAGGGCCGAGTAAATCAGGACCGGCAACAGGCTCCCCGCGCAGGTCATGAGGAGCAATTGCCATCGACTGCGGGAAAAGAGTTCCCAAATCAGCGCTGCTGGAATGGTGCGCATGGTATGGACTTCAATGGGCTAACACGGAATGGAAACGGACGAGCGCGAAACCGCGAGGGGCATCGCGGACTAACTTCGAACTCGGGAGACAAAAACTTCGTCCAACGACAGGGACGCTTCATCCACCACGGTGGCGCCGAGGGCGTCCGCGGCGCGTCGCAACTGGCCGCTCTCGCCATTGCAGATGTAGGTCCATTCCGTCCCGCCGCCCGCGCAGGAAAGAGCCCCGACCAGCGTGGGCGGTCGGTCGAGCGATTGCCCGAACCGCAGCGTCACGCGCCGGTGCGTATCCTTGATCTCATCCATTGGCGCGGTGAGCACGATCCGCCCTTGATGAATGATCGCCACTCGATCAGCGACCCGTTCGACTTCATCCAGCAGATGCGAAGAGAACAACACCGTCCGGCCCTCGTCGGCGATCGTCCGAATGATCGCCCCTAGAATGTCGCGACGCACCACCGGGTCCAATCCTGACGACGGCTCATCCAGGACAAGCAGATCGGGGCGATGCGCCAGCGCCACCAACAGCCCGGTGCGCGCCCGCTGTCCGCGCGAAAGAGTCTGCACCTTCGCTTGCGGATCGAGATCAAACGCCGTACGGAGTTCCTCGGCATAGGCATCATCCCAATTCGGAAAGAACGCCCGCGTGTACCGCATCAGTTCACCGACGCGCATCCAGTTGGGCAGGTCGCGGTCTTCGGACAGGTAACCAATGCGGCCGAGCGTTCCGACCGGATTGGCCACGGGGTCGAGACCGAATACCTGTACGCTTCCGGCCTGCGGTTTGAGCATGCCGAGGATGTGCTTGATGAGAGTGGTCTTCCCCGCGCCGTTGCCACCGATGAGTCCGAAGACGCCGCCGCGAGGGACGATGAGAGTCACGTCATCCAGGGCGGTCTTGGTGCCGAATTGCCGCGTGACGCGCGAGATATGAACGACTGCGGGGGCCGATGACGGAAAGGGATCAGACATGAGCAGACTCCTCGATAGATACAGGGTGCGCGTGCGATCGCCGCATCACCATTACGACTCCGAACGTGCAGGTTGCAGCGCTGTATGGCGCTGTTCGACAAGTTTGACGACATCCGCGAACGCAATATCGAGCTGCCGTGCTTCTGCGAGCAGCGCGTCGATCCGTTCGGTGAGAATCTTGATTCGTTCACGCCGGGCCAGCGGCGAACCCTGATCAGAGACAAACGTCCCGGCCGTCCGGCGTTTCTCGACGATGCCCGCGGCTTCCAGTTCACGGTAGGCCCGAGCCACGGTGTTCGGGTTCACCACCAGCCGTTCGGCCAGCACCCGAATCGCGGGCAATTCGTTCCCGGGGGCCAACCGACCGGAGGCGACGAGGTATTTGATCTGGTTGACGATCTGCAAGTAGATCGCGACGCCATCGTTGGTGGAAATGTGGATTTGCACGGGTAACGCCCCCAAGAGTGGCGAACATTGTATTAACTCAATAATACAATGTGATGGGCGCGTGTCAAGACGCGATTTGGTGATTTTCCGCCCCCGAGCCAAAACGCTGGAGGTCAATTGATCGAAGCGGTTGCTGAGGTGCAAGCAGGACCGAATCGCATCAATGCCGTCGATTGCGCGACGCAACCGGTCGTATCGTACGCACCACCCACGTCAGATGACCCGGCACTCTGATACATGAGTGTCTCGGCGCGGCCCCTCGATCTGCTAACGATTCAGTTCACGAATCCGGATATGGCGGAACCGGATGTCGTTCGGCTGTCCGTGGTCCTGGAGGCCGATATAGCCTTCGAGCGGGCGGTCACTTAACGCGCCCTGATCGAGTTGAGTGTCGATGATCTGCTCGCCGTTGAGTTC
>JANNSB010000129.1:0-2709 GCA_031402175.1 Planctomycetaceae bacterium
AGGCTGAACGCGCCTTCGGCCTCGAACCGCGTCAGCCCCATGGCGGCATCCAGCACGTGATCGAGTGAGACTCCCGACGGAAGTTCTCCCTCCTCGGTGGCGATCTCTTGCGCGATCTTCAGGAGTTGTTCCCGGCTCGGCAGGTCGTGCTCGATGATGACGAACAGGTTTTCCAGTTCGATGGGGAGCTGCACGATCGGCGCCAGAATGACAATGAACGTGCGCTGCTGCTTTCCCTGCTGGATCTGCTGGATCAGCGCCTGGATGATTTCGGCCGAGTTCAGGAACCGGTGGAAGTTCTCCAGGACCAGTAGCGTCGTGCCGTCGGGTTGCGCCAATGCCGACAGACTGCGGATGGCGGCCAGCGGATCGTTGGTCGGAGTCTCGGCGATCGCTCGGCCGGCGACTGACAGTCCCTGTTCCAGGTTCCAGTGGGTCAACACCCACTGTTGGGCCCGGCAGAGCGTCGTGATTTCCGCGAGGGCGTCGGCATGCTCGCGGGATTCGATCCAGATGCCGGTGAAGCAGGCATGGATGTATTCAGTGAGATGGTGGGTGAGTGTCATTTGAGATGGGGAGAGTTCAGGGGAAGGAGAGACTGCCGCATTCACCGCGCATCAGCGGCGTTCGAGTGCCAACTCGCTGGCCTCGCTCGTCTGGTGGAACTCACTGGTGAGCTGCTCGAATGTCGTGCTGCCGAGCGCCCGCTCCAGGAACTCGCTTGCCTCGCGGCAACTGCCGCCGGCAAATCCTTTAGTCTCCAGGAGCGTCTGCCCTTTTGGGGAAATGATGAGTCGGATCGTGGTCGTCATATCGCTTGAGCTCCGGTGTGGATCGTGAGTTGGATTGAGCCATCGGCGAGCGGCTGCTCGATGGCGGTATGGCCGCGTTTGCGGGCTTCGAGTTTGGCCTTCTCGACCGCGTAGGCCTGCAGAAACTGATCGAGCCGCTGAGGATCACCCCAACGGCCCTGAAAGTGGTCATACTCGATGTGGCCGGTGTCAGTCTGGCAGACGATGGGATACCGCCAGTCGGTCAGTTGGACGGCCCAGCCGTGGACGGTGTTGGTGAAGAGTTGGTGGTTGCCGAGAATCGGTTGCGACAACTGCAAGCGAGTGCAGGCGGCGTTGATGCCGGCGACATCACGGACTTCGGTCTGAATCGTGACGATGTGGGACATGGAATCTCCTTGAAGAAGAAAGGCGGTGCATTTGGGAGCAAAATCCGACAGCCGGACGGCGGCACTCACTCCCGGGCTGCGGCGTCTGTGGGGTTGAACTGCAACCCGAGCAACGCATGGCACTCCGAGCATCTCGCGCTCGACGGCACGGCCTCGGGAGGGATACGGAGCTTCGTTTGGCACATCCAGCACGTACAGACGAATTCACGTGACTCATCTGGCTGAATTGCACTGCCCCGCCCATCGCGAAAGAAGAGTTTTCCGTGAGAGGTTTCGCCTTTCAGGTACGCGTATGCCTCATTCAGCGCAACCATCTTGCGATGCACCAGTTCCTTCAGGTGTACAGGCAAATCGCCCTGCACATCTGGGTGATACTGGCGGGCGAGTGCCTTGTAGGCGTCACGGATTTCGTTACGACCCGCATGCTCGGACAAGCCGAGTTCTGCAAGGCACTGGCGTCGACGCTCCGTAGCGGGAACATCGGGGCGGGTGTAGTAGGCAAGTATCTGCCATTCGCTGAGCCGAGCAGAAGCATCGAATGCCTGAATCCAGGCGATTTTTCCGGGGGTCAAATCGCCCGAGGCAAAGAGTACAGCGCAGATGTCGTGCTGTAGATGCCCTCCCAATGCCGATTCAGTGAACTCATTTCGTTTCGCTGCAATTGTCTCGCCAATGTCCTTTGGCGCGCGAGGGGTATTCAGTGCCTGGTTGGAAAAAGGAATGACAAACGATTCGACAAATCCATATTGCGAAAACCTCTGACGCATGCAGCGTAGAACGCATGTTCGAGAGCGATCGGTCGCTGGACCATCGGCGCTTGCCGCGGAGGCAAGTACAGGCACGTAATCCAGAAGTCGAAGCATCTGGGTGCGACCTTCCTCCCAGCCCAATTCACCCAGGTATTTGTAGGTCAAGAATGCACCGAGAAGCAGCCCATAAACGACGCCGGTCCCCCCCGCAGTGACCCATCCTAGAGCGGCCACGAGCAGCCCACCCGCCAGCGTCATCAGAATCCCGCGATACTCCAACCAGTAACCAATCAACATCAGCCGCGAACGGACTGAGTGGGGCAGGTCGAAGAACTGACGACGTTGGCGAGTAGGTCCCTGGCTCCTGAATGCCTTTTCGCACTCAGGGCAGAGTTCGGTCCCGTTCACTGGCCTCTCAAACAGCGTTCGAAAGCATTTGGGGCACATCCAAGCTGCCTTGTCACCCCGCAATTCCGCCGAGTCTGACATCTTTTGGATTCCCCTTGTGTTCGGTCGTTAAGGAACTTGAGTTGCTGGGATTCTGGAACACTTCGAGCGTCTCTCCCTCGTCAGATTCATTCGCAATATGCGACGGATCGACATTTTTTTGGCCATGCCGGATCCGGTTGTGAGTTGGAGCCAAGCGACTTTCGCGCATTGGAAAGCTCTCGTGTGATGCCGCGTTCAGGTTGTTGCTCGATGCGGACTCAATTCTGGTCACCCCGAATGAAAATGCTGAGGATCCAACCTGCAAACATCCCGGCGAAACCACACATGAGC
>JANNSB010000130.1:0-5870 GCA_031402175.1 Planctomycetaceae bacterium
GCACCATTGGTCACGTTGACCATGGCAAGACGTCGCTGACGGCTGCGATCACCAAGGTGCTGGCCGAGACCGGCGGCGCGGTGTTCAAGGCATACGATCAGATCGACGCGGCGCCCGAAGAGAAGGCGCGCGGGATCACCATCAATACCGCCCATGTCGAGTACGAGACCAAGGCGCGTCACTATGCGCATGTCGTCTGCCCTGGCCACGCCGACTATGTCAAGAAGATGATTACCTGTGCAGCACAGATGGACGGCGCGATCCTGGTCGTGTCGGCCGCCGATGGCCCGATGCCGCAGACTCGCGAGCACATCCTGCTCGCCCGTCAGGTCAACGTGCCGGCCCTGGTCGTGTTCCTCAACAAGTGCGACCTCGTCGACGACGAAGAACTGCTCGAACTCGTCGAGATGGAAGTTCGCGACTTGCTCAACAAGTACGACTTCCCCGGGGACGACATTCCCGTGATTCGGGGATCGGCCAAGCCCGCCCTCGACAACCCGTCGGACCCGAAGGCCAACGCCTGTATCGGCGTGCTGATGGACGCCCTGGATGCGAACATCCCGCAGCCCGACCGCGAGCAGGACAAGCCGTTCATGATGGCGATCGAAGACGTCTTCTCGATCGAAGGCCGCGGCACAGTCGTCACCGGCCGTATCGAGAAGGGCATCATCAAGGTCGGCGAAAAGGTGCAGATCATCGGCCTGCGGGACACGCAGGAAACCACCTGCACCGGCGTCGAAATGTTCCGCAAGCTGCTCGATCAGGGCCAAGCCGGCGACAACGTGGGCATCCTGCTCCGCGGCACGAAGAAAGAAGACGTGCAGCGCGGCCAGGTGCTGGCGGCCCCCAACTCGATGAAGCCGCATACGAAGTTCGAAGCTGAAGTGTACGTGCTGGGCAAGGATGAAGGCGGTCGCAAGACCCCGTTCTTCAGCGGTTATCGCCCGCAGTTCTACTTCCGCACGACCGACGTCACCGGTTCTGTGAACCTGCTCGGCGGCGCGGAAATGTGCATGCCCGGCGACAACGTCAGGCTCGAGGTCGAACTCGGCAAGCCGATCGCCATGGAAGAAGGGAGCCGCTTCGCCATCCGCGAGGGTGGACGCACGGTGGGTTCCGGCATTGCCACGAAGATTCTTGTCTAGTCGCGGGCAGGTCTCGCGATGTGGAGTCGGTGTTTTCATGGGATGGCCTGTTTCCGACAATCTGGCGGAAGCAGGCCATTCTGAGATTGTAGCGTCCAGTAAAGTCGAATCGCGGCTGAGCGCCGCGATGTTGGGGAGTCGATGCAATGCCTCGTGAGTTCGTTTGGCTGGAATGTAGTGAGTGCAACCGCAGGAATTACCGCACTCCGAAGGAAATGCGCGGGACGGAGCGGCTGGAACTGAAGAAGTTCTGCCGCCACGAACGCAAGCACACGTTGCACAAGGAATCCCGCAAGAAATGACCGTCGCCGTCCATCACGCGTGCGGGGTTACAACTACGGGTGTAGCTCAATTGGCAGAGCAGCGGATTCCAAATCCGCAGGTTGGGGGTTCAAGTCCCTCCGCCCGTGCTGTGGCCGGCGGTGCCGATGCAGGACTCCGTCGGGGCGCATCCATTTCATTTCGATCGGCATAGGGACATGGCTCGAGACACTTCTGAAACCTTCGTATCCAATCTGCTCTCTGCGGCGCTGTACAAACCGACGCAGGGGACGATGGTCCGCCGCATCACCGGGCTCGTCCTGGGGCTGATCGTGATCGTCGGCTGTTACGTCATGTCTCACACGGTCCTGATGAGTTCGGAACGGGCAATACGCACTGGCGTTCCCTGTGCGATCGGCGCACTGGGACTCTGGGCCGTATTTCGAATGATTCATTTCCCCAGGTTCGCGAATTTCCTGGTGCAGGTCGAAGGCGAGATGACCAAGGTTTCGTGGGCCGAACAGGCGTATCTGGTCAGGGCGACCAGCGTCGTCATCGGCACCATGCTCGTGCTCGGCGCATTCCTGTTGATCTGCGACGCCGTCTGGGTGCAGTTCTTCGACCTGATCGGGTTCCTCGACATGGACGCCTTGAATTCACCGAAATGAAAGTTCTGCGCGCGGCCGGCAATTCACATACGCTCTCGAGTTCAACTGGTGGAGAGATGGCGGAAAAAGTCAAACCCGAGAAGACCGGCAGCGAGGCCAACTCCCAGAAGGAATGGTACGTCATCAAGGTGCAGAGCAACCGCGAGCGCTCGGTTCGCGATTCATTGCTCAGGCGCATCCGCATGGACGGCCTCGAACACGAGTTCGGCGAGATCCTCATTCCCACCGATAAGGTCGTCGAAACCAAGGGGGGCAAGAAGAAGATTCGCGAGGAAAAGCGCTTCCCCGGTTACATGATGATCGAGATGCACCTGACGGACGAATCTTGGCATCTCGTCCGGGGCACGAGCGGCGTGGGCGATTTTACCGGAGCGGCCGGCAAACCCATCGCGATGACGCCCGAAGAGGTCGCCCGCATGCGGGGCGAGTCGACGCTGGAAGGGGATCAGAAGCAGGCGCATCCGACGATCAAGTTCAACATCGCCGCCGGGGACATCGTCAAGGTCAAGGAAGGCCCCTTCGAGAGCTTCGAGGGCACGATCGACAGCATCGACGAAGCCAGCGGCAAGGTGAAGGTGATCGTCGAGATCTTCGGCCGACCCACCGAGGTCGAGCTGCAGCACTATCAGGTCGAAAAGACCTGATGCTCCAGTGGCCCGGACATTCCTGTCTGGGCGACTGCCGGGTTTCGCTCTGATCGACTCACTGATCGACTGCCACTTCGTTTCGACTTGCTCAGCATCTCTCCGGAGCCTCTGAATGTTGTCCCACGATGTCTATTTTACATTGAGCGACGCGTCGCCCGCAGCCATCGACTCACTGGTCGCCGACTGCCATAAGTACCTCAAGAACCATCCTGGCGTCGTGTTCTACGCGGCCGGTGGACTCGTCGAGGAACTGAGTCGGCCTGTAAATCAGAGAGACTTTCACGTCGCGCTGCACGTCGTCTTCGACGGCAAGGCGAGTCACGACGCGTATCAAACGGCCGAGGATCATCTTCAGTTCATCGCCGAGCAGAAGCCCAACTGGAAACAGGTTCGCGTGTTCGATTCCTACGTCAGCGCGGGGTGATGCATCGTAGCTGCGTCTGTCCCCAGACGCAGGGCCGCGCGGAAGCGTTCTCCAAAGGGACGACGCGCAACATAGTCCAACGCGAACCTATAGCTTCCTTCGCCTCTCTCTCTGATATCGCTGGAAACCCCACGGCAATCAGTCTGCGTCGCCGCGGCGTCTGGGGACAGACGGCCGCTACAGCCGATGACCAGACGCACCGAAGCTGATACGATTCGCGTCGAACACATCAATTAACGGAGAATCACATGCCCAAGGACATGGAAAAGATCGTCGCCCTCTGCAAGCGGCGCGGCATCATCTTTCAAAGTTCCGAAATCTACGGCGGACTGCAGGGATTCTGGGATTACGGCCCCTTGGGCGTCGAGCTGAAGCGCAACGTCCGCAACGCCTGGTGGGAAGACATGATCACCCGCCACGACCCGCTCGATCCGCCGACTGGGGCACCGTCGGCCTTTCAGATGGTCGGCGTCGAAACATCGATCATCATGCATCCGCAGGTCTGGAAATGCAGCGGGCACTTCGATCTGTTCGTGGACAAGATGGTCGACTGTCGCGAATGCAAGAGTCGCTTTCGCGCGGACCACATTCCCACGATCGAATGCCCGTTGAAGCCCAGCAAGATGGTCGGCCAGCACGACAAATGCAGCCTGACCGACCCGCGTGACTTCAACCTCATGTTCAAGACGACCCTCGGTGCCCTCGGCACGGAGACCGATGCCGCCTATCTCCGTCCCGAGACCGCTCAGGGCATGTTCGTCAACTTCAAGAATGTGTGCGATACGACGCGGGTGAAGGTGCCGTTCGGCATCGCGCAGATCGGCAAGAGCTTTCGCAACGAAATCACTCCCAGGAACTTCACCTTCCGCTCGCGTGAGTTCGAGCAGATGGAGATGGAGTTCTTCTGCCACCCGTCGCAGTCGCGGATGTGGTACGAATACTGGCGAGACCGGCGCTATCAGTGGTACGTCAAGCTCGGCATTCAGAGCGACCGGCTGCAGCTTCGCGATCATGCGTCCGACGAACTGTCGCACTACTCGGTGGGAACGGCCGACGTCGAGTACGCCTTTCCGTTCCTCAATGCCGGCGAGTTCGGCGAGCTGGAAGGCATCGCCCATCGCGGCGACTTCGATCTGCGTTCGCACATGGAAGGCAAGCTCGTCAAGGACGCAGCCGGTTGTCTCGTCGTCGAACAGACGGCCGAGGGTCAGCCGAAGCACCGTGGCTCCGGCAAGGACTTGTCGTACTTCGACGACCAGACTCGCGAGAAGTTCATACCGCATGTGATCGAGCCGGCCGCGGGTGCCGACCGCACGACATTGGCCTTCATCTGCGAAGCCTATGCCGAAGACGAAGCCCCTGATGATAAAGGAGCGATGCAGACCCGAGTGGTGATGCGCTTGCATCCACGCCTGGCCCCCGTGAAGGCGGCGGTGTTTCCGCTCGTCAAGAAGGACGGCCAGCCGGAAAAGGCCAAGGATCTGTACCGGGCGCTGCGCTATGCGGGAATTGCCACCGTCTACGACGAGCAGGCCGCGATCGGCAAACGCTATCGCCGCCAGGACGAGATCGGCACCCCCTGGTGTCTCACCATCGACAACGACACGCTGGCCAACGACACGGTGACGCTTCGCGACCGCGATACTCTGGAACAGGTACGGGTTCCGGTGAAAGACGTCGTTGACGAGATCAGCCGGCGGCTGCGGAGTTAGGCTTCCATTGACGCTCCGCACTTGAACACGGCCCTGCGGTTTGGTCCGATGCCTGTATGACCACTCAACTCACCCAGCCTCGGATTGGATTTGTCGGCGCGGGCCGGATGGCGACGGCCCTCGCCAAGGGGATCGTCTCCAGCGGGTTCGCGGGTGCGAGCCAGATCGCGGCCTGCGATGTCGTGCCCCCCGCACTCGATGCCTTTGTCAATGAGTCCGGCGGCGGCAGAGCCGACTCGAATGCGTCCCTCGCAAAGCAGTCGCAGGTGCTGATTCTGGCCGTCAAGCCGCAACAGGCCGATGCCGTTGCCGGCGAACTGCGTGATGCAGTGGGTGCCGAGCAGCTGGTGATCTCGATCATGGCCGGCGTGACGCTGGCACGGCTCAGTTCACTGCTCCCCAAAGCGACGCGTATCGTGCGAGTGATGCCGAACACTCCCGCCCTCGTCGGCTGCGGGGCCAGCGGCTACGCGATGGGAGATGGCACTTCGCAAGCAGATGCCGAGTTCGTTGAAGGTCTGCTTTCCACCGTGGGCCTCGCGATTCGACTCCCGGAACATCTGCTTGACGCAGTGACCGGGCTGTCGGGGAGCGGGCCGGCGTACGTCTTTCAGATGATCGAGGCGCTGAGCGACGGCGGCGTCCAAGCCGGTCTGCCGAGAGACGTTGCCACGCGCCTGGCGGCTCAGACAATGCTCGGCGCGGCAAAAATGGTCCTCGAGACGGGCGAGCATCCGGCGGCACTTAAGGATGCCGTCACCAGTCCCGGAGGTACCACGATCGCCGGCCTAGCGGCGATGGAATCGGGCGGAGTGCGCGCGGCGCTCATCGATGCCGTCCGCTCCGCGACGGCGCGCAGCAAGGAACTCGGCAAGTAGTGGCGACCGATCGTAACCCGACGCGTCAGCGAGGGCGGCGTGAAGTTGGACCCAGCATAGGCAGATCGCAGCTTGCGGGAACCGACTCTCACCAGGCGGTAATCCGCGCATGAACAACGATTCCTCGCCGCAGCG
>JANNSB010000131.1:0-10420 GCA_031402175.1 Planctomycetaceae bacterium
GAAACTAAACTTTTTTCGCCTATCGTCCGCAGGGAGCACGACCGCATCGCCGCCAACATCGGGGCCAGCATGCTCGCATTGTCGGTGATCTACGGCCTGGTGGTCGGCGGTTACTACCTGGGGGAGACGGGTTTCCTGCAGCCCGAAGCGGCCATCTGGCTGCCCCTCATCATCAGCGGCGCGTACTGCAGTTGGATCACAAGCTGGGTTAGGACGTGAGAGTCGGCCATTGTCTAAAGAGGATTGCAAAGTCATGTTCAATCGTACTTCCAGGCAACAGAAACAACTCGCGGCGGCTCGGACGTTTTTCGAGCATCTCGCGAAGAAGCTCGACACCCGCATTTCGATGCGCCTGTGGGACGGCACGGTTGTGCCACTGGGCGAAAATGCCGACCCCGAACTGTACGTGTCGATCCGCGGGCCGGGCGTCATCAGTTCGCTGATTCGTCGCCCCACGCCCGACAATCTGCTGCGGCACTACGTGAGTGGCAACATCGATTTTCACGGGGCCGACATCTATTCGATGCTGCAGACGGCGAGGGTGCGTAACTCACGCAAGCGGGCGAAGAGCGTCAAGAAATCAGTCTTGGTGCGATCGCTGCTGCCATTCGTCTTTGGGCCAGCCGAGCGAACCGACGTTGGCCACTGTTATGCGGGTGATGAGACCGGCCACCGCAGGCAGCAGGCGGAGAATAAAGACTTCATCCAGTTTCACTACGACCTGAGCAACGAGTTCTACGAACTGTTTCTCGACCCCGAGATGGTCTATTCGTGCGCCTACTTCACCGACTGGAACAACTCGCTGGAACAGGCGCAGCACGACAAACTCGACATGATCTGTAGAAAGCTGAGGCTGCAGCCCGGCGAGCGGTTTCTCGACATCGGTTGCGGCTGGGGAGCGCTGATCCTGCATGCCGCCCGCAATTACGGAGTGCAGGCGCATGGCATCACCCTGTCGCAACAGCAGCACGACTATGCTCAGGCCAAGATCAAACGGCTGGGCCTGCAGAATCAGGTGACGGTCGAGATTCGCGACTATTCCGCCCTCACCGAGAGCTACGACAAGATCGCCAGCATCGGCATGGTCGAACACGTCGGCATCGACAACATGCTGAGCTACATGCAGACCGTGTCGCGCCTGTTGCCCGACCGCGGGATGTTCTTGAACCACGGCATCACGCGGCCGGCGAAGCGCTCCAAGAGCCGCTTTCGCAAGATGACCTCTGAGCGACGATTGCTGGCGAAGTACATCTTCCCCGGCGGCGAACTCGATCACTTGGGTCATATGGTCGAAACGATGGAGGCCGCCGGCTTCGAGGTACACGACATCGAAGGCTGGCGCGACCATTACGCCCTGACCTGCAAACTCTGGTGCCAACGGCTGACAGAGCGCAGCGAAGAGGCCATTCGCCACGTCGGCAGCGAGAAGTACCGCATGTGGATTCTCTATCTCGCCGGAGTCAGCATGGCTCTGGGGGATGGCTCCGCCTGCATCTTCCAAACCGTCGCCACTCGCCACGCCAAGAAAGGGGTCTCCGGCCTGCCGCCGACGCGAGAGCATCTGTATCGCGGGGAGCAGACGCAGGCGGAATCTCGCCGGGCTGCGTAATAGTCGCCTTTCGCTCCGCGAAAACGGCGTATCGGCGTCTGTCCCCAGACGCCGGGACAGAACAGATGACCCGCTCGCGGATGTGACTCGACAAACGGAAGACGTCCATCTGCGTCGCCCCGTGTCTGGGGACAGACACGGCTACAAAACCCCGTCTTGAGGCGTTCGGCAGAATCTGCCTATACTTCGCCCCCGCTAAACAGCGGCTGCGGTCTGGGCAGAGTGATCGAGGGGCAGATCCTTCAGGGAAGACCCGTGCATTCAGACCGAATTTCGGCTCAATTCATCAACCAGGGAGTGGAGAAATGAAGAAGGGATTCTCGGTGGCCGCCATGCTGTCGATGGCGGTGTTTGCGTTCACAAGCTCGGCATCCGGCCAGGGTCTTGACCCGAATTTGCCGGTTTACCGACCCGCCGACGGAGTCACCGGCACGATTACGATGACCGGTTCCACCACGATGTCGCAACTCGCGTCTGTCTGGGCCGAGAGCTTTCAGGCCTATCAGCCGCAAGTGGGCTTCGAAATCACAGTCACCGGGTCGGCCACCGCGGTCGATGCCGTCATGAACGGCGAAGCCCAGTTCGGCATGCTCAGCCGTTTCATCACGCAGGAAGAGATCACTGCCTTCGAAGAAAAGTACGGCTATCCGCCGACCGTGGTGGTTCCGAGCCTGGAGCCGATCGCGATCTATGTGAATGCCGACAATCCCATCGCCGGACTGACGGTCGATCAACTGGATGCGATCTTTTCATCCACGCATCTTCGCGGCTCCGTGGCGCGCACATGGGGCGACTTGGGTTCTACCGGCGCCTGGGCCAGCCGCCCGATCACGCTGCACGGTCGCGGCGACAACACCGGTTCGCAAGTCTACTTCCAGACCGCCGTCCTGGCGGGTGGTGAGTTCAATCCCGCGATGGCATCTCATCAGGACAACAATCGACTGGTACGGGCGCTCAGTGACGATCTCACAGGCATCGGCTTCGCAGGCATGCTCTATCAGTCGCCAAACGTGAAGGCCGTGCCGATCGCGATCAACGCCGAGGGGCCTTATGTCTCCATCGAGGGTGATGCCGTCACCGGCACCGCCTATCCGCTGACGCGTCCGCTGCAGATCGTCGTCAACCATCGTCCCGGCACCGATCTGCCCGTGGCTCAGCAGGAGTTTCTGAAGTACATCTTCAGCCGTCTGGGCCAGGAAGACGTGGTTCGCGGCGGCTTCACGCCGATCTCAGCGGCACACGCCGAAGTGTCTCTGAACCCGGTGGGGCTGGGACACATCAAGTAACGGCGAGACTGTCGTGACTTGAGGATTGCCAACTGTGTTGAAATTGAATTCGCGATAACCGCTACCCATACATAACACGACCCTCAGGGAAGGAGCAGGTCATGAAGTTTCAATCATGGTGTGCCACGACAGTGTTGACCACGCTGGCGTTGGCCTCGATGGACTCCGCGTGGGCCATTGACCCCGTGCAACAGGGCGCCGGCAACCCGGCGTCAGCGGCTCTCGATCCGTTTGGTAATCCGTCCGGAAGCGCGGCGGGATCATCGATTCCGGTTCGGCCGATCTCGACGACTGCGGGTCCTGGAAGCGCCTCTTCGATCAATCCGGCATTCGTGTCGCCGACGTTCATCACGACGCCACCCGCGACCGGCACAACCGACCCCGGGCGCACTCGCATTGCCCCCGGTACTGCTCCGATTCCCACGACGGGAACGGGCGTCGCCAACCCCTTGCTGCAGCCGCAGCCCGGATTGCCGGTGAACCCGCAACAGCGTAGTAATCGCTGGCGTCTGGGCGTGTACTCGACCGATGCCAACACGGGTGTGAAGGTCGTCGAAGTCGTGCCGAACAGCCCCGCCCATCGCGTGGGACTCGAGCCCAATGACACAATCGTCACCGTGAACGGCTTTCAAGTCGGCTTCGTCGGCGGCCAGCATTTCGACACCGGCAGCGAGTTCGATCGCCTCGCGGATGACGACGGCAATGTCGTGCTGCTCGTTCGCAATCAACGCGACGGACAGTTGGTGAATGTTCCCATTCAACTGGAATCTCGCTTCTCCACGCTGCAGGGAACCATTGGCTACCGCGAACGCGCTCAGTTGCCGCAGGACGCCGTGTGCACCGTCGAATTGCGTGAAATCAGTCGTCCGAACGCCCCGCCGATCGCGTTGTCACAGAAGACCGTGGCGATTCGGCAGATCCCGATCCCGTTCCGTCTGGAATACGATCCGGCCGACATCGTGGCTCGTCGCAGCTACTACGTGCATGCCACGATCATTTCGGGCAATCGTCAACTCTACACGACGACGCAAGCGTATCAGGTGCTGAACGGCACGAATCAGGCCGTGGCCATCACGCTCGACCCTGTCGCCCAGACGGGAACCCAAGTGACGTCGCGCGATGCGCAACTGGAAGAGATTCTGCGTCTCTATCAGGACTACCTGCAGCGCGACCCACGACAGACAGAGTACGACATGCTGACGTCGCGACTCGAGCGCGGCCAGACGATTCGCGACGTGCAACTTGATCTGCTGAGCGGCCCCGAGTACTGGAGCCGTTGCGACACCGACAATCGACTCTTCGTCAACCAACTCCACGAGCAGTTCTTCCAGCGTTCCGCCAACGAGCCGGAGATGCAGTACTGGCTGGGACGGGTCGATCAGTACGGCGGACTCCGCCGGGAAGTCGCGCGTGAGTTCCTGCAGGCGGTGGGAGCACCGCAGTCGTAACCTCGACCTTGTGAATCGATGCGAGCCGACGCGCCCCGTCGATCCTCGGTTGAGGACGACGGGGTTTTCGCTTCCATCAGTCGGTTCGAAAGGATTTGAACATGACGGACACCCGGCCGATCCGCAGGCTTTTGATTCTCGTCGCGGCATTCTGCGCAGCGTGGATGTGTCTGTGTTCGTCTCATTTTGAACGGTCGGCATGCGCTCAGATGACAGAGCCAGCGGAATGGGCCAACGATAATCCGCAGGATGTCGTGGTCGTGAATGAGACATCAACAGAACCAAACGTCACTGGGCCTACTGAGCCGGTCTCGCCGACTCGCACGCCGATTGACCGCAGTCAGACTGCAGCGACCGATCGCAACTCGTCCGGCGATGCCCGGTCGACGTCGTGGGCCTGGGCCTGGTTGCCCATCGTGTTGGCATCGGCGCTCTGGTGGCTGGTCCACCGCTTACGCCGGGGCAAGTCGCTCGATCACAGCCTGTTGCCGGAAGGTGTCATCGTTCCACTCGGACGGCGGGCAGTCGGCGGCGGACAAACGGTGCAGCTCATTCGCATCGGTTCGCGCATTCTGGTGGTCACTCCCACTGCTGAAGGTCTGCGAACCCTGACCGAAATCACTGATCCGCAGGAAGTTGAACGCATCGTGTCACTCTGTCTGCAACCGCAGCAGGGGATGGCGGGCATCGGCAGCCTGTTCAGCGGTCGGCCGATCCGGTCGCTGGCCGATTCCGATCGACCGCAACCACGAACGACCGGCACTGCCGTCGAGAGTTCACGCAATTTGCAGGCAGATCGGGCGGTCCACTCTCCATCCGCACGGGCAGGCCACGCCGCACCCGATCACTCGGAGGTCACGCGATGAGCGTTTGCGGCCTCGCCAACCTGAGCGGTCTGCTGGGAGACACGGCGCTGCCCTCGGTCGGCAGTTGGACCGATCCCAATTCTCTCGGGTCGTCGGTGCAAGTCGTGCTGCTCTTCAGCGCGTTGAGTTTGCTGCCCTCCCTGCTCGTGATGTGCACCTGTTTTGTCCGGATCGTCGTCGTGCTCGCACTCGTGCGGCAGGGCTTGGGGGCACAACAGATATTGCCTCAGCAGGTGCTTACGGGAGTCAGCTTGCTGCTCACTTTGGTCGTCATGTGGCCAGTCGGCGAGCAGGCCTGGAACGACGGCATCGAACCCTATTCACAAATGGAGTTCGCCTCTCAAGAAGAACAACAGGCCGCTCTCAAGTTCGCGATCGAGCGGTCCGCGGCTCCGTTTCGCACCTTCATGACGCAGCAGATCCAGAACTCCCGCAACGAGTCGGCCGTCGACATGTTCCTGGAATACCAGGCAGCCGTCGCCGGCGAGGAGCCGGTCTTTCCGGAGTACTACGAAGACATCCCCTGGAAGGTGCTGCTCCCTGCGTATGTGCTGAGCGAATTGAAGACGGCCTTTCTCATTGGAGTGCAGATCTATCTTCCATTTCTAGTCGTGGACCTGTTGTGTTCGTCGGTCCTCGTGAGCCTCGGACTTTCGATGCTCTCGCCGACACTGGTTTCATTTCCCATGAAGCTACTCGTCTTTGTCTTGATCGACGGCTGGCAGCTAACGGTGCAGGCGTTGCTGGCGAGCATTCATATCGCGAGTGGTTAGCACACTTCAGAACCCTCTCTCTCTGGGAGAGGGCAGGGTGAGGGAAAGCGTCATTGAACTACTGCCCTCACCCCCGGCCCCTCTCCCAGAGGGAGAGGGGAGAAATGAAACACCGAGGCTTACCATGAACGCCGATCAAGCCGTCGAACTGTTGCAGTCCGCCGCGTGGACGATGCTCACGATCGGCGCACCAATACTGGGAGCCGTGGTGGCCGTTTCGCTCTGCGTCGGCATTCTGCAGGCCGCGACACAGGTGCATGACCCAACCGTCAACAGTGTGCCACGTTTGCTCTTGGGAGTGTTGTGTCTGATTTGGCTGCTCCCGTGGATGGCGTCGCGTCTTCTGGAGTACACGCAGGAGTCGTTCGACGGAGTGACGCGGTTCTTTTGATCGAGCAGACTCATGCAATACTTCTCTGCCGACCTGCTGTGGGCTCTCGTGACTCCCGATGAAGTCTGGGGACTGCTGTTCACGGCATGCAGAGTGCTTGGTTGCCTGCAGTTTGGTCCGATTACGAGCGAACCCTCGATACCATTCCGCGTGCGGCTGATGCTGGCCGTCGTACTCGGTTGGATGATCTCGTCGATCACGCCGTTCGCACTCGCGGAAGTTTCGACACCGCTACCGATGGTCGCGGTGTTGGAGTTCGCGATCGGGGCCACGATCGGTCTCGGCGCGACACTCATCCTGATGGGTTTGCGCGGGGCGGCTGATCTCATCGACCAGCAGTCGGGCATGGCCCTCGCCCGCGTGCTCGATCCTCAATTGAGCGAAGATTCGACGCCACACGCTCCGCTGCTATGGCTGGTCGGCATCGCCGCCTTCGTGCTGCTCGCTCCCATCGGCGGCGACTTGCAACTGGTGGGACATCTGTTGGGTACGTTTCAGACGATTCCGATTGGCCTCGCGGGGGCCGATGTCATTACTGACTTGCTGCTGAGCTGTCTGCTCGGCGCCTGCGAACTCGCCATCGCCGTGGCTGCTCCCATCCTGATCATGCTTAGCGCGCTCAACTGGGGCTTGGCACTCTGGCAGCGGGCCGATCCGTCGATGAATCACGCCGGCTGGCAATTGCCTGTGCGTTTGGCGGCGTTATGGCTGATGTTGGGATGGACCGCGAGCATGCTACCCGAGTCGTTGGACCATTCGTTTCGCTCCCACGGGACATTCGCGCTCGATGCTCCCACTGATGCGAGGGGGAACTGATGTTGAGCGACGACTTCGACCGCACACTCCCTGCGACTCGCAGGCGGCGCGAACAATCGCGGCAGGACGGCTACATCGTTCAAAGCCGGGTTCTGACGACGGGCGTTCTGCTGATTCTGCTCGGAGTGACCTGGAACCTGCTCGGCGGAGAATTGATGCAGTCCGTCGTGGTTTGCTTTCGGCAGTCACTCGATGAATGGGAAGTTTCGATGTCGGACGGCGCGTCACCTTCATTGGATCTGAGGCCGATTCTGCAGGCGGCCTCGATGTGGGGAGCCGTCTTGCTGCTGGGTGCTGTATTCGCCGTCACGCTGCAGACACATGGCTGGTTCGTACCGCGGTTCGCATTGCCGCATGGGACGCGAGTCTCTCCGCTGCAAAACATCAGGCGGATTTTCAACTCGATGGGGACGCGGGCATTTGGTGCGGCCTGCTCGGTCGGAGTGAGTCTCGTCATCGTGTGGAGCGCGTGGTTGCAGGTTCAGTCCGGCGCAAACCATGGAGTGACTGGATCAACCAGGACCGTCGCATTCGCCTGGGCGAGCGCTTTGGAACGCACGACGTTCCAGATCGGTGCGGGCTGCGTAGCCTATGGACTCTTCGATCTGTTCCTGCGTCACAGACGCCGCGAATCAGTATTGCAGATGACCCCCGCGGAATGGGGGGAAGAGCAGCGTTCGGCGACTCGCGGGCCGTCGTGACCAGCGGAGTAAGGTGATTCACTCCATAGGTGGCGTCGGTCGCTGTGATCTCTCATAATCGCTACGAGCTTTGTGAGCGCGTTCACTCGTTCAATCAAGTCAGGTCAACACATGTATCATTTGAAGTTTCTGTCATTGCTGATCGCGGTCTTGTTCGTGAGCTGTTGCAATCCGGCATTCGCCGACGATGCCGCCCCCGAGGAAGTCTGGCAAATCTTTCGCCTCACCGGTCAGCGGATCGGTTACGGCCGCACCACCGAGAGAGCCATTGAAGAGGATGGCCGAACGCTGCTGGTCACCGAATCGGTTCAAACGCTGTCGATCAAGCGATTCGGTCAGGTTCTCGAAATGGAAACCGAGCAATCGTTCGTCGAAACCGAAGACGGGTTGCTGGTCCGCTTCGGCTATGTCCTGGACAACCCGCCCAACAGTCACACCGAGACGACGGGCGTCATCGACGGCGATCAGATAAGAGTCACGACGACTGTGTTGGGCAAATCCAGTGAAGTGATACTCGAAGACATGGAAGGCGTGCGTTCGCCGATTGCCCTTGATCGATCCCTGGAAGATGACCCACTTGAAATGGGCGAAACTCGCAGCGAACTCGTATTCTTTCCTGAGTTCAACCAGTCGGTGGAACTCACCGTGACTGCGGAAGGGATGGAACAGATCACTCTCTATGACGGCACTATGGTCGAAGCGATGCGGATCTCGATGCCCAATCCGCTGCTGCCGGGCATCAATGTCGATTCCTTCTTTGTCGCAGACAAGGGCCTGCTCCTCAGCCGGACTTCGTTGCTCGACATGGAAGTGGAAGTCGTGCCTGCCGACGTGGCACTTGCGGAGGCCGAAGGGGGCGACCTCGATATCGTCGTGCAGTCGCTGGTGCATGTGGAAGGGTTGGAGAACCCGCATGCGGCCGGACGCATCGTCTATCGCATCACGACCAACTCCGGCCGAGCGGCCGAGGGTTTCGTTCCTGATGGCACGCAGGAGATCAACGAAATCGACGAGCACACGATCGAACTCACCGTGCGCCGTGCCGCACTGGATGCCGAAGGTGATACGACGAACGTGCCTGCCGAGGAATTCCTCGCGGCCAGCAGCTTTCTCGATTGCGAAGATGTGGAGATCCGACGTCTGGCGCTCGAAGGCGCCGGTGAACTCGAATCGCCCACCGAGATTGCAATCGCGATGGAGAAGTTCGTGCACGATCGGCTCACGGCCAAAAACTTCTCGACGGGACTCGCGCGAGCCTCCGAAGTCGCGCGCACAATGGCAGGCGACTGCACCGAGCATGCCGTCCTGCTCGCGGCAATGCTACGCGTCAAGCAGATTCCCTCGCGAGTTTGTGTCGGGCTGGTTTACGCCGACACGCTGGCGGCGTTCGGCGGCCACATGTGGACCGAGGCCTGGCTCAACGGCCAGTGGATCCCCCTCGACGCCACGCTCGGCGCGGGAGGCATCGGCGCGGGACATCTCAAGCTGGCCCACTCCAGTCTGTCTGAAGACGCACCATCTCCGCTGTCACTGTTCGGTCCTGTCGTCCTGATGACGGGTCAACTTGAGATCGAAGTGATCGAGGTCGAGCAGTAACCAGATCACTTGCGTCATCGCGTTCCGACAACTCGATTCGACTGAGAGTCCGCCATGCGTTGCACCCTGCTGTTTTCGTATTGCCTGTCGTTGTTCACCGCAACCTGCGTTCACGCGCAAGACAAGGCCGCCCTCAGTGCATCGATCACGGCCCGCGACCCGGCGTCTTGGCAAGCCGCCATGCAGATTTGGAACTTTGCGGAACCCGGTTATCAGGAAGAGCAGTCGTCCGCACTGCTCGCGACGATGCTGGAGGAGGCCGGCTTCACGGTCACTCGCGGCGTAGCGGGCATTCCCACCGCGTTCACGGCCGAGTTCGGCTCAGGCAGTCCCGTCATCGGCATCCTGGGTGAGTACGATGCGTTACCGGGTCTGTCGCAGCAGGCGGTTCCCTATCAGTCGCCGCGTGATGAAACGACGTGGGGGCACGGCTGCGGACATCATGTGTTCGGCGTGGCCTCGGCCTCGGCGGCGATCGCCATCGCGGAACAGATCGCAGCCGGCCATCTGGAGGGAACCATCAGGTACTACGGTTGCCCCGCCGAGGAAGGGGGGAGCGGCAAGGTCTTTATGGTTCGCGATGGTCTCTTCGCCGATGTCGATGCCGTGCTGCATTGGCATCCCAGTGATAAGAATGCGGCCGGCGACCGTTCTTCGCTGGCCCGCATCGCGGTGAAGTTTCGCTTTCATGGCCGCAGCGCACACGCGGCCGGGGCGCCGGAGCAGGGGCGGTCGTCGCTGGATGCGATCGAACTCATGAACCATGCCGCCGAGTTGCTGCGGGAGCATGTTCCGGAAGAGGCCCGCATTCATCACGTCATCACGTTCGGCGGCGAAGCTCCGAATGTGATTCCTGACTTGGCCGAGGTCTACTACTACGTGCGGCATCCGGAGTCGTCCGTCGCTCGCGAGATCTATGAACGATTGCTCAAAT
>JANNSB010000132.1:0-1767 GCA_031402175.1 Planctomycetaceae bacterium
GGTCCACGTCGCATCGAGATGGACAGTTTTCAAATCATCAGCGAACCGATCGAACCCGCCGCCGTGCTGGCGGAGGTCGAATCGACGCAGGCCGGCGCCGTCATCCTCTTCCTGGGAACGGTCCGGGAGTTCACAAAGTCCAAGCAGACCCTATTCCTTGAATACGAGTCCTACTCTGAGATGGCGCTCTCGAAACTCCGCGAGTTGGCCGCCGAAGCCCGTGAACGCTGGCAGATCGTTCGCATTGCTCTAGTGCACCGTGTCGGCCGGCTCGAACTGGGAGAAATCAGCGTGGCGGTGGCCGTCAGTTCTCCTCATCGCGGCGATGCCTTCGAGGCCGGCCGCTACCTGATCGACCGCCTGAAAGAAGTTGTTCCCATCTGGAAGAAGGAGCACTGGGCCGACGGCACGACGGAATGGGTCCAACCCGGGGCGTGATGCGTAGCACGGGCTTCCTTGCCCGTGCGCCTGGCTGATTCGACGCTGATTTCATCAACGAACGGCCTGGGAAGGCCGTCCTACGTATCGCATCTGAGAACACCGTTTCCACGACTGGACATGCCCCGTGGCCGGCTCCATACTTTCGCTCGAACGATCTGAAACTGGACACTACGACTTGCCAACATGATCGCCACGACACAATTGCGACTGATCGTCGTCACCCCCGAAACGACGCTCCTCGATGAGCCGATCCGGTCGGTGCGGTTTCCACTCTACGACGGCCAGATAGGCGTGCTGCCCGGCCGTCTACCGGCGGTCGGACGTCTCGGAGTCGGCGAGATGCGCTTTGAAGGCGACCACGGGAGCCGCAGCTTCTTCATCGACGGCGGCTTCGTGCAGATCAAGGGAGGCGTGGTGACGCTGCTGACGCACGGAGCGATTTCCGTGGATCAGATCGACACCGCGAAGGCCGAGACCGACCTGGCGGCCGCCATGTCGATGAAAGCCACGGATGACGCCGCGTTTGCCGCCCGTCAACACGCAATGGAGAGCGCCCGCAACCGGCTGCGATTGGGGCGGAAGTAGGCGAAGATCGAGCCGGTTCAACGCGCGAGACCCGGCCGCTGAATCAGCAACCGGGCCTCGCGAGCCTCACTCTCGTTGACGTAGGACGGCCTTCCCAGGCCGTCCGTTCGTTGGTCTCCACTGGGAAGGCCGTCCTACGACTCGTTCCTACCGAATCAGGTAATTCTGCCCCCGGAACTGCACCAGGAACATTTCCTCCGGCTGTTGCTGACTGAGCAGCAGATTCTCGTCAGCGGAGTTAGCAGTCACCAGTTCGAAGTACTCGTCGCTAAACCGTTCGATCTCGATGATCTGGTCGGCATCGGCCACGAGGTCGAGGTCGGCCGTCTGCGGAGTCAACGTAATCTCGCCACGGCGATAGAGTGCATTCGATCCCACCTGTCGCACGGTTTCGGTGACGATGTACTCGTCGGTTGCCGCATCGCGATAACCGCCGTAGCCATATCCGCTGCCGCCACCGGGCGCTCCCGCCATTGGAGCATTGTCCGCCCCTGCAAATCCCTGCTGCGCGGAGCGTTGCGCTACGCCGGAGATCCCGTCTACGATTTCGAGTTGCCCGAGTTCGCGATCTGCGGATATCGAATTGCTGTGGAACGACTCGGACGTGGCCAGTTCCGTGGGCCGGCTCGTTTCATCCGCCAGGAATGATGTGTAGGGCGTGAGGATCCCATGCCGTGTCGACAACAGCACGAGTTCGGCGATCAGTTCATCGTTCTTGCCGTGCAGGTCGATCTCATTGAG
>JANNSB010000133.1:0-10243 GCA_031402175.1 Planctomycetaceae bacterium
AACGGCAACTTCATCGGCAGTGCCGAGAGCTACAGCGACGTGGAAGTCGTCGGCTTCACTCCCCGCTGGACCGGCACGTTCACCGTCGAAGTGCACAACTTCGGCGACGTCTACAACCAGTTCGGCCTCGGCAGCAACTGAGGTGCGACTCACTCTGCTCACTCTACCTCCCCAGCCCGGCGGCAACTTGTCGCCGGGCTGATTGTGTTTTGTACATTGGCAGTAGTGGCAAAGGTCAGCCTCGCAGCCCGGCATTGACGGACGCCTGCGAATTCCGTTGCCTGCCCCGGTTTCCTCGACATACAATGAGCACTCGGATTCGCTCACGAATGAAGAGGCTGCGATGGTTTCCGCGCACACTCAACAGATTGCCGATCGCGCCAAGGCGATCTATGCAGACCGGCTGCAGGTCGAGCTGGAGGCACATCATCTGGGCCGCTATGTCGCCATCGAACCGGATTCCGGAGAGTTTTTTCTGGCGGACTCATTCGGCGCTGCGGTTTCCGAGGCGAGAAGCTCGCACCCGCAACGTATCTCCTTCGTGATTCGCATCGGTCACGCCGCTGCATTGCATCTCGGAGGTCTGGCGCATTGAAGGGCCTCGTCGACGACTCGCTCCGCGTATTGATCGACGTTCGAGTCAGCGCCAATGCGTCAACTCCAGGCGTTCCCATAACGGTCTGGATCGACACGGCGTTCAACGGGCATCTCGTGTGCAATCGAGCATTGATTCAACAACTTGGACTGATCCAGTCGGCGGCAACGGAAGCAGTGCTCGCGGATGGAAGTCGTATTACACTCGAATCGTACATGGCATACGTCGAATGGTTTGGCACCGAGGTGGTGGCACAAGTGATTGCCAACGATGGCGGCCTGCCGCTACTCGGAACCGAATTATTGGCTGAGCGGTTGCTTCAGATTGACTACAAGAACAAGACTGCTGAGATCACGTAAAGGGTGCCACAACTTTCATCGCTCGCTTCCAGACGTCGAGGCAGCCGGTGGCACATTGCTCGAGCGTGAATAAGCTGCGCACGGTTTCGCGTGCGCTCTCACCCAGGCGCTGCTGTAATCCGTCGTCGAGCCACAGTCGCAGGATGCTCTGTACGATCGCATCGGCATCATCGGCAGCTACGAGGAGCGCGGAAACTTGATGTGTCAGGATTTCGCGCGTGCCGCCGACATCTGTGGCGATGATGGCCCGGCCGGCGGCGGCGGCCTCCAGCAGCACGCGGCCCAGGGGTTCTTGGCGGGCGGGATGCACCACGACGTTGACCTGCTGTAGGATGCTCGGCACATCATGGCGATAACCCAGACGATGAAACTGTCGCTGCATCGCTGCCGCTGAAATCGTCGCATCAATCTGCGCATCGAACGCCTGACTCTCGTCTTTCTGGGAATGGCGCTCGCCGATCAATAGGAAGTGAATCGGCCGCCCTTCCGTCGGAATCACTCGCTGCGCCGCAACCGCGGCCTCTGCGAAAACAGTTTGTCCCTTGCGCAGCCCGATTTGTCCGATTGTGGCCACGAGAAACGCATTGGCCGGCAGGCCGAGTTGAGAACGCAAGTCGACTCTCGTTGTAGTCGCTGCCGCGAATTCGTCGGCATCAATGCCGTTGTAGACCACCGAGACCCGGGATGCATCTACACCCTGCGCGATGTGGATGTGATAGTCTCGCGTGGCTTGGGACACAGCGATCAACTTGTGGTTGCGATTGACGTCGTCGACCGCCGATCGAGAGAGACGCACGATATCGCGAATGTGGCCGGTTGTCGGCCGATCGAACCGAATGGCGTTCCGGCCGAGCCATCGCGCCATCGCGAGGCTGTTGCCGTGCAAGATATCGGGTGACGCTTCATGAAGAATTTCATTCAGCGATGTGAGGGAGACCGATTCCGGCAACAACCGGCCCTCGTTATCCCGTATGGCAAATGGGATAAAGCGACTTCCCCGGCGGCGGAGCTCATCCGCCAGCGGCCCCGCGCCTGGGGCCAGCCAGGTTAGTTCGCAATCCTGGTTCAGCAGAGTTCGCTCGATGGCCAGCAGCGATCGCTCACCCCCCAGCAGCGTGGGGAATTCGCAGACTACGGCGATCTGCAGCAATGCGCGATGGGGAATCGTCATGTTCAGACTGCGTCAACCCAGGAGTGAGAATTGCAAAGACCTCTCGCTTGCCGGGGGTGCTACAATAACGTCAACTGCCTCTGGCTAAGTGTATTATCTCGGAGCGACTGGATGGGTAAGCGTACCCCGTTTCTTGTAGATCTCTTGCGACTGGTCCTGCCTTTCGCCGTGCTCGGTCTCGGCTATTGGGGGATGCAGGCCTTGGGTGAGGCAGTGAAGCCCAAGCCGGAAACGGCCTCGGAATCGGAACTCGTCGTCGAAACCGCTTCCGTGCGCAAACACAATGGCGAGTTCGACATCGTCGTCGATGGCGCGGTGGTTCCCTTTCGGCAGGTCGATATTCCGGCCGAGGTCGATGGCCAGATCGTCGTCAAGAACCCCGAGTGTCGGTCAGGCCGCTTTGTGACTGAAGGGATGGAACTGATCACCATCGAGAGCGAGGACTTCGAACTCGAAGTGACCCGACTCGAACAGCAGATCGCACAGCAGGAGGCCGCCATTGCGGAAACGGACGTCGAGATTCAAAACAATCTGGCCTCGGTTGCGCTCGCCCAGGAAGAAGTCGATTCCCAACAAGCCGAGGTGGTGCGATACGAGGGCCTCGTCGCCAGTGGGGCCTCTCCGGAAACACGGCTCGAAGAACAAAGACGCAGTGAGCGCAGCGCGCGGATTCAATTGCAAACGCTGCGGAACCAGGGAGCGCTCTTCGCGGCAGTACGTCTACGTCTCCTAACCTTGCGCGGCCTGCATGAAATCGAACTGCAAAGCGCTCAACTCGATCTCGATCGCACTCGCATCACGGTTCCCGAAGGACTCAACGGCACGATCATTGATGACAACGTCGAATTGCATTCCTATGTGCGGGCCGGCGACGTGCTGATGCGAATGGCCGACTCTTCCAAGGCGGAAGTCCGCTGCAGCATGCGGGTGGAACAATTGTACTGGCTGTGGACCCAGGATTCGGCACGCGCGCAGGCCAATCTCAATCCCGATTTGATTTACGAAGCTCCCCGGACGCCGGTGAGCGTGTCCTTCTCGGTGGCCGGCGCAAAATACGAATGGGACGGCATTCTCGACCGATACGAAGGCAACGGGCTTGATCCCCGGACGCGCACCGTTCCGTGCCGCGTGCTGGTCGAGAATCCGCGAGGTTCGCAGCGAGTGAGTGTTTCCGCCACGAGTGATCCGATACCGCCTCCCTCCCTCGTCACGGGAATGTTCGTCAGTGTCTCGGTCCATACTCAGACGGAGATTCCACTCCTGGCGATGCCGGAACGCGCGCTGCGGCCCGGCAACCGCGTCTGGCTGGTTCGCGACGGCAAGCTGGAAGTCGAAGAGGTCGAGGTCGTGCAGGTCGTGAACGATGAAGTTTTGCTTCGGGAAGACACTTCGCCGATCAAGATCGGGGACCGCGTCGTCGTCTCGCCCCTGTCGGCTCCTTTCCCAGGGATGACGGTTGCGGAGACGGCGGACGAAACTCTTGAGGCCGGCGACTCTGATGGCACTTCGGCCGACGACTTTTCAGCGGCCGAAGCAGCGGCAGCGCTTGAGGAGTCGACGCCCGAATGAGACGCGCGATCGAATGGGCGGTGCGGAACACGGTGGCGGTCAACGCGATTCTCGTCGCGGTGATCCTGATCGGCGGCTTTTGCATGTACCACCTGCGCCGCGAGGAGTTTCCCGAGTTCGAACTGGAGATCATCCTCGTCTCCGTGCCCTATCCGGGGGCCAGTCCGTCCGAGATCGAGTCGAGCGTCTGCCAGAAGATCGAAGAGGCCGTGCAGGCGATCGACGGCATCAAGAAAGTGACGACGGTGGCCGCGGAAGGGGCTGGCAGCGTCGTGCTGGAACTGGAGTCGGATGTTCGCGACGTCCAGAAGGTACTGGCTGAAGTGCGTTCGCAGGTGGACCGCATTCCCAGCTTTCCGCTGATGGCGGAAGACCCGACGATTCAGCAGATCACGATGCGCCGCATGGCGATCGAGATCGGTCTGATGGGGCCGGCGACCAATGATCCCGATTCGGAACAGCAATTGAGGACAGTCGCGGAAGGATTCCGCGACGATCTGCTGCAACTGCCCACCGTCAGTATCGTGGACATCGTCGGCACGCGGCCGTATCAGATCGACGTGGAGATTTCCGAGAACACGCTGCGCGAGTACGGACTGACACTGAGCGATGTCGCCCAGATGATTCGACGGGAGAACATGGAACTTCCCGGCGGCAGGCTCATCACCCAGTCCGAGGAAGTGCTGCTCCGGGGGAACAACAAGCGCGACACCGCGGAAGGCGTGGCGGCCATTCCGCTGGTCACGCAGCAGGATGGGCTTGTCCTCACCGTGGGAGATCTGGGCACGGTGCGAGACGGCTTTGCGGATGTCACGGCAGTCAGCACCATCAATGGGCGTCCCGGCCTGGTGTTGCAGATCAACGCGGGCACCCGCGAAGACCTGTTGTCGATGACCGACCAGGTGAAGGCTTTCATCCAGGAGTATCAAGGGTTGCCGCCGGGCTACGAGACGATCGTGTACGCAGATCGTTCGTCCATCGTTCGCGACCGGCTCGAGTTGCTGACGCAGGACGGTTTCACCGGATTGATCCTGGTGTTTCTGACGCTTGCCATCTTTCTGGAGACGCGGCTCGCGCTCTGGGTCGCGATGGGGATACCCATCGCCATTCTCGGTTGCGCTTGCGTATTGCTGTTGATGGGCCAGACGCTCAACATGCTGTCGATGTTTTCGTTCCTGATGGTGCTCGGCATTCTGGTGGATGACGGCATTTCCATCGGCGAGAACATTCACGCGCATCACGCGATGGGCAAGACGAAGATGCAGGCGGCCATCGATGGCGTGACCGAAGTGTTTCCCTCGGTGTTCTCGTCGGTGACGTGCACCGTGATCGCCTTCATGCCGATGTTCTTTGTGACCGGCATCATGGGCAAGTTTTTCGCCGTCATGCCGCTCGCGGTGATTGCAACGCTGATCATTTCCCTGGTCGAAACGACGTTCTCGCTCCCCTGCCACATGGCTCATGAGGATCATGTGGGGCCGCCCATGTCGGGACGGATCTGGAAGGTGACGTCAAGCTGGCCGGGAGCGATCAAGTGGCTGGTGAGCGCTCCGGTGGTCGCCGTCGTCTGGGTCATCGAACAGATGCTCTATCCGCTGCGCTGGGTCGTCCGGCATACCAAGCACGTCAATCGGCTGGCCGACCGCTGTATGGCGTTTGCAACCGATATGTTTTACCGCCCGATGGCTCGAGTGGTGCTGGGGTATCCGTTCGTCACGGCCGCGGTGGCAGTGGCGATGCTGATGGTGTCGGTGGGATTCGTCCGCGCGGGGTACGTGCCCTGGATTGTCTTTCCGCGGATCGACACGAACTGGATCGAAGCCAAGATCACGTTTCCCGATGGGACGCCCGCGGGGGTGACCGATGCGGCGACCCGACGCATTGAGGCGGCGCTGCATGAGGTCGATGACCGGATGTATCGCGAGCACAACGAACATGTGCTCGAGGTCGTGCGCCGCGTTGTCGGGTCGATCACCGCCGAAGACGGAGGGGGCCAGGGGGGCGGCTCCGGCAGCCATGTGGGCATGGTCGGCGTTGAACTCACTGACACGGCGATTCGCGAAGTGACGGCCAACGAAATCATGCAGGTCTGGCGTGAGATCTCAGGGGAGTTTCCCGGAAGCGAAAAACTCGCGTTCACCGCGGTCTCGTTTGGGCCAGGTGGCAGGCCGATCGAGTTCAAGGTGCTGGCGAATGCAGAGCATGCGGATCAGTTGGAAGGGGCCGTCGCGAAGTGCATGGAGGAATTGGCGACCTATCCGGGCGTGTATGACGTGGGGGATGATTCTCAACCCGGAAAGTGGGAGTTTCAGATTCGCGTGCGAGATGACGCTCTGGCGATGGGCGTTACCGCCGGCGACCTGATGGAAACGATTCGCGCCGCATACTACGGCGACGAAGTGATGCGTCTGCAGCGCGGCAGGCATGAAGTCAAGCTGATGGTGCGCTATCCCCCCGAGGAACGCCGCTCGCTGGCAGACTTCAACGAAGTGCGATTGCGCACCGCCGACGGAATCGAGCGGCCGATCACCGAACTGGCCGAAATTCAGGTCGTACGCGGGTATTCGGAGATCAACCGTGTCGATCAGATGCGGTCGATCACCGTATCGGCCGACATCGATGAAGAGGAGGCGAACGCCTCGGCGATTGTCGGCGACATGCGGAGCCGGTTCATGCCGCTGCTCGCGACCGAATTCCCCGACGTACGCATCCGGTGGGAAGGACAACAGGAACAGACGACCGAATCGGTGCAGAGTCTGTTTGTCGGCTTTGCCGTCGCGATCGCGGTGATGTACGTGCTGCTGGCGATCGAGTTCAAATCGTATGTTCAGCCGTGGCTCGTGCTGATGATCATTCCCTTCGGCATGATCGGCGCCATTCTGGGGCACTGGATGCTGGGGCTGCCGTTGACGCTGTTCAGCGTGCTGGGGCTGGTGGCGTTGTCCGGCGTGGTGGTGAATGACTCGATCGTGCTGCTTGACTTCATCAATGCCAGCGTGAATCCCGGCATGAGCGATGCGGAACTGCGGACCACGATCGAGGAATGCGTCTGTCGCCGCATTCGGCCCGTGGTGCTCAACTCCATTACAACGGTGGTGGGCGTGCTGCCCATCGTGATGGAGACATCACTGCAGGCGCAACTCGTGATTCCCATGGCGGTGAGCCTGGCCTTCGGCCTCACGGCCACCACGTTCCTCGTGCTGTTTCAACTCCCTGCGTTCTATTGGATCTACCATGTGTTGACGCACCCGACGGCCGACACCGATGATACGCCCCCCGCGGCGGGAGTGGTCGTCGAGCAACGGGAGATTGCCGAGAACGGCAAGCCGCTGTTGGTCACCGATCCACTCCAGCTACCCCAGCCCGTTTGACGCCGTCGATTTCACATTGTTCCTTTCCCGCCGCTGCGAACTCTCTGGACCATGAGCCTGTTCCGTCCCTGCGTCGAGCGCATGAAAGGCTACACGCCGGGAGAGCAGCCCCAGGAGAGCGGTTGGGTCAAGCTCAATACCAACGAGAACCCCTACCCGACTTCTCCCGCGGTGTTGCAGGCGATCGAGCGCGCGGCCGGCCGGCTCAATATCTATCCAGATCCGCTCTCCACGCCGTTCCGCAAGGCAGTCGGCGAGCTGTTCGGCATCAATCCCGAGTGGATTCTGCCGGCTAACGGCAGTGACGAAGTGCTGACGCTCTTGATGCGAACATTCGTCGGCCCGGGGGAAACGATCGCCTATCCCTATCCGAGTTACGTGCTGTATGAGACGCTGGGGGAGATTCAAGACGCCCAAGTGAAGCGGATTCTGCTCAATCCGGACTGGTCGTGGGATCTGCCGCGAGCGAAGGCGGAACTGGCGGATGTCAAACTGCTGTTCGTCCCCAATCCCAACTCACCGTCGGGAACCTTGTGGAGCGATGAGGATCTCCTGGCACTCGTGCCTCCGAACGGGCTGTTGATTCTCGATGAAGCCTACGGGGACTTTCGCGATCAGCCGCACCGCATGGAGTTGCTGAAGTCCGGACCCGGCTCGCGGATCATCGTCACCCGCACGTTGAGCAAGTCCTACAGCCTGGCAGGGCTGCGTTTGGGGTTCGCGGCCGGGCATCCGGAACTCATCGCCGGCATGCGAAAAGTCAAGGACAGTTACAACTGCGACATGCTCTCGCTGGCGGCGGGAGAAGCCGCGATTCGCGACCAGTCGGCGATGCTCGCCAACCGTGGGCGAATCCTCCAGACCCGGCAAAGGCTGACGGTGGCCCTGACGAAGCTGGGATTCAACGTATTCCCCAGCCAGGCGAACTTTGTCTGGGCGACTCATCCCGACCGCCCGCACCGGTCGATCTACGAGTTCCTCAAGTCAAATCGCGTTCTGATCCGGTACATGTCGTTTCCGCACGCCGTCGGCACGGGAACGCAATCGGCTCCCGCCGGTATCGACGGGCTGCGAATCACGGTCGGCACCGATGAACAGATCGATCGCTTGCTCGTGGTGCTGGAGAAGGCTTGAGGCTTTGGGCTTGAGGCTCTAGGAATCTTTTCAGGTCAACCGAGACTCGCATTAGCTCATCTTCACCTACGGCCTATAGCCTAAAGCCAAATGCCTGTCACCTAACTTGCTTGATAAGCCCGCGTGCGGAGTGGACAATGCTGGTGGAGCATTGTCATCTTCATGCTCCGGGCAACATTTCGTTCGCATTCCGCTATCCGTATAACAATCCGGTCAACCCTTTCCGGTCCACATGGCAAAGAAGAAAGACTGGCTGCAGCAGCTCGTTGACGACGGCGTGATCAGCCAGGATCAACGCGAGGAGGCGGAAGATACGGCTAACAGCCTCGGGATCACCGTCGAGGACGCCTTGGTTCGGCTCGGCCATGTCGAAGAATCGGTGGTTGCCCGGCTCAAGGCGGCGCAGTATGGATTCGAGTTCATCAATCTGGATGAGACCGAGATCCCCAGCAGCGTGATCCAGCTTGTCACAGAGTCGGTCGCCCGCGAGAACGCCGTCATTCCCATCGCCTTCGACGACGATCAGTTGAAAGTGGCCGTCGTCGACCCCATGAACTTCGAGGTCATGGAGAAATTGCGGTTCCTCTTGAACCGCGACGTCAAACCCGTGATGGCGCCGAAGGACTCCATCCTCTCGGCCATCAACAGACACTACGGGCAGACCGAAACCGAGTCGGTCGACTCGATGCTGATGGAGTTCACCGAAACCGCCATCGACTTCACCGAGACCGATCTCAAGGAGGCTCAGTCCGCGGCGGCCGACGAAGAGAGTGCGCCCATCGTCAAGCTGGTGAACCTCATCATCACCGAAGCCGTCAACATGCGCGCCAGCGATATTCATATCGAGCCATTTAGCGATCGCGTCCGCATTCGATACCGCATCGACGGTGTGCTCGTGGAACGCGACAGCCCGCCCAAACGTCTGCTGAGCGCCATGATCTCGCGTCTGAAGGTCATGGGTTCGATCGACATCGCGGAGAAGCGCCGCCCGCAGGACGGGCGCATCAAGACCCGCATCGGGGGCAAAGACTTCGATTTGCGGGTGAGCATTTTGCCGACCAGTCACGGGCAGGCGATGGTGCTGCGTATTCTGGATCGCGACAACATCAAGGTCGGTATCCGCAATCTCGGATTCAGCGAAGACAACTATCGGCGATTTCAGAACATCATCCGCCGGCCCAACGGCATCTTTCTGGTGACGGGGCCGACCGGAAGCGGCAAGACGACGACTCTGTATTCAGCGCTCGGCGAACTCAACCGCCCGGACCGTAAGATCATTACCGCCGAGGATCCCGTGGAGTATTACCTCCCTGGCATCAACCAGGTCGAGGTGCGGGCCAACATCGGCCTCAACTTCGCCCGCATCATTCGTTCGATGCTCAGGCAGGCGCCCAACGTCATTCTGGTCGGTGAGATTCGCGACACCGAAACGGCCGAAATGGCAATTCAGGCGTCCCTCACGGGGCACTTGGTATTCAGCACACTGCATACGAACGATGCACCGAGTTCAATCACGCGGCTCATCGACATGGGAGTGCAGCCGTTCCTGGTCGCTTCGAGCGTGATGGCGGTGATGGCCCAGCGCCTGGTACGGGTCGTTTGTCCGAAATGCGGCGAGTCGTATCAGCCGCTCGTCAGCGAACTCGAACTCTTCGATCTGACCCCGGAAATGGCGAGCGAGGCGAACTTCATGCGCGGTAAGGGCTGCGCGAGCTGCCAGCACACCGGCTTTCGCGGTCGTAAGGCGGTTTTCGAAATGATGCTGATGAATTCCACGATACGGGAAATGACCTTCCGCAGCGAGCCGACACAGAATATCCGCCGACAGGCCCGGCTGTTCGGAATGAAGACGCTGGTTGAAGACGCAGTCGACAAGGCGATGGCGGGCGTGACGACATTGATGGAAGCGCACAAACTCAAATCCGGCGGACATTGAAACCAGGGGTCAGGAATCAGGGATCAGGAGTCAAAGTAGGCGAACTGACTCCTGACCCCTGACCCCTGACCCCTGACCCCTGACCCCTGACCCCTGACCCCTGACCCC
>JANNSB010000134.1:0-6455 GCA_031402175.1 Planctomycetaceae bacterium
CGACACACCTTTCGCTTAACCCGGAGAGTTCGATGAGATCCCCATTCTGTTCGGCTTGCGTTGCGTTCGTTGTCTTAGCCTCGGCCGCGTTTCCCGCCCTCGCCGATGACCTGCGGGATGGAGTTCCCAGCGATGTCTTCATGGCTACTTATCATGTGCACAACCCGGAGCGGGAGTATCTCAACCAGCACTACGAACACGTCTGGGCCACGATCGAAGAAACTCAGATCATCACGAAGTTCGTCGACGCGGTGAAGAAGAACATCCCGGATGATGAACTCGAGCACGTCGAGGAAGTCTGGGGCATGCTGGAAGAAGCCATCGCTCCGATTCAATGGGAAGCCTTGTCGAAGTGCACTGAATCGGTCTATGCCCAGAAGATGGCAATGCCGACGTCTCAGCATTTGCTGCTCCTGCGCGTGCCGGATGAAGGCGCTGCATCGTTCGCCGAGGGGATCACGAATCTATTCAATCTGGCGGAAGAATCCTCCAATGGCGAAGTGACCGTCGAAACCGCCTCAGTCAATGGCGCGACCCTCACGTGGCTGCATCCCGTCAGAGCAGAGGTGCCGTTCAGCCCGTGCGTCGGCGTGATGGGGGATGTGTTCATCTTTTCGTCGCAGCAGGAATTCGCCCGCGAGAGTCTGGGGCTGCTGGCCGATCCATCCGCTGCGTCGAAGTTCGATGACGAACGACTGACCGAAGCCCTGACGCATCTGCCGGAAATGGAAGACGGAGTCACCTTCTTCGACGGTCGGGCGCTGTTCAGTCAAATGGGTGGCATCAGCGAGTTTATTCGTCGGCAGGCGGGCAACGAACCCGACGCCGAGCGCGCCGCCACGTTGATCGACACACTCATCGACGAAATCGACGCCTTCGACTTCGAAGTGACGGTGGAATACACCGACGGATACCAGAACCGCGCTGCGTCGTTCGGCCGCCTATCGGAGCGAGCTCCCAATACCGTCCTGGGGCAGATGGTGCTCAATCAGGAGTTGTTCGAAGACTGGAGCCGCTGGGTGCCGGAAAACGCGACCGCCTATTCGCTGCAATCGGGCATCAACCTGCATCCGCTGTATGACTGGGCGATGAAGACGATTCCCGAGCAGATTCCGGAAGCGCAGGAAGGACTCGACATGTTCGAAGCGCTTCAGAATGAGCATGATCTCCATCTGGACGCCGACCTGTTGCAATCGTTCAGCGGCGAAACCGTGTCGATCACGCTGCCGGCTGATCCGAACTCGCCTCTGGCCGCCGCCGGTGAGTCGGTCACATTCATGAAGTGCGACAATCCGGAACGCATTCACGAGTTACTCGAGCGGCTCGTCGATCTTCCGCAACTCGCGCAGTTCAATGTCTCGCTGGAAGAGGTGGAGGATCTCGAAGGCTTCGAAGCAGTCTCCATAGGCGCCCTGGCGACCAGCGGCATCACGCCGATCGTCGGTTTCCATGACGGCTGGATGGTGATCGCCACTTCCGCCGAAGCCGTGCAGACGGTACTTGCCACTCGCGCCAGCAGCGGCCCGACGGTTGCGGATTCCGAGGCGTTTGAGAAGTTCGACCTCGAAGTCGAAGGCCCGGTGCATGCGATCAGTTACTCGAATACCGGTGAGGCCACTCGACAGATGGCGATGGGCATTCAGCAGGTGGGAGCGATGCTGCCGTTGTTGACCGCGTCGCTTCCCCCGGAAGCCGCCCCCGCCCGCGACTTTCTCGCGCTGATTCCGAGCGTCGGGCGCATCGTCGGCTCGCTCGATTTCTTCGAAGAGCAGTTGTCGGTAACGCAGCCCGGCCCGGATGGGCTGAGCTACATTCGGCACTCCGTCACCCTGGTCCGTCCGCCGTCGTCGAACTGAACGGGTTGGATGATCGAAGAGGCAGGCCGCCGGCGAGCGATCCCGGCGGCCTGCATTCGTGTTTGGCACGCGCACTGGAAAAACCATGTCTCACACCCCCAGCGGCTTCGAATACTTGATCGAGCAGTTGCCCTTTCTGTTGCCGGGTTTGATCATCTCGTTCGTCGGAATGGTGGTGGCGGCGTTCAATCTGCGGCAGCTCCCGAAGCCTGCGTGGCTCGCGCTGTTTGCCTGCACAACGCTGATGGCGCTGGATCTCGGTATCCCGTTCATCAGGACGTGGATGTTTGAGCGCCAGCTGCAGTCCGGCGACTGGTACACGCGATTTTATGTTGTGACCAGTTGTATTCACGCTGCCGCCCTGGGGCTGTTGATCTGGGCGGCGTTCGCGGATCGCCGCCAGGTCTATCCGCCCGAGTTCTTCGAGTCGGGCGGCCGGGACGAGTTGCTCAGGCGCGAGCAGTCCACTTGACGGCGAACTCGCATAGATGTCGCGTTTGAGAAGTCACGGGAAGAGACCGCGGATGACGCGGATTTAGCGGATTCCCGCAGATCTGAAAGTCCCGGCATCGATTAGCACATTCTTGCAGATCCGCGAAGAACCGCGTCATCCGCCTGATCCGCGGTCTCTCTTCCCGCGATCCTTCACATCAACGCACGAGGATGTCCGGGTATTCGACCGGCTCTCCCTTGATCTCCACCACCAGATGCGGCCATTGCTCGGTGGGAGTCAACACTTCGTTGGTGCCAGCGCGAATCAGGATCGTATCGCCCGTCAGCGAGACTCTCGTCGAAGGCCGCCAGCAGACCGCCATGCCTTCTTCCAGCGCGAACGATGAATCGGGAGTGATGCACGATTCACGCGGCCGATAGCCGGTCACTTCCCCCTGCTCGGCCTGATGCCATTCCTCGGAGGCATCGAACTTCTCGTAGATGCGGGCCACGCGTTTCCAGGCTTCGGACATCACCCAGCCGGGATGCGAATAGGACATGCCGGTGGCCTGCACCAGGGTGGCCACCGCATGCGATTGTTTGAGCGTCGCGGGCGGATCATCAAAGCACATGGTGCGGGTCGCGGTGGCATGCAGCCCGCGATAACGTCCCGTGGCCGACAACACGCAATAGCGCTCGATGGTGTCGGTGCTGTAGCTCCAGCGGCGATAGCGGTGACCTTGACCGTCGGCCATCACCTGAATGGTAACGGGTTGCACTTCGCGCTTGATGAGACGATGCGCCAGGTGTCCCGCCACCTCGGCTTCGGTCATCCCGTGCGACAGGTTTCTGGCGGTGGCCTCGACGGCGTGAGCGACGAGGCGTCCGAGCGTGCGCATCGTGCGATGCTCGCGCTCCGTCAGCCTGACGCGGAAGTCGACCAGATCGTCGCCGACAAAGATGCCTCCCAGTCCGTGGGTGTCGGTGCCGGTGCGCCGGCCGCGCGACAAGTCCTGACACAACTTCTCGCGGCACTGATGCCACGGCCGTTCCTTGAGCTGGAAGCCCAGTCCCGGCAGTTCGCGATCGAACAGCATGCCAGAGTCGACCGAGTCGCAGGCCAGTACTCGTGCGTCGCCGGTGATGAACGCGGTGGCGGTTGGTCCTTCGTTGCCACGATGCGTGTTGTCGCCTCCGCAGGTCAGCCAGGCGAAGTTGGCGGGATCGCGCAACAGCAGCCCGTCAAGATCCTTCAGCTTCAAATAGCCCTTGAGCAAATCGTGCTTCCGCTCGACTTCTTCGACCCGGTCGAAGTCGATCGCCCGGATTTCTCCAGAGGAAACAGGCTCAAATGGGACAAGGGCCGGTGTGGACATGCGAGACTCAATCGAGCGACAGAGCGACGAAGGTGGACCGCGGTCTCTCGCTGCAGAGTATCATATACCGGGGAGCCTCGCCTATGCTGCCGGAACCCTCTGCCACGAAAGTGACGCTGGCGATGCCGGTCGTGACAGTCGCGTCGACGGGGCAGGCCGGGAAATCTGTATGACCGCCCTCAACCGCAAACTCTTCCGCGACCTGCTCCACATGAAGGGGCAGGCCGTCGCCATTTCGCTGGTGATTGCCAGCGGCGTGGCCGTGTTCGTGATGGCCGTCAGCACGCTGCAGTTTCTCAAGGCCACGCAGAGCACCTACAACGAGCGCGCCCGCTTCGCGCACGTCTTCGCCAACTGCACCCGCGCTCCGGGCACGCTACTCGAACGCTTGCGCGAAGTTCCCGGCATCTCTTCTGTCGAAACCCGCATCTCGAAGGATGTGACACTCGACGTCGAAGACCTCGATGAACCCGCCATCGGCCGGCTCATCTCGGTTCCCGATCGCGGGCCGCAGCTATTGAATCTGTTGTACCTCAGGTCAGGCCGCATGGCGCAGGCGGGAAAGGGAGACGAAGCAGTCGTCAGCGAGGCGTTCTGCGATTCGAACAAACTTGAAGTCGGTGACACGGTGACGGCTGTCCTCAATGGGACGCAGGAACATATCCGCATCGTCGGCATCGGTTTGTCGCCCGAATACATCTTCGGCATGCGCCCCGGCGCGATCGTGCCGGATGATCGCCGGTTTGGCGTCTTCTGGATGTCGGAAAGCGCACTCGCCGCCGCGTTCGATCTGGAAGGGGCGTTCAATAGCGTCACCGCCACATTGCTGCATGGAGGGTCGGAAGCGATCGTCATCGAGCAGATCGATCATCTGCTCAAGCCCTATGGCGGAGTCGGCGCCTACGGCCGGGCCGACCAGACGTCGTACCGCTTTCTGTCGGACGAGATCAAACAGTTGCGCGCGATGGCGCTTGTGGCCCCGTCGATCTTTCTCAGCGTGGCTGCGTTTTTGTTGCATGTTGTTCTGTCGCGGCAGATCAGTTTGCAGCGAGAGCAGATCGCCGCACTCAAGGCCTTCGGCTACAACAAATGGGAAGTCGGGTTTCACTATCTGAAGCTGGCCATCCTCGTTTCGTCGATCGGCTGTCTGATCGGCACTGGCCTCGGCACCTGGCTGGCGACCGGCATGTCCACGATCTATGCGCAGTTCTACCGCTTCCCGACGTTCCATTACTCGTTCGACTGGGAGGTCGCCCTGTGGGGCTGCGGCGTGACGATGTTGGCCGTCGTGCTGGGCACGCTGCAATCCGTCCATAAGGCCGTAACTCTCCCACCCGCCGAAGCAATGCGGCCGGAGCCGCCCCCTGTCTTTCGGCGGACAATTCTCGAACGTCTGGGGGTCGACCGCTTCTTTCCGCAGTCGGCCCGCATGATCTTTCGCGAACTGGAGCGCAAACCGATCAAGTCGCTGCTGTCTTCACTGGGGATTGCGTGTTCGGTCTCGGTGATGATCCTCGGCAACTTCGGCGTCGATGCGATCTCGTACCTCATCGAGTTCCAGTTCTTCATTGCGCAGCGGCATGACGTGAATGTGATCTTCATCGAAGCCACGAACACATCCGTCGAATTCGACCTCGCGCATCTGCCCGGAGTGATGAACGTCGAATCGTATCGCGGCGTCCCCGTGAAGCTGCGGTCGGGGCACCTGGTCCGCCGCACGAGCATCATGGGGCTGGGGCCGCAGCGCGATCTCTATCGGCTGCTGGATGCCAGCGAGACGCCGGCCAGAGTGCCGCCGGATGGACTGATTCTCTCCGACATGCTGGGCCGCGTGCTGCAAGTCGAGCCGGGGGACTATCTCACCGTCGAAGTGCTGGACGGCGAACGCGGCGTTTATGAAGTGCCCGTCACCGGGCTCGTGAAGGAATTCGCCGGCACGAACGCTTACATGGACAAGATGGCGCTGCACCGGCTGCTCGAAGAACCGGTGGTGTCGAACGGCGCATTTCTGATGGTCGACCCCGCCCGCGAGCAGGCATTGTACGACACGCTGAAGGAGACGCCGCGAGTCGCCGGCGTGAGCGTGCGCAGCGCGGCCGTCGAGGGCTTTCAGAAAACGATTGCCGAGAACCAGCTCAAGATGCAGTCGTTCAACATCATCTTCGCCTGCGTGATCGCGTTCGGCATGGTCTACAACACGGCCCGCATCTCGTTGGCCGAGCGCTCGCGCGAACTGGCGACGCTGCGAGTGATCGGCTTCACCCGCGGCGAGGTGTCGATGATCCTGCTGGGGGAACTCGCGCTGCTGGCCGTCATCGCGATCCCAATGGGCTACGCGATCGGCTACACGTTCTGCATGCTGATGGTGATGGGCTTCAACTCCGAAATGTACCGCATCCCCCTCATCATCAGCCCCGCCAACATGGCCTTCGCCGCGATGATCACGCTGATCGCCTCCCTCATCTCAGGTCTTGTCGTGAGGCGGAAGATCGATGAACTCGATCTGGTGGGCGTGCTGAAGGCGCGGGATTGACGCTGGCTCCAAGAGCCGCGCACGAAGTAAGCGGTAATTTCATCCGCCCAAACGCAATCAGCCCGGCGACAACTTGTCGCCGGGCTGTGAGATGTAGAGTTCGTTGTCAGCCGCGTTTCAGTTGCTGCCGAGGCCGAACTGGTTGTAGACGTCGCCGAAGTTGTGCACTTCGACGGTGAACGTGCCGGTCCAGCGGGGAGTGAAGCCGACGACTTCCACGTCGCTGTAGCTCTCGGCACTGCCGATGAAGTTGCCGTT
>JANNSB010000135.1:0-8105 GCA_031402175.1 Planctomycetaceae bacterium
GGCTGCACCGAGTCGTCGGGATCGATCGTTCCTTCCGCGACGTCGTCGATTTCCGGATGAACCCGCCCCGACGGATTCCACATCGCTCGCCAGCAGATCACCGAGAGCAACACGATGCCGGCGACAGCCGCAACCGCGAAGGTGACTCGGCGCTGATCGTTCTGCCGGCTGCGACGTACTGGTTTGCGACCGGCAGGTAGAACTGCTGTGACCGGTCGAGCCAGTGACGTCACACGCGCCGGTCGCGAAATTGCTCTCGGCTGATCCGAACTCCGGCCGGTGCGCGTCGGCCGAATGTGCTCCAGCACGACGCCCGCCATCCGGTCGCGGACTGCGGCGGGCACATGAACATCGGCTGCATCCGCCGCGCGGTGCCTACGGTCGAGTGATGCCAGTTCATGCACGACATTGTCGCCGTCAGCAAGGTCGTGTTCGTCGGCAGCGTGCCCTTCAATGAGAGCCGCAATCTGCTCCGCGCCATCGAACGGATCGACTTCAACCCAGCCGTCGATCGATGTCGGCTTCGCAAGAGCGACATTGACGCGACGCCATTCGTGACGCAACGACTCGTCGCTCGCCAGTTGCTCGCGCAGCTCCGCCCCTTCGCCGGCGGGGAGCGCGCCGTCGAGCAGGCGGATCAGGCGGAGGGTGTCAGTCACAGGTCGCATGGAGGTTGCTCATCAGGTTTCGTCACTATTTGATTTCGTCGTTCGATAACTCTGTACCAGTTTCTTCAATCGTAGTTGCGCCCGTTGCAGCTTCGGCCCCACTGCGTTCGTCGAGATGCCCAACTCGCGGGCGGTTTGTTCATAGCTCATTCCCTGGTCGAAGATGCAGTGCAGCACCTGCTGGTCGGCGGCCGACAGTTTCTGCAGGCAGAGCCGCATCACAACCTCGTTGCAGTCGAGTTCGCCCGACAGTGATGTTTTTACCTGCGGAGCGACGACCGCGTTCAGATCGAACTGGCTGTCGGACTTCTGCTGATCGGCCTCTCGCAGTCTGTGAACGATCACATTGATCGCCACTCTTCGCGACACGACGGCCAGCCACGTCGACAACCGGCTGCGTCCCTGAAACTGCCTGAGCGCCTTGAGATCGTTGTGAAACAGTGCCGACAACACCTCGGCACAACAGTCTTCCACCACATCGGGCTGCGGTTCACGTCCAAGTTCGTGATAAGCCGACAGCACTCGCGAGTAGATGAGGCGTTCGTACTGCTGCAGAAACTCGCGCCACGCGCTCGGCTCGCGCTCGACCAGCCTGGCGACCAGTTGCAGGTCGTCGTACTGTGCATCCGTCGCCGTCTCACCAGGCGCGCAGCGATGTCGCCGGCTCGCTCCTTGCGAAGCGTCCGGCGACGTCGAGTGCAATGGCAGTACGTGAGACGAATTCATCAGTAACGATTCTACCTACCCCTCCAGAGCATTCTGAATGGCGTTCTTCTCCCTTTGCAGCAGATGACGCAATTGTTCAATAGCGTCGTCGCAGGCGTTGCTCACGCGGCGGGCGAGCTCGATCGCCCCCATCTCCAACAAGGCGTTGACGCAACGCACGCGGGCCGATTCGATCAATTCGGCCGCATGCTCGGTGCGGGCGGTGGCTGAGCGAATGCATTCGTGAGCGACTTCACGGGCCGCTTCGTACCGGCCCGCTTCCAGCAGAGCGTTGATCTGCCGGATGCATTCGTGCGTTTCATCGGCAGCCGCGTTGGTGCAGCGGTCGACGATGTTGTTCACGTATTCGACGCAGCGATGCGCGAGTCGCTCGGGCGACTGAGCGGAAGCAGTTTGAGCGAGAACCAGAACCAGGACGGCAGCCAATGGGACGGAGTATTTCATGAGTGTTTCTCGATCTGGAAGTGATGGGTGAGTGGAAACGGGCGGCCCAGTTACCAGAACGGCAACCGTCAGGCCTGATAACGCCGCCGGACAGACTATGTGTGGGGCGAAGCAGGGATTTCGTGCAGGAAAAATGGCTGGATTGCCAGATTTCGCGAGCCTATCAGAATCTCAAGTTCAGCGTTTCGACCAGTATCCGGGACGCCGCTTGGCGTGAGCGACAGCGACGATCAGTACCAGCTCTTGCCTTCACCGATCACCAGCTCATTCATCCAGGCCGGCCTTCTGTCGAGCGCGGGTGCGTACCTCGGGCCACGGCGTCGCAGACGTCTGACCTCGGTCGTAATCTTCCGATCGCTTTTGAGCTTCGGCGATCCACTCCTGGCTGGGCAGCGGCCATTCCGATGGAGCGACTTCATCCCACAAGGCATCAACCAACCGAATACGATCTGTTGGAGTGAGCGCGCGTGCGGCATTCAGAACTTCGTCATAAACCGGCATGTGCACTCCGCGATTGCCAAGATTCAAACAGGGAACGCCTCGAATCGATCTCATTCAGCCTACGCCTGAAGACGAGATGCGTCAATCGCGACTGGGGCGCACAGTTCACGCTCCACGAGGACAGGATGTCCACAGCCCCAGTCGATCAACAAAAGTGATGTCGACTTCGTGCCCGACTGGGGCCATGGATGCCGCTCGATAACTGCAAGCCGTTCAACGCCCAGCCACTCCGCCGATCCGACACAATGAATCAAGAAGAAGATTGTGAGGGAGCAAGTCGGAGAGTAGGATCACTCAATACACCGGTTGAGCCCATTCGTCCGCGTTCGATCAACAGACTCGCGCCGATAGGACAGCCGGCGCGGCGTGATCGATCCATGCTGGCCTTATACTCGGATACGCAATGGCAAGCGAATTGACATACCGGCAGGCAATCGAGAAGGTTCTCGGCGCGTCTGCGACTCCGCTTCACTACAATGAGATCACCGAGCGAATCATTACTGAAGGCTTGAGGAAGAGCTTGGGCGCAACTCCGTCCCAGACGGTCAATGCGCAAATCAGCGCATCTATCAAGCACGACGGCGCCCAATCCACCTACATTCGCGTTGCCAAGGGAACATATGCGCTCGCCAAGTCGGCAGCGGCGCAGCCGGTTATCGCAAGAAGTAAACTCACCCCAACTGTTCTTGAATCCGAGGAGTCCGAGGAACAGTACGACATCGTCACTTCCTTCGGGATGTTTTGGCGCCGCAATGCGATCGAATGGAGCGCGATGCCTAAGCTGTTGGGGATGCAGCAAATCGGAGCGACGCCGGTTGACTTCAATAAGCAACTCGGCATCTACCTACTGTACGATGGGCGGGAAGTGATTTACATCGGACGAACGACTGACCGCCCGCTTGGCCGTCGTTTATACGAGCACACAAGCGACCGAATGGCCGCAAGGTGGGATCGCTTCTCTTGGTTTGGCCTGTTGCCTGTGTCAGAAACAGGAGCGCTCGAAAGCCTTCCGATAACATACGATGCTGCGAAAATGATTCCCGCTTTGGAAGCCATACTCATCGAGGCATTGGAACCCCGGCAAAACAGAAAGCGAGGCGACGACCTGTCTGCGGTTGAGTATATACAGCGAGAAGATCCCGAAATTCAGAAGAAGAGAGTCAAGGAGTCTTTGGAGATTGCTCTCAATAAAATGTGAGATTTGAGGAAAAAAGCAGGAGCCGGCCGAAGAGCCGCGATTGCCGAACGAGAAAGAGGTGCGTCATGAATGTTGAAGAAGCGGAAAAGAACTTTGAGGTTTCCCAAAGGTATAATTCCCTCAAGTCGCATGACTGAGGAAGAGATCATGAAAAACTCAATTACAGCTGTTTTTGAAGCGGGCTTGCTGCGTCCCACGACGCCATTGGTACTGGCGGAAGGAACGCGCGTGGAGTTGATCGTCATCAGTGATGAAGGGAACGGCAAGCCTGCAGGTCGTACCGCCGCGAGCATCCTGGCCGAAATCGCTGCTCTGCCGACCGCGGGTGGCGATCCTCGGACAAGTCAGGATCATGACCAGGTTCTTTATGGCGGACAGGGCGCGCGATGATCTTCGTCGATACGGGCGCCTGGTTCGCGAGCGTCGTTCCGTGGGACGCCAACCACGCTGCCGCTGTCGCATGGTTGAGCCAAAACCAGGAAACTCTGCTCACGACGGATTACATTCTGGATGAAACCTTGACGCTTCTGCGCGTCCGCAAGGAATCGAACCGAGCTTTGGCCTTCGGGGAACAGCTATTCAGCGAACAACTGGCTGAGTTGTACCTTCTTCAAGAGGCGGATCTGCACGAGGCTTGGAGTCTCTTTCGAGACCTCGCCGACAAGGAATGGAGTTTTACGGACTGCACTTCCAAAGTCGCCATGGAAACCCTCGGCCTGAAAACAGCCTTCGCGTTCGATCAACATTTCCGCCAGTTCGGCACGGTACAAGTCGTGCCGTGAGGTTTACGGGTGCGATTAACAAAACGCCGAACGGTGGCTGGGGCGCACAGTTCAGTCCAATTCACCATCCCGGATGCTCAAAGCATCCGGGATGGTGGACGACTCACGCACTCTTCCACCGAAACACCGGGTTCCGGCCCGCCGTCACTTCATCGGGTCGGCTGATCGGCGTGGTGTGTGGGGCGTGTTTGAGGTGTTCGGGATCCTCGGTGAGGATCGCGCGGATGGCCGTCGCGAAGGCTTCGAGCGTGGTGAGCGATTCGGTCTCGGTCGGCTCGATCATCACGGCTTCGGGAACCACCAGCGGGAAGTAGACGGTTGGGGCGTGGAAGCCGTAATCGAGCAGCCGCTTGGCGAGATCCATCGCCGTGATCCCCTTCTCTTCCTTGATCGATTTGCACGAGGCCACGAACTCGTGCATGCACCGCTCGCCGTGCGGCACGGGCAGCACATCAGCCAACAAGTGCTTGAGGTAGTTGGCGTTGAGGACCGCCTGTTCGGACATCTTGCGGACGCCGTCGGGGCCGAGGGTTCGCAGATAGAAGTAACCCCGCAGCAGAATGCCCACGTTGCCAAAGAAACTTCGGACGCGGCCGATCGATTTCGCAGGCGTTGAAAGACGATAGCGGTCTCCCTGTTCGCCGGCTTCTCGGGTGACGATCGGGCCGGGCAAGTAGTCGGCCAGAAAATCGCGAACGGCGATCGGCCCTGCACCCGGGCCACCCGCGCCGTGCGGGCCGGTGAATGTCTTGTGAACGTTGTAGTGCATCATGTCGCCGCCGAAGTCGCCGGGACGCGTGATGCCGCAGATGGCGTTCATGTTCGCGCCGTCGATGTAAACCAGTCCGCCGACGTCGTGCAGGATCTGCGCGATCTCATCGATCTGATGTTCGAACAATCCCAGCGTGTTGGGATTGGTGATCATGAAGACGGCCGTCGACTCATCAATTCTCTGCTTCAATTCCTCGACGTTGACGAAGCCGTTCTTCGACGGCGGCAGTTGAATGCAGTCGAACCCTGCGAGGGCCGCGCTCGCCGGGTTGGTGCCATGCGCGCTGCTGGGGAACAGGACTTTCGTGCGCTGTTCACCGCGTTCGCGAAAGTAGGCGGCTGCCACGAGGAGCGCGGTGAATTCTCCCTGAGCGCCGGCCGCGGGCTGCAGCGACACGCCGGGCAGTCCGGCGATCTCGCCGAGCATCTGTTGCATCTCGTACAGAATCGATAACAGCCCCTGGATCGAACCTTCCTCCTGATAGGGATGCACATCGCCGAGTCCCGGCAGCTTCGAGAGGCGTTCGTGCCGCTTGGGGTTGTACTTCATCGTACAACTTCCCAGCGGATAGAAGTGGCTGTCGACCGACATGTTGAGGGCCGAAAGGTTCACGAAGTGCCTGACGACATCAGGCTCGGCCAGTTCCGGCAACTGCGGCGACTCGTCGGCGAGGAACTCGGCCGGAATCAGTTCCTCAGGCGCGGCCGATGATTTGTCCGCCGGAGGGAACATCACGCCGCGTTTGCCGGGGACGTGCTGTTCAAAAAGCAATCGAGTGGCAACCAGGTTTCGCATGGCGGCACGTTAGCGTCGCGGATGGTCAAGGGTCTAGCGTCGAAGGATTGGCGGCAGGAGTCTGGAGTCCAGGCTTTAGCCTGCGGTTGACATCCTGAAGGCTGTACTCCCGACGTCTTGTCACATCATGGCCGCGACGACCATAATGCAAGCCCCTGATGCAAGGTGATTGGATGCAGAATACAGACTACACCCCCGTTTCGACGGCTGCCGTGGCGAGCGCGGGATGCGCCGCGCTAGGCGTGGGCAGCTACCTGTTTCCGCTGTTGGCGATTGCCGCACTGCCCGCGATCGCGTTCGGAGTCATCGCGCTCATCGAGATTCGCAAGTATGGCCTCTTGGGTCGACGGCTGGTGACAGTCGTATTGCCGCTGTCGCTGACGATCGCCGCGGGCACGGCCATGCTCGAAGCGGCGCTGTATCGCTCCGAGGCTCCTGATGGATACCGGCGAGTCGCCTTTGCGCGGAATCTCGATGAACATGTCGGAGAGCGCATTTGCCTGAAGGGTTACGGGCCTTGGGACGGAAGCGGCGAGAGCCAGTTTAGTCTGTCGCTGAATGGTTCATGTCGCGACATGAAAAACGTGGTCTTTGTGGAACTCGCCAATGGTGATACTTGGGAGAGAGAGTTGAACGGCGTCGCAGTGTCGGGCCGACTCGAATTGTGGCCGTCAATCGATAATGCCGAGGGGCTTCCGCGATACATCCTGAAGGACGCGGTGTTGCGGCCGTCACGCACCGCCTATCAACGTATCAGTTTACCGCCCGTCGCTCAGCCGTAGAGTGGGATGGGTGTGGTTGAGCAGAGGGTTTGGCGGAGGAAGTCGTAGGGTTCTTTCGCGAGTTTGCGGCAGGTGCGGGTGATGGAGGGGAGGAGTTGTTGCGTGGCCCGGCCGGCTTCGCCGCGGTTGCCGCCGGAGAGCTTCCGCGCGATCACGTTGAACCTGAGTTCGAATTCACTTTCGTTGTTCGTCGCGCTCACGCGCGTGGGGTCCGCGAGGAACAGGAACACCTCATCCTGATGCTGCTCCAGGAACTTCGCCAGACGTTCGTTGCCGGCGTGATACTTCACCGGCGAGACCAGTTTCCGCAGCTCCGCCTGCAGTCGGACCCGCAGCGAGGCAAGTCCCCGTGGGGTGATGTCGCCCGACAGGAACCGATCCCGCACGGCCAGTCCCCGTTGCAGCAGGGCTTTGACCGCGCGGGGGAAGCGCACCGCTCCGGCCGTCGCCGTCTCCAACAGGTCGCGGCAACGCTTGAGCAGATGGGCCAGGCACTGTTGATGCCGCGCCCGCCAGAACCGGTCGTAGCTGGCGAGTCCGTCGTGGATCAGCACTCCGTCGTAAGCGAGGCCGATGATCTGGGCGGGGATCTCGTGCCCCCGCCGTCGGTCGATGCGGTACAGCACCGCTGCCTCACTCACGAACACATGCAGCCAGTGCAATCGGCCGCCCACCTTCCAGCCGGTCTCGTCGCTCTTGATCACCGGCGAGCCGCGGACCTTGTCGATGATCTCGGCATACGCCGGCTCGCACTTCCGCGCTGTCCTGAGCACCGAGCGGCAGGAGGTCGAACGCTGGATGCGGATCCCGAACAGCAGCCGCAGCAGCCGCGCGATCTTGCCGTGCGAGAGACCGAGTTCCTTGTTCAGAATCGCCTGCGCCGCATGCACATTCGGCCCCAGTTGACTGGCGGCTGCTCCCAGGGCGTCGGAGGTCTGCAGGGCATGCCGTCCCTGCACCCGCGTGCCGCAGTCGGCGCAATGCCCGCAGTGAATGTCGAACCGCCGCACGATCGGTTGGGTCGGCAGGTCGGTCTGCCACTGCGACTGCGTCCCCTCGTCCAGAAGGTCTCTCGAATCGCACCCGGGACACCGCTCCGGCAACGGCACCTCGTAGACTTCATCCACGTGTTCGGGGACCGCCCGCCGCTGATGCCGGCCGTAGTCCTCGCCCGGCTTGCGTCCGGGCGTCTTGGGCTCCGCCTTCGGCGGCCCCTTCGAGAACGGAGCCGCCTGCCGTTTCCCGGAGCGCGTCTTTTCTTCCAGCAGCTTCAACGCCTTCTCGAGCTGAGCCTGCAACGCAGCGACCTGAGCCTCCAGCTCCGCGACCCGCTCGACCAACTCTTCATATGTGGGCTTTCGACCATCCATGGCCCCCACAGAATGCACTCACACCGCCAGACACACAAGACCAATCACCGAGGCGGTAAACTGGTAC
>JANNSB010000136.1:0-2304 GCA_031402175.1 Planctomycetaceae bacterium
TGCTGCGGCAACAGCTTGAACAAATCTTTGGTGATCTGACTCTAGGCGGGTTGTTTGCATCCAGGGGCATAGCCATGTGCATCCCCACCGTCGACGCGCTCAGCCACAAGGATGATGAATTCACGCTCCGAGAAGGTCTGGAACCTGGCCGGCATGATCGACGCCCGCAAACTGGCCGACGCACTCGACCATTATATCCTGCCCGGCCTGCTGCTGAAGTATTGCGCGATTGACCTCATCGTCCGTCCCGGCAAACGCATCCCTGATGTCTACCTTCAGGATGACCGCGGCCATCCGATCGACCTGCAACACCACAAGGGGCGACGCATTCTATTGAACTTCTGGCAATCGTGGTCGCGCCCCAGTCTCAACGAACTGCTCCGACTTCAGAAGTTGCACGACCGTGTCGGTGCGGATGAGTTGTGCATCGTGGGAGTCTGCGCCGATCGCGATCCTCAGATCGTCCGCCGGATTCGCGAGCAGTATGGTCTCACCATCCTGCTGGGGCACGATGTCGACCGCAAAGTCTCGCGGCAGTTCGACATCTCCTGCTGGCCGACGACGGTTTCAATCAGTGAGGACCGAATCGTGGATCATGTGCAGTACGGGTTGCCGCATGCTGCCAGAAAATCGCTTGAAGTGTAGGCGAATTGAGGTCAGTAGCGTGACAGGACATCGATGATGTACGCGTTGATCGCCGCAATGTTGCTCGTGGCGTCGGCCGATCTGGCCGTCAAACAATTGCTGCGCTGGCGCTTGGGATCGCAGTCGCTCTCGCTGGGCGCGCTCGGGTGCGTACGGCTGGTGGAGTCGAGAATGTTGTTGGCCCGAGACACCGTTCGGCCGCGTCTTGCGCTCTTGTGGGGACTGTGGCTGTGCAGCGCGGCAATGCTGTCGATTGCGGCGCTGGCGATTCCTGCAACAGGTGCATTTGCAGGCTTGCTGCTCGGCGGCGCCGGCGTTCACGCCATTGAAACAACGCATCGTGGACGCGTCTGCGACTATGTCTGCCTGAAGTTCTGGCCCGCATTCGACGGTGCGGACATCGCGATCACTGTGGGAGCCACCGGTCTGGTGGGAACGGTACTCCAGATGTTGGTTTTCATGTGACATGCCAATGACCTTGTTAAGACCCGCTGTCGAGATGACAACGCCGCATCCGGTCGCCGATCCGTCACCTGCCTACCCGCGGTACTTCAAGATCTGCGGGCACTGGGTCAATTCGTACAAGGTCTTTCTCTGCATCGGCATCTACATCGGAGTGCTGGTCAGCGCCGCATTCGCTCAATCGATCGGCATCTCACCGTTGCGCATGGGGCTGGGAGGACTTTGCTGTGCGATCTCGGGACTCGCCGGCGCGAGGTTGTATTATCTGTGGCTGCACGCCGCCTGGTATCGACAGGGAGGATGGAAGACTCTGTGGGATCCGCGCAGCGGCGGCTGGAGCATCTTCGGCGCGCTGATCCCGATCATTCCTCTCTCGTTTCTCATGGCGTGGTCGCTGAAGATACCGTCGGCTCAGTTCTGGGATTGCATGAGCGGCGGCATTCTGGCGGGCGGCTTCTGGGTGCGGCTCGGTTGCGTCTTCAACGGCTGCTGTGTCGGCAGAGAAACTGCCGGCAGGTGCGGAGTGCGCTTGCACGACATCCACGGTGTCTGCAAACGCCGCGTACCGGTGCAATTCCTCGAGATGATCTGGTGGCTGCTGGGGGGAGTGCTGTTTCTCTGCTTGTGGCCGCTGAACCTGCGTGACGGAACCTACGCGCTCGGCGTCCTCTGCTGGTACGGGTGCGGTCGCTTCTGGCTCGAGCCCCTGCGCGAGTCGCCGGACAAGTTGTATGGCCGGATTCTCATCAATCAACTCGTGGCCGCGATTCTGGCCATCTCTTCCGGATTGGGGCTGCTCTTGAATGTGATTGCGGACGATGTCGTCGCCGAGTCCAACTTCGAGGCCTGGACTCCCGCTTCGCCCCGCGAGGAGATCGCCCCTCGGTTTCAAATCCATCCCGATGGTGGGCGGTCTGGAAACGGGGCGCTCGTCATCACTGCCGACGGCCGCGAAGGGCTCATCGGGCATTGGGAACGTACTTTTCCGGTCGCAGGCGGGAGCCACTATCGATTTTCAGCTTGGCGAGATTCGGTAGGCGTCGATGTCATCAGGCGAACAGGCGTCGCGAGAATCATCTGGCTCGATGACGCCGGCGAGCAGGTGTTAAGAGATGATCCTTCGACCGCTTCGTTTCAACCTGGCGAAATCCCGCGCTCGGAGCCGGAGTTTCCCGGGGATGGCGAGACCGTTGGCGA
>JANNSB010000137.1:0-6593 GCA_031402175.1 Planctomycetaceae bacterium
GGTGCCGGTGCGTTCGATGGTGAAGCCGCTGGAGAGAAAAGTCCACAACCTGTAAACCTGCAACTGCTGGTCGTAGGTGTAGAGCGTCTTGATCTCCATGTTTCGCGAGCCGTCGGCCGACATCATGGTTGCATGCTGTTCGACGAAGCGCCCGCCGAGCGTCCACTTGCCGCTCGACTCACCTGAAGTCAATCCAAGCGTGCCGCCGGTGATCTGCATGTCCCACTCGCCGACATAGTTGGCGAGGGGCTCGAGTTCGGGGACGTTCGGCGAAGGGCCGTCGTCGGCAGTTGCGGCGAACGGCAAAGCGCCAAGACATAGTAGGACCAGTGGGAAACGTGCGAACATGAGGGGACTCCGGTGAAGGCAGAGGCGAAGGATAAACTTGAATTCAAGGTAGCCGGGATACGACTTCGCGTCGAGCGGCTCATTCCCGCTTAAGGATGCTGATATGACATAGGGCACAGACATCTGTCGTGCACATTAATTGCCCGCTTACTTCGTGCGCGGCTCATTCCTGGCGCGTATTCACCCCCGAGATCACGACGTCTTCCGTCCCGAGGTCCGAGATCACCGCGATCTTCCAGGTTTCGGTGTCCTCTTGCGAAAAGTCGGCCTGTGACACGATCGTCGTACCGGAATCATTGCCCGTGTACTTGAAGGTCTGGGTCGCGGCGTCCCATGTTCCCGTGCGCGACACCGCGCTGCCGGTCGAGAGAAACGTCCACGACTGATACTTGCGCTGTTCGACGTTGTAAGTGATGAGCGTACGGACTTCGATCGAGTTGGTTCCATCGGCGTTCGTCAGTGTCCCGGTCTGCTCGATGAATCGCCCTCCCAGAATCCACTTGGTGCTGACGTGTCCGGATGTGAATCCGGAATTTGGCGACGTGATCCGTACGTCCCATACGCCAACGTAGTGGGCGAGTTCGGCGAGTCCGGGTACTCCCGCCGCGGGGCCATCGTCCGCGTGGGTAACAGCCGCAAACACAAAGAAGCAAAGCAACACGAGAGAGGTGCGAGCGTTCATCGAAGCGACTCCTGTTGGGAAGAGTGTGGCCGGTGGTTTCACCAGAATCCGATTGTAACGATTCTCGCGGTCTGAGGAATTCCGTCACGTGCGAGAGCCTGCAACTGGTCTCCGGGATGCCTCGAAGCGGTGCACCTGATTGCTACCGTGAGCGTTGGTCTCGAGCGAGTGTGCGCAGTCAGGGAAATCCCAGGGTGGAAGCTGCGCCTACCACCTTACGCACCATGGGCGATCTCATCGCGTACCACTGCATCGCTGCATCGACAGTCGGGGAAGTCACGAGCTTCTTCGCCTGGTCGCCGAGCGCCATGCAAAGCGTGATCTGGGGCGGACTCGCCGCCGCCGCCCTGTTGTCGCTGTTGTTGTGGTGGACGTCGAAACGCGAGAGTGCCGACCGACACCTTCCTTCCCCGCCTGAACTCGAGCCAGCGAAACTCGCACGTCTGGCCGCTGATCGGCCCGCCCCCGACTCGCAGACCTCCGACCTGTTGTCGTTCGAAAACTTCGTATTGAAGGAGTTTCTGTCGGAGTCCCGCATCGATCAGGCTCTCGACCGGCTCCTCGAGCGGGTCTGTCCCGACATTGGCTGCCATTGGGCGGTCTTTCTGGAGATTTCCGGAAATCAATTGAGCGTGCGCACCTCGCGCGGACTTTCATCGGCCACGATGGGCCAACTCTCGACCGATCGCGGACTGTGGCGAGAACTGATCGGTCTCGTGACAGGAACTCTCACGGGAGCCGACCTGCGCGAGTCGACGCTTTATCGTTCGCTCGCGACGGATGAGCAATCCGCCTGTCGCGAGGTCTATGTCGTTCGCTGTCATGCACCAGGGCAGCAGGAATGCCTGCTCATCTCGTCGATGCTCTTTGATCCCCGGGTCTCGCGGGCAAGGTGCATGGCGATTGCCGAACAGCTTGTCGAGGCCGCCGCCCGCCAGATTGCGGATCGTCAGACGATTGAATCGAGTACCGCGGAACTCAAACTACTGCGGGCCATGCTCGAACTGCGTTCGATGACCGGCGGCGAACAGCGCTCTTCAAAAGAGGCTCTCGAATCGATGCTGTCGGGACTCGCCCGGCTGTGTGGCTTTCAGCACGCAGCCATCTATTCCACGCGGCGCAATTCAGCAGGACAACTGCGAGTCGCATTTCGCACCACCCGCGTCACCGATGCTTCGACGGCCGATGTTTGGAGCCGACAGGAAGACGCACTCGCTCGGTTGGGCATCGAATCACCGGCCGTCAAGGCGTTCGATGCCGCTGATCTGCAAGCTGTCGCTGCCGATGGAGTGCTAACCTGTGCGGCCGTCGTCCCGCTCTGGCGGCGGGGCAAGCTCCGCGGGTTGCTGGTCTTTTCACGCAGCCAGGCCAGCGACGCGCGGCCCGTCGATCGGGGCATGCTCGAATGGAGCGCCGAGACATTGCAGGAAGTCCTCTTCCAGACGCTCGACCGCATGGCGATCGAACGCCAGGCTCTGCTCGATGCCCTAACGGGCATTGCGAACCGGCATGCCTTCAATCAGGAACTCGATCGCATGTTCGAGAAGCTGCGTCGCTGTTCGCTCGCCCGCTGTTCGCTGATTCTGATTGATGTCGATCGTTTCAAGTCCATCAACGATCGCTATGGGCACCTCGCGGGTGATGACGCCTTGAAGACCATCGCCGCCACGATCGACCAATGCGTCACGCAGACCCGCATCTCCGATCAGCCGCTTGTCGCGCGGTTCGGCGGCGAAGAGTTCGCCGTGCTGCTGCCCAGCGTCGGCAGCGAGGGAGCCGAACGAATAGCCGAGTCGATCCGCGTGGCGGTGCGCGAGCTCGTCATTCGTTCGGGAAGCTGCGAGTTCCAGGCCACAATCAGCGCCGGCGTCGCGTCGGCCGATCACAGTTCATCCGACCGCTCACTCGTAGGCAGCGCCGACCAGGCGTTGTACGAAGCGAAGTCTGCTGGCCGGGATCGGGTGTGTGCGAGCGTAGGCGTGAGGCGTAGGCGTGGGATTTGTTTGTGATTTTGAGTGTCCCAAGCCGAACCAATCGCATTTCGGCGGGTAGCACTGGCATCTTCCCGTCGGTCCCTGAAGACCATCGAAGTGACTATCCGCGCCGGCGCGGGAGCTGAGTGCGTACATCCGCTACTACAACGCCTCACGCCGCCATTCCGCGCTGGGCTACGTCTCCCTAGCCGAGTTCGAGAACCAACCCGCCCTCCAGAAAATAAGAGCATGCACTGTCCGCGCAAACTGAAGCACCCCACAACGACCCGAAGACCAAAAACAAAAGGGCGAACGCCCCATCAGATTCACGCTCAAAGTGCACAATGAAGGCATAGAATGCCAGAACTAAATTCGCGCACCCAATACCGCACAACAACTCATCACTGCGACTCAACTGAGAGCAAGTAATCAGTTGGGAAACGCGAATCCAGTCCGGAATTCTCATTTCTCCTCTTCTCTCGACCCCCTCACATATTCGTCTTCGCATCCGTTGCCTCGCCGAGAACCGCCGTCAACGCGTTGTGAATGGCCGCGTCGAGCGCGTGGTCCTTCGAGTAGATGCGCACGATCAGAAAGCTCGTCGGCAGCGAACGGAAGAGTTCATCATCATTCAGTTCCTGCGGCACGCCGCCTGCATGGTCCAGCAGATAGTTCTGCCCGCCCGCCGGCAGCGGGCCGCTGGGGCGGTGGTAATGCCGGGCCACGTCGATCTTGAGCGGGGCATCCCGCTGCGTCTTCGGCAAACGCGCGCGCACCCGCTTGAGCACAAGTTCCGGCTCCGAGAAGATGGACATCTTCTCAGATGACGCCGAGTGAAAGTTGACGGTGCGTTCGGTGGCCATCTTCCAGGTCGATTGCCTGCACAGAATCGCGCGCCACGCCTGGCCTAGCCGCTGCTTGTCGGCATTCTTCGAATCGAGCCAGCGCTGCACGTCGACGAGCACCGACGACTCCGTGAGCTGCTGATACTTCGCTAGATTCTCCAGCGGACTGCCGGCGAACAGGTGATTCATCGTCTCGGTGAAGACGTCCTCCAGCGCGAGATCAAGGGCCCGCACCGTGCGATGAAAGTAGACCGTGCGAAACAGATTGGCCCGCGTCTCGATGAAGTGAATCAGCGTCGGCAGCCCGCGGACGTGCACTGTCAGCCCCTGCGGCGTGAAGAAGCTGTAATGGATGAGCCGATCGAGGTCGAACGACCTTGTGTTGTAGCCCGACATGTAGGCATCCCGCAACACGAAGTCGGTGTTGTCGACCGTGTAGATACCGCTGAAGAGCGAACGCAGCTTCTTCAGCCAGTCAGGGTGGCCTTCATCGGCATCGCCCCCCTTTGGCCTGCGAATCAGCCAAGCGACCTGCCGGGGATCGAGTTCCTCCAACGGACCGAGCCTGCCGTTGGGATTGCGGCGAATACCGCGAATGAGGTCGCCCAGTTCATCGATGATGATCGCAGCTCCGACGTCTTCGTGCGTCAGATCAAACTGGCCGAGAAAGTGGTCGTCAAAGAAGTGTCCGAACGGTCCATGACCGACGTCGTGCAAGAGTCCCGACAGTCGCACCAGGCTCTCAACGTAGGCCTTCGACGGCACATTGGGCGAAGACTCGTGCAGCGATTCGTACCACGCTTGAATGACTCGCGAGCCGAGATGCATCACGCCGAGCACATGCTGAAACCGCATATGCTCTGCTGATGGAAAGACCCACCAGCCGGTCTGCAGTTGATGAATGTGCCTGAGCCGTTGCACCCAGGGATGATCGATCAGTTCCTGCTCTGCCGACTCTCCAGCGGGCAGACCCGAGCGCGACACGAACGGGATATACCCATGAATCGGGTCGTGCACGAGGGCTTCGGTGGAGTAGTCGCGAGGCATGGAGTTCGAGTGTAAAGAAGGGAGTAGGGAATTGGCAGTAGGCAGTAGTGAGAGAGATCCTTGGTCATTTGTCACTTGGCTGGCCGATGGCCGATGGCCGGAGGGATCGTTGAACGCCCAGCCGCAGGCACCGAGTGATGGAACTCACGGCGTGCATCACCACGATCGCGGATGCCTCGACACCAGCAGAGCTTGACGCGGGCTTCAGCCGTCAGACAATGGAGGTGTGGAAAATAACACCGCCAATCACATCGAGAGACAAAAGCCCGACGACCGTGAAGAGCTGTCGACCTATGGGCCGGTCTGCCCGGTGTGCGGCGGCGAACTCATCGACATTCGCGCCAAGCTCGTATGCTCGCGTTGCCACACGATTTGCGAAACCTGCTGCGAAGGGGGACGGGGATAACTGTCTGAATAGTCTGCAGTCCGAAATTGGTCGTGTTTCGAAGCGATCCGCTGGGAATCCGACAGTGAAGCATTCGATCGCGGTCTCGGCAACTGATACAATCTCGTCGGAGGAGTGCCATGAACATATCTCAAAGAATCGTTCATACTGACCCGGATATCCTCGGCGGTACGCCCGTATTCGTCGGTACGCGGGTGCCGGTACGTACGCTGCTCGATTATCTTTCCGCTGGTGACACACTCGATGAGTTTCTGGATCACTTCCCGACAGTTTCGCGTGCTCAAGCAGTTGCCGTGCTGACGCAGGCGAATGAACTGCTGGTCGCCCATGCGAGTTCTACTTGACGAATGCGTTCCCCGACCGCTTCGCCGTGAGTTGGCCGGGCACGAGGATCGCACCATGCCCGACATGGGCTGGTTGGGGAAGAAGAATGGCGAACTGCTCCAGCTTATGGCGAGTGGCAGGTTCGAAGTTCTGGTCACTGCGGATCAGAACCTCAGATACCAGCAAGACCTCATCGCGTCTCGCATTTCGGTTGTCGTGCTGATCGCGGTCAGCAATCGCCTGGCCGATTTGTTGCCGCTCATGCCCTCCGTGCATGCGGCGCTGGCCACGATCCGTCCCGGCGATATGGTTGAGCTCAGAGGCTGAATCGGGCTTGTTACTCGATACGCGCCAAGCTCGTCTGCTCGCTCTGCCACACGTTCGTCGAGACGTGTTGCGAGGGCGGTCGCGGCTGACGAAGTCAGCCGTGCTGGCCTTCCATCGCCGCCAGACGCTCGGCGATCTGTTCGGGCGTGACATCCTCGACGTGCGTCGCGATCGACCAGTGGTGGCCGTAGGGATCCCGCACCATGCCCGATCGGTCGCCGTAGAACTGGTCCTTAATGGGCCGCATTTCGATCGCACCGGCCTCGATCGCCCGCTGAAACACCTCGTCCACGTTCTCACAGTAGATGAGCAGACTCACCGGCGTGCCGCCCACCGTTTCAGGCCCGACGGCTCCCATCTCCGGATGCTCATCCGCCAGCATGAAGACCGAATCGCCGATGTCGAGTTCGGCATGCCCGACCTTGCCATCGGGGCCTTGCAGTCGCATCCGCTCGGTCGCGCCGAACGCCTGCTTGTAGAAATCAATCGCCTCCGCGGCCCCCTTCACGACGAGGTAAGGCGTGAGCGAGTGGTAACCGTCTGGGATCGGTTTGACGGGCATGGTTGATGGTTGTTGGTCGTTTGAATTCACTTAGCCCCCGGTCAATGACCGGGGGAAAATCAGGCGTCAATGATAACTG
>JANNSB010000138.1:0-17272 GCA_031402175.1 Planctomycetaceae bacterium
CGCGCGGCTGACGAAATTATAGTCGACGCCGGCGCGCTCGCCGGCCCGCGCCGGGCGCGAGGTGTACGACCGCGACATCCGCAGATTCGGCAGGATCTGCACCACCCGTTCCGCGAGCGTCGTCTTCCCGGTGCCCGAGGCAGCCGAGATGATGAACAGCAGTCCGTGGGCATTACTCGACATTCTGGACCTGTTCCCGCATCTTCTCCATCTCGGCCTTGGCCTGGATCACCACCTCTGACACCTGCAGCCCGTCGGCCTTCGAGCCAATCGTGTTGACCTCGCGCAGCAGTTCCTGGCAGAGGAAGTCGAGTTTGCGCCCCGGAGATGTCTCCAGTTCCATGCTCGCCAGAAACTGAGACAGGTGTGATCTCAGCCGGGTGATCTCTTCGTTCACGTCGCAGCGGTCGGCATACAGGCAGATTTCGCGGACAAGGTCGGCATCCGTCACGCTCGCCCCGACCTCTTTGAGCAACTCGTTGATGCGCTCCCTGAGCCGATCTCTGTATTGAGTCACCGCCTGCGGCGAGCGCTCGGCGATCTGGCCGACCACATGTCCCACTTCGTGGCACAGCGCCCGCAGCGTGTCGTGCATCGACGCTCCCTCGCGGGCGCGAAACTCGTTGAAGGCAGTCAGCGCATCCTCGGCGGCCCCCTGAATGACAGGCCAGTCGACTTCCGTCACGACTCCTTCATCGTCCTCGCGCACGACACCCGGCAGCGTCAGCAGCAGGGATGGATTCGCGTCGGCACGACCGTCGCCCGTGCCGGCCGACTGCATTTCGCGGGCCAGCCTTTGCCACTGTGCGATGTAGTAATGGAAGACGGCCTCGTCGACGACATATCCGCACGGGCCGTCCTTGCGGTGGACCGAAACGAACACATTGAGGGTGCCGCGGGCGACTTTCTCGCGAACCAGTCGCTCCAGGTCATGCTCGAGCGCCGTATAGCCGTGCGGCGAGCGAATGGAGACCTTCAAATGTCGATTGTTGACACCCTTGACCTCGACTCGCACATGCAGGCCGTCGCTCGACCGCTCTGCCGTTCCGAAGCCCGTCATACTGAGCACGATCGCAACCCTTCGTCAGTTAGGCGGGTTTGCGGCACCGTCGCCGCTGTCGGTTGCGCCGTCCGTGATTTCGTCTGACGATTCTGGAGCAGTGGAGTTCCCTTCAGCTGAATCCGTGGACGGCGCCGCAGTTGATTCTGTGGCTTCTTCGGCACCGGCGTCATCGGGCGCTGCATCGGCGGTTTCAGGTGCAACAGCTTCGTCGGTTGCTGCTTCGTCATCCGCGGCGTCGATTGAGTCCGTATTGGTGTCAGCGGGATCGGTCCCGGTCTCTGGAGTTTGCGGTGAGTCGGGAGCGTTGGCGTCGGCATCGCTCGCTGCATCAGCGTCGGGCGTGACTTCGCCACCATCTTCACCTTCGGCACCCGTAGTCGCAGCGTCTTCGTCTCCCGTGCCTTCAAGCTCGGGAGCCTCAGGAACACCGCTATCGCTATCGCCTGGCGAAACCTCGGGTCCGTCCTCATCTTCGTCGCTGCCGGGAAGAGTCTCGGAGATGGCCGACTGCGAGGCGCGAATCAGCATCCCGCTGACGCCGTTGGTAATCACCCACAGCACCGCGATGCCAATGGTGATCTTGGTGAAAACGTCGCCGGCCTTGGTGCCGAACGCGCTCTGGCCCCCCGCGCCGCCGAAAGCGCCGGCCAGACCGCCGCCGCGACCCCGCTGGAGGAGCACGACCAGAATCAGGAACATCCCCAGCACCAGCAAAAAGAGCTGTGCGACATTCGCGAAGATATCCACCAAGGCTGCCAACAGTCCCACGTTCAGTTCTCCTGCACCATCACTGCGTCAAATCAACTTGCGAAAGGAATCCTTCCGGCCATCTTTCAGGCGACCTGCTCACAGGCACCCTGAATGATACCCAGGAAGTCCGCCGCTTTCAGGCTCGCTCCCCCCACCAATGCGCCATCCACGTTCGGCTGGCCGAGTAACTCCCTGGCATTGGCCGCTTTCACACTGCCGCCGTAGAGGATTCTCACCTGCTCGCCAATCTGTGAAGTGTAACGGCTGCCCAGCCAGTTGCGAAGGTGAAGATGGGCCGATTCCGCCTGCTCGGGAGTCGCGGTTTTACCCGTCCCGATAGCCCAAACCGGCTCGTAAGCCACAACCAGAGACGCGGTTTGACTGGCTGACACATTGGCCAGCCCGGCCGCCATTTGCCGGTTGAGGACTGACTCGGTCTGATTCGCTTCCCGCTCAGCGAGCAGTTCCCCGACGCACAGAATGGCCGTCAATCCCGCGGAGATGACGGCGTCCACCTTGCGGCCGATGATGTCGTCCGACTCGTGCAGGATGTGCCGGCGTTCGCTGTGTCCCAGGATGACGTGCGTGCAGCCGAGATCCTGCAGCATGTCGAGGGCCACCTCGCCGGTGAACGCGCCGGGCTTCTCGTGCCAGGCGTTCTGCGCCCCCCAGCGAATCTTCGATCCCCTAAGCACATCAGCCACCGCCGACAGATACGGAAATGGAGGGCAGACGAGCACCTCGACCCGTGGATGGTCCTGCACCCCGGCCTTCACGCCGGCAGCCAATTCGACGGCCGACGCCCGCGTGGTGTTCATCTTCCAGTTGCCAGCCACCAGATAGTTTCGCATTGTCATTGAAGTCGTTTGAGCATTCAGAAACACTCTTTGCAGGGGAGCGCGAGGGTATCGTAGCGAACGACTCAGGCGTGTCACGCCAGAGTGTCAGTTGTCAGATCCAGAAGAGAGACCGCGGATTTGGCGGATGACGCGGGTCTTCGCGGATCTGAATTCTTATGGCGGATGTGGCTGGAGATCTCAGATCCGCGGGAATCCGCCCAATCCGTTTCATCAGCGGTCCATTGCCTGTGATTGTGCGTGACGCGACATCACTACGAGTTCCGCTCTAGCCGTCGGAAGGATTATGAAGCCGGCTCGTCCAGTCGCTTGAAGGCCACGATGCAGGTGTCGTCGCGGGGGCCGTTCTGGTCTCCGAAGGCTTCGGCTTCATCCGTCACCTTCGGCTTCATCCGTCACCTTCGTGACGGTTTCTTCCACCGACGCGTGCGTCTTGCTCAAGAGAGCTTCGAGTCGCGGCCGGCCGTAGATTTCGCGATTCGAGTTGATGGCTTCGGTCACACCGTCGGTGTAACTCAAAACGAGTTCGCCGGGACCGATGGCCAGCGTCTTTTCCTGATAGGTGATGTCGGGCAGGATGCCCAGCGGCAGGTTCGATTCGGCCCGACCCAGCGGTTCGATCTTACCATTGACTCGCCGGAGCAGCGGCGACAGATGACCGGCATTGACGATCGTGAGTTCGTGCTTGACGGAGTCGAGCACGATCACCAGGAACGTGATAAAGCGGTGTCCCAGCCCGCTCAACGACATTTCACGATTCAGGCCGCGCACCGCCTCGGCGATGGTGGGGGAGGTCAGTAATTGATACCGCGTCGAACTGTACAGCCGGGCCATCAGCAGCGCGGCGGGCACGCCTTTGCCCGCCACGTCGCCAACCGAAATGGCCAGCCTGTTGTCCGCAAGCTGGGTGTAATCGAAGTAATCTCCGCCGACGCGCAGGGCCGGCTCGTAGAAGTCGAAGAATTCGTATCCAGGGATCTTGGGCCTCGACTTGGGCAGGAATCCCAGTTGCACCTGCGTGGCGAACTCGAGATCACGCTCCATGTCGCGACGTTCAAGCACTTCGGTATGCAGCTTGGCGTTCTCGATCACCATGGATGCCTGGGCGGCGAGGCTGAGCATCAATTCGTGATCGTCTTCCGAAAACTCGCGCCCCTCATGGCGCGTGACGATCTGAATCACGCCCATTGCTTTTCCGTCTTGCGTCGTCAGCGGGACACACATCATCGATCGCACCCGCAATCGCGCCAGACTTGCGCTCTTGTTGAACCGGGGATCCTCCTTGATGTTCGCCGACAGCAACGACTCGCCGGTCTGCACGACGTGCCGCACGACCGTCATGCTGACGGCGACGATGTCGGCATCTCCCGCGCGGGAGAGCGTGGCCATCACCTTCATCTTGGGGCCGTCCTGCTCGCGGAACAGGGCGAACCCCTGGTCGGCCTGCGGGAAGATGTTGAACAGTGTTTCCAGTACCTTCGGCAACACCTGTTCGACCGCCAACTGATCCACGAGGGCGCGGGTCAGTTCGAGGATCGCCTTCAGCTTGATCTCGGGATCAACGCTGCCGGCTTTCGCTATGCGTGCCTTGCGTTCGGCGGAATCGAGTTTCGATGACGAATCGAACTCGGGCTCCTCGATCGCGTCGGACAGCACGAAGACCCGACTGTCGTCCAAGTCGGGGAATTTTGAAGCGCCGTGCGCGAGCGCAACGCCAGAGTCACTGGAAGTCTGATTGTTGACCAGGTGCGTCGACGAGCCGTCCACGCTCGACATCTCGAACTGCAGCGTCACGTCGCACAGACGAATCTCGTCGCCATCGACCAGTTCCCGCTGGCCTTCCACGCGCTCGCCATTGACATACGTGCCGTTACGGCTGCGCAGGTCTTCGATGTAGTAGGCCCCATGCGTTTCGAGGATTTGCGCGTGATGCCTGCTGACGGCTCCGTTCTCCAGCACGACATGACAGTTCGGGTGCCGACCGATCACGGTCCGCTCTCCACGGACGGGTACGATCATGTGCGGAGCGTCTCCGCGAATAATTTTCAGCAGCGGCAATCAGCACCTCGTTCTGGTCTGTTCCTCAGCCGGGCCACGGCTTCCTAAGATACAAGGAACGATTCGCTGATTCCATCGCTCGCCATCCTGTCAATTCCCTCGGCTCCATGTCCGATCTGCCGCCACCTGTGAAGTTTGCTTCGCCCGCCGAGGCCATGCGGCATGCGATCGAACTGGCACGCCAAGGCATTGGACATGTCGAACCCAACCCGCCTGTCGGAGCAGTTGTCGTTGATGCTTCGGGTCACAAAGTGGGCGAAGGCTGGCATCAGAAGTACGGCGGGCCGCATGCGGAAGTACATGCCTTGCGGCAGGCGGGTGACAAGGCGCGAGGCGGCACGCTCTTCGTCACGCTCGAACCGTGTTGCCATCACGGGAAGACGCCACCCTGCACCGACGCAGTGATCGCCTCGGGCCTCAGCCAGGTCTATGTCGCCGTGCGAGATCCCGCTCCGTGGGTGAACGGTCAGGGAATCGAACGATTGCAACAGGCAGGCCTCGATGTCATCGTCGGACTGGAGGAATCTGCCGCCCGCGAGTTGGTCGAACCGTTCAACAAGCTGATGACGCAAGGCCTCCCCTGGGTGCACGCCAAGTGGGCGATGACGCTGGATGGCAAACTGGCCACCCGCACTGGCGACTCGCAGTGGATCTCGAATGAGTCGTCCCGGACAATTGTCCATCAATTGCGCGGCCGAATGGATGCGATTCTGGTCGGCATCGGCACTGCATTGCACGACGACCCGCTGCTGACGGCCCGGCCTCCGGGACCGCGAACCGCGACGCGAGTGGTGCTCGATGCTCAAGGACGGCTGCCGCTCACTTCGAAACTTGTAACAACGGCTCGCGAAGTGCCCGTCCTGATGTGCGTCAGTGCCGAGGCGCCGGCCGAGCGCCGTGACGCGATCGAGGCAGCGGGAGTTGAAGTGCTCATCATCGATGTTTCCACGCAGCCTCGTTCGACTTCGGAATCGCCGAGTTGTCTTTCACTCAAGCAGGTGCTGGAGGAACTGGGGCGGCGCAAGATGACTCACGTCCTGATCGAGGGGGGATCCGAGGTGCTCGGCAGCGCATTTGATGCGCGACTCGTGGATGAAACCCACGTATTCATCGCCCCCCTGATCATCGGCGGCTCTAAGGCAGTAACACCAGTCGGCGGACTTGGCCTAGTGCTGATTGAGCAGTCATTTCCGCTCCATCATGTGAAAGTCCGCGATGTCGCCGGCAATGTTTACATGCACGGTCGTACAAAGTAGCCGAGTCTGTCCCAGACTCGGCGATCAGCGAGACGGATCTCGTTCGTTGACGGAACGCAGCGAGCAGTTGACGCCGTAGCGCCTTGCTCCGCGTCTGGGACAGACGCGGCTACTGGCCCGGCGGCGGGGGCAGTTCGTAGTACCGCGAATCTTGCGGCGCGGCGGCGTGGGATTCCGGCGGCGGCAGCGACTCGACGTATCCGTGCTCTCCACTGGGCAGCAATTCGCTGGTCGAGGCAGGTTGAGCCGACAAAATCAAATCGTCTTCGGCAACTGCCGGCAGTTCGACATTCAGGCACGCGAGTGCAGTGCCGCGAAGCAGGTCGTCGGAGTCGGCCATCGACTGCAATCCCGGAAGATAGACCGTAACAACCTCGGCTCCCCATTGGCTGCGGCAGTACTCTTCGATCGAGCCGGCCTTGAAGTCGCCGTCATGGCAGGCGACGTTGAACTCCAGCCCCTGAGTACGTTCGGTCATGGGGCGATGGAGTAGTTCGTCACAGAGCAACAGCAAGGCATTCCCCGATCCCGGTCGAATATGCACGACTCGCGTCGGGCGAAACTCTGCGAGCAACCGCATGATCGCCTGAGTTTCCGGTTCGCTGCCCGGTTCGGGTCCGGTGCGAGTCGTCCGGGTGACGGGAAATCTTGAAGATGGAAAGTTGCGATTGAGCTCGACGCCGCGGCTGTTGGTGCTGAAATGTCCGGCCAGTCCATCTGGGTTGGGAGAACGAATCAGTAGCGTCGTCACATCAACGCCCGGATCGGTGCGGCTGAGGCGTGTGGCGAGCCGATCGACGAACCGGACAGATTCCGGATCGCTGCCCGCCATCGACGACACGATGAGCACACGCTCTTCGGCCTCGCCGCCAAAACGAATCGCTTCGATCGCGCGTCCTTCGTGACTGCGGCCTGCTTCCACCCAGCTCGTCTCCGATGCAGTGACTGATGTGATGGCGGGTTGCTGATCTCGCGCGGCGGTTGATGCGGGGATCGAAGTCCGCGGGCGTCCCGGCCTGGGGAACGGGGCCGGTGAGCCGAGTTCGGTCCCTGGTTCGTGGTCAAGGACAGCGACCGCGTCGGTGATTGTCGCATCCTGCGCGACAGATTCGGCCGGGAGTTCCGGTTCGGGAGCGTCGAGAACGATGTTTTCTCCGCGCGCGGTATCGTGCAGCGGCGTCTCGACGGGCGGCCAGGCAGCGCAGCCCGAAAGACAGACGGCACACAGTATCAGTGCGCGTGTGAACGAACTGTAACCAGCGTAGTGCCGCGAACGATTGGCGATCATGTCGATGTTCATCCGAGGGGACGGACGACGTCAGCGAGCCTGCCACCGTGGGAGTCAGTTTTCGACGCCCAGTTGGTAGCACAGCGATTCGAATTGCCGCTGATGGTCCTCTGTCGAGGAATGGATATGTTCACCTTCGGTGATGAACCGAATCGACTCGCTCACTCGCAGACCATCCCCCCGCAACACATCCTCGAACGGGGAGAGGTCGTGGCCGTACATGATGAGCAACTTGTGCTCGTCGAACTGCACTTCGAGTGGGATGCGCGGGTTCAACACCGCGATCCCCGTGCAGCCGTCGTCGAGCAACAGCTCTTCGAAGTCGTACAGAATGCTTTTGAGAATCGGCAGCTCGATGCTCTCGCGGTACAGATCGCGATGTTGCCGATCGAGGCCCTCGTGACTGGTTTCCAGTACGACATCGACTTCATCGCCCAGCGGGTCGAGCAGTTCGACGAAAAGATCAACGAGCCGCTCGCGGGTCTGGGCCGCCATGATCACCGGAACCTTAGCGCCCGATGCCTCGTCCTCGAACGACTCGTAGCGGTAGCCCGCGCTGGGCACGACTTCGAGACTGAACGCGGGACGCACGGCATCCGTCAGCAAAAAGCTGCCGTAGCGCGAGATGCTGAGGTGTTCCTCGAGCTGCGCCTCGGTCAGATTCGTGAAACTGCTCCGTGACGGGGTCGGGCCGCCGTCGCGGTACGAGTTCTTCAGGATGTTCTTTAGAAAACTCATGACTGAGTGCTCCCCTACGGAGACAGCTCCTGTTGCAGACTGGGCCGGCGGGTATCACGTCGCCGATCCGTAAACCTCGTCGGCGACCATTCGTTGCAGCCCTCGTTTGCCAGCCTCTTGCACAGCATGGAGAATGCGATCGCCTCGGAACTCTAGCACCCGTTTAGAAGCGCGGAGCGGGCATCTCGCGAGTGCAAATCTGAAATTGCGACGACCCGGAGCACCTGCGACAGAGGCACCAATCCCGAAGAGTTGCGCGGTGCGGCAACGCCGCCGGTTGTATCGGTTTCGACACACGCACCATGCACAAGACCGACACGGACCACACCTTCCGCGCCGGCCGCGCAATCGTTGTCATCGTGCGCGCCAGGGCGTCACTGGCCTGCCGCCAGTTCGATACTCGCCAGCAACTCTCGCAATGCCTCACCCAGTTCAAGTGGCGGGACGCCGTGATGGTCGACATCTGCCAGGAGGACGAAGCGCTTGGGGATGCCCGAGGCCGAGGATTCCGGAGCGCAACGGAAGAGTTCCTCGGCTTCGCTCGGGATCACAAGTTCATCTAGCGCGCCGTGCACTTGTACGATCGGGCAAGTCACTGCCGGGATGAGATCACGCGGCGAGAACCGGTCACGCACGATCCAGCGGACGGGAAACATCGGATACGTGCGAGCCGCGGTATCAGGCAGGCTGGCGAATGTCGCTGTCAGCAGTATCCCCGCCGGCATCGCCTGGTTGCCGCAACAGTGACTGGCGAGTTCCACCGCCACCGCGCCGCCGAGCGACTCGCCGAGCAGTACAATGCGATCGGGCGAGCAATGCAGTTCGTCGATCGCGTATTCCCAGGTCGCGACCGCGTCCTGCACCAGTCCCTCGCGGGATGGGGAGCCTTCGGAATCGCCGTAGCCGCGATAGTCGATCAGCAGCACATCGCAGCCCTGCCGCACCATTTCCAGAGCGACCGGCACTCGGTGAGCGCGATGACCCGAATTCCCGTGAAAGTAGATCACCAGCCAGCGATCGCCGGGTTCGTCGGAATCCGGCAAGTCAGTGGACTCCGCGAGAAAGAGCCAGCCGCGAATCTTCACGCCGTCGGCCGTGGTGATCTCGACATCACGCATCAATTGGGCGGGATACTCGGTGACGCTCGCCGCGGGGAGCGAGTCGAACTGCGTCGCGGGAAAAAGCAGCGACCGCTGGAAGATCGCCAATAACAACAGCAACGCGATATAGGGGACGCCAACGTAAATCAGCAGCACGCGGCGCAACCGGCGAAACCCTGAAGCGGGCTTCGGCTGTTTCGACGCTGAAGCGGGATCCGTCATGATGTCGCTGTCTCGAAGAACGTGCACGAACGCGGGTTGTCTGCTGCTATGATTCTACGTGCCGCGGCCATTCATCTCGATGGCATACGCATCCAAACGGCGGTTCGATGAATGAATCAACAACTCTCCTGGCGAATGACCGAGAACCCACGTCGCGCCACGACCAATTCTCCCAAGCCGTGCTGATCGTCTCGACGCTCGTCGGCTCGTGGCTCGGCATGCAGGCCGTGCACGAATTCGGCCACGTTCTCGGTGCCTGGTCGACGGGCGGGGATGTCGAGCGAGTCGTGCTGCATCCGCTGACCATTTCGCGAACTGATGTGTCCCCGAATCCCGATCCACTGCTCGTGGTATGGATGGGACCGCTGATCGGGGTATTACTACCAGTGTTGGTCTGGACGATCGCCGCCTGGCGGAAATGGCACTCGGCGTTCGTTCTCAGGTTCTTCGCGGGTTTCTGCCTTGTCGCCAACGGACTCTACATCGCGGTCGGTTCGTTCTGGAGCATCGGCGACTGCGGCGTGATGCTGCGGCACGGCACGGCACTTTGGCATCTGTGGCTGTTCGGCGTGATCACCGTTCCCGCCGGTTTCGCCCTCTGGAACCTTCAGGGGAAATACTTCGGCCTCGGCCCCGATGCGAGACCGGTGTCGCTCCGCATCGCCTGGGGCACGTTTGCCGTCGCGGCACTGCTGCTCGTAATGGGACTGTGCGTGGGCGGATCGTGAGTCGTCGCGTTCTCTCACATCCTCCGGTGACGACAGCTAAACTCCCCATGTCACTCGGCCTCACATTCATTCGATCCCGCCACCCCGTGAATAGCGATTCTCCCACACGACTGGTCGTCCTGATCTCCGGCAGTGGGCGGACGCTCGTCAATCTGCTGGCCGAGCAGTCTGCGGGACGTCTCCAGATCAAGATTCCGCTCGTGATCGCCAATCGCGACTGCACGGGAGTCGAACGCGCGCTGGAGGCGAAGCTGACGTGCGAGATCATTCACCCGAAGTCGTTCGCGAACATCGCAGAGTTCAGTGCCGAGGTGTTCGACCGCTGCCGGCGGGCGCGGGCCGACCTCGTGGTCCTGGCGGGGTATCTCGCCAGGCTGGAGATTCCCGGCGACTTCGAGGGGCGGGTGATGAACATCCACCCCGCACTCATTCCCGCATTCTGCGGTGAGGGGATGTACGGGCAGCATGTCCACGAAGCGGTGTTGAGGCGCGGCTGCAAGGTCAGCGGCTGCACCGTACATCTCGTCGACTACGAATACGACCACGGACCCATCCTGCTGCAGAAGGTGGTCGAAGTGAAAGACGACGACACCCCCGACACTCTCGCCGCCCGCGTCTTCGAACAGGAATGCAGCGCCTATCCGGAAGCAATTCGGATGTGGCAGACAGGCAGAAACCGAGAGCTGAGACGCGAGACTTAGTCGCGGCAGATCGCCACGGGCCTTACTTCACCTTGACCGGCGCCACTTCCTGGACGGCGGCTTCTTCGGCGGCGACATCGGGATGGCGTTCGCGGATGCCGGCGTAGCCGTTGGCGTGCAGTTCGTGCGCCAGCGCGGCATCGCTCGTCTCGACGATCTTGCCGGCCAGCATCACATGCGTGAACTGCGGAATGTTGAACTCCAGCAGTCGCTCGTGGTGCGTGATGATCAGCACCCCCATATGCGGCCCGGAAAGCTGCTTGAGTCCTTCGCTGACCACGCGGACGGCGTCGCTGTCGAGGCCCGAATCAGTTTCATCAAGGATGCCGAACTTGGGCTTGAGCATCGCGAGCTGCAGAATCTCCATCCGCTTCTTCTCGCCGCCGGAGAAGCCGTCGTTCAGATAGCGCCGCGCAAACTCGGCATCGATGTTGAGCTGTTCCATCGTCGCGCGGAGTTCGATGCGGAAGGCTTTCATCGCCATCAACTCTTCCCCTTCCTTGCGGTTGGGGTTGCGGACGTTGGTGACCGCGTGCCGCAGAAAGTCGGCGACCTTTACGCCGGGGATCGTCACCGGATATTGAAACGCCAGGAAAAGACCGAGCCGCGCCCGCTCCGACGGGTCGAGTTCGCCGATGTCCTGACCATCAATCGAGATCGTCCCCTCGGTGACTTCGTACTTCGGGTGACCGACGAGCGCATAGGCCAGCGTGCTCTTGCCGGAGCCGTTCGGCCCCATCAGGGCGTGGATTTCGCCCTGTTTGATTTCGAGGTCGACCCCCTTGAGGATCTCCGTCTCGCCGACGGAGACGTGCAGGTTTTCAATCTTAAGTGAGGACGGGCTGGGCATTCGTTAGTGTCGCCTTTCGCTCCGCGAAAGAAGCGGAGGACGGGCTATTGGTTTTGTTCGTCTTGGTGACTGCGGAGCGAATGGAACGATCCAACGCGACTTTCGCGGAGCGGATGTCAGTTGTTGTAGCCGTGTCTGTCCCCAGACACGGGGCGACGCGCGTCGAGATCATCCGTTCGTCGAGTTATATCAGGGGCAAATCATCTCATTCGGTCTCGGCGGCTGGGGACAGCCGCCGCTACGCGACTTTCGCGGAGCGAAAGGCGACTATGGCATTGTAGGAGCCTCGGACTCGGAATCAGGTTCCCCAGTTGGTGATTCATCCGATTCGCTGGATTGGGAAGCCTCGGCTTCGGGAGTTTCGGGCGTCGCCTCGGGGACTGCGGATTCCGTCGCTTCCTCGTCGGTCGCTGCGGGTGATTCCTCGGTCGTTTCTTCGCCATCCGGCGTTTCGGTCGTCGGGTCGGTCGCTTCTCCGTTGGAATCATCGGGCGTCGGAAGTTCCGGAATCTCTGGGTGGCCTTCCGGCAGCCCGGGAAACCCTGGCAGGTTGAAGTCGGGGATGCCTTCGAAACCGCCGCCGGCTGCAGGATCCTCCGTCTTCGGCCCCACGAGGTCGGCTCGCGAAACATCGAGATCCTCGAACACGTCGGCCGGGATCACGTAGTACCACTCCGCAAATCGCTCGCGAAGTTCCTCGACTTTCTTCTGACCCGCTGCGACGCGCTCGTTGTAGTCTTCGAGGTCGCGTTCGTATTGCCGCATCGCCGTGTCGTATTCCTGCATGGCGGTCTCATAGGCCGCCTGCAACTCTTCGGCCGTCGGTGCAACCGGAGCTTCGGCTTCGGCATCAGTTGTATCCGCGGCATCATCAATAGCCGGTTCGGCTTCGCTGGCTTCGTCGTCGGTCGCGGCGGGATCATCGACGGCAGTCGCGTCCGTTGCAGACTCGTCGGTTGGTTCGGTCTCGGGTGCTGGATCGTCGACAGCCGCGGCATCGGTTTCGGTCGCGGTGTCATCAGCCGCTGGTTCATCAGTGGTCGCGGGGTCGTCGCATTGCGGCGCCTCGGCTTCTGCATCTTCCGTGTCGGGTTCCGTGGCTTCTTCGGTCGACTCGGCCGCTTCGTCGCTTGCCTCGTCATCAACCGCCTCAGCTTCCGTCGCCGCATCGGCCGCGGCCTCCGCACCGGTGGCAGCTTCCTCGTCAGTCGTTTGTTCCGGGTCTTCGGTCTCGGTCGCGCCTTCGGTCGGCTCGCCGGGAGGAGTCGGCATCACCGGCGGCTCGGGCTTGGGACCGAGCAGTGCCACGTCGAATGAGGTCAGAATGAACAAGTAGCGGCTGCGCTGTTCGCCGGGAGGCAATTCCTCTTCAGGTTCCTCAGTGCTCGCATCGGTCGCCGGATCGGCTTCCTCGACGGGCTCCGACATCTCTTCCGATTCCGAATCGCCGCCGATTTCGATTTCATTCTGCGTTCCGACGAAGACGTTTCCGACCAGGAGTTGATAACTCACACCGTCGGCCGTTCCAGCAACCAGCGAGCCCTCTTTCGAGAACAGTCCGATAGCGCCTTCGGCATTCGCTCGCGTCAGATAGTAGCCCTTCGCTTGCAGCGAACGGGCGACCAGACTCAGGTCGGTGCTGCTGACCTGCAGTTCACCTCGCAGAACTCCTTCGAAGAAGTCGGGCTTCGGGCGCACGCCGATAAACTTGAGATCGTCGAGCGCGGTCAACATGGCGTTCACGACGCCGGTTTTCAGGGTCTCGGTGGCTGCATCGAGGCCGTCGAGCGTCCATTGAAAGCCGCCGGACTCGCGGTGCAGCCGAACCGTTTCGCCTGCCTGAATGTCGAGATCCGGCGAGCCGTCGGGCAGGATCGTTTCGACGAGCGAATAGTCGTCGATGTACAGATTGACGATGTCGTTGCGTTCGACATCGAGGAGGTCGGGCTCGACCCAGTCGGTGAACCTGGTCGATAGGTCGATTTGAAGTTGGGCCAGATAGGTTCGTTCTTCGTCCGCTTTGCGAATGTAGTAGCGATTCTGCTCGCCTTCCGCTCGCCTGCCGATGATGTAGTCGACCAGTGGGACTTCTCCCTCGAACAGCGTCACTCTTGTTCCGCGTCCTTCGCCCGATGCGATCTCCTCGTCCAGCGGATCGACCACGCCCATTTCCTCGTGATCGTCCTTCGTCAAACTTTCGAGACTGTCCCGCGTGATGCCGATGACCGAAGCGGCCGTCTTCCCCAACTGGTCCGCACCGTCGGCCGGATAGTCGAAGTGGCTGGGGATGCGCCACAGATCGTCCTTGTACTCCACGCGGAATTTCTCCGGAGTGCTGGAGGCCTGGTCGAACACCGAGACTTCGATCGCCCCAGCCTTGAATGGATCGCTGAAATCAGGAAAGAAGGGCTGGCCCTCATCCGAGAACTTGTCGGGATCCCTGGGCTCGACCCAGATGCTCGTCGCGAATCCCATCGAGACGGCCACAACGGCCACGACGCCGAAGATGATTGTGCGAGTTGTGTGATCCATGATTTTGACTGTGTCTGGTAGGGGGACGGCTCGAACCGCGGTGGAACAAATCAAAAGTCAGGCGGCCCGTCGCAGCAGGCGATCGGGACTGATACTGCTGCGTTCGCGAGACACGCGCCGGAAGAACATGAACAGGCCCAACAGCGCCGCGGGGATCGGCGGTACCCACACGGCCCAGGCCCACGCCGAGCGTTCCGCAGCGCGGACGTTGCGCTGTTCCGCGCGGCGCAGCCGGTCGATTTCCGCGTCGGCGTCGCGCTCGATCTCCCGTTCTTCCCGGGCGTATCTGGCAGCGCGATCGCTGGCGGCGGTCTGCAACTGTTGACGCTGCGCGGTGACCGACAGCGTGGTGTCTTCGCTGATCTCGCGAATCTTGCGATCGATGTCGACGAACAGGTCTGCTTCCCTGTATGACTGTTCCTGTCGCGCCTGCCGGCGGAGTCGCAAGAATTCCTGGTGCGCCTGTTGTTCGACGCGTTCGATCGCTTCCAGCGTGCGCATGCCCGAGCGCCGGCTGCGCAAATGAACAAAATCGTTGTCGTCCGCGAGCGTGTCGATCGCATTCATGACGAACCGCGAATTGTCGATCGACAGGTCGAGTTGCTGCCCGAATTCCACGCGCAGCAGATCATCGGAAATCAGATCGATGTCGGCGACAAAGATGACATCGATCTTTTCGGCGGAGTCCGGCTTCGACTGAATCGCGGCCGCGATGACGTGCGCCTCTCCCTTGATGCCGACGACTTCCACTTCGATCGGATTGACATCGAATCGCATCTCTCCGGTGTTGCCGGGCCTGTTGGACAGCACCAGATCGAGCATCGCCGGTCCTGTTTCGGCCGCCGTCAGCACGATGCGGCCGGTATCGGTATACTCGACCTCGGCGGACTCGTAGAGTTCGTCGATCTCGGCCACCAGATCAGCCAGCGTCGTCGTTCCCGACACCGCGAGTTCGGCGTTGATCGCATGTTCAATCGGCGCTTCGCCTTCCTCTTCGGTGCGCAATTCGACGCCCGAAATCAGAATCGCATCACCCGCGACGAAGGGGGTCTTGATGTCGTCCAGATCGTTGAGAAGCGTCGTGGCCGGAGCCGGCGCGCCCTTGGTTTCCCAGCGGCTGCGATTCGAGAGCGTGTGATGGGTCGACCCCATGTCATAATCGGGGTTTTCCTCCAATCGCCGGCCGAAGAACTCGTCCGAAACGATGACCTCGTCGATATCGAGCAAGCCCGAGTACGCAGTGCTCGAACGCAGCAACTGCGTGAACTCCAAATCCGAACCGCTGCGCGGGCGGATGGTGCCGGGAAACCAGGCCAACAACTCCTGCAGCCCCTGAGTCGCTGAGTGCTCCTGATTGATCGAGTCCTCCGCGCCGCTCTTCGTCGACACGAACACGATCGCTGGCGGAAACACCTCCAACTGCGGATGGGGATTGAAGCCGTCCATCAGGATGAAGTCACGTCCCGGTTGCGGCGAATCAGACTCCCACGCGCACTGCAGGGCGCTCATCAGCGAAGTCAGCCGCCCATCGTCGGCTTTGACTTCTGGCTCCTGTTGCATGCCCATGGCGGACTGGGCCGAAACTTTGGGCTCCAGGGGACGCAGTTGCGGCCGGAAGATCGGCAGCGGGTCGTCGAAAATCAATGTCGGATTTCCCGATCCGACATACATGAGAAAGAACTGCATCTGTTGCGGCGTCAACGACGAGGGCAACACCGCAATCAGGACATCGAGCTGGTTGGCCTGTGATTGCGGGACATCGGGCAGCGCCATGTATGCGAACAGTTCCTCGGGCTGCACACCCACGACATCGTATTGTTTTTTCAGTTCCGCGACGATGCTCCAGGGCTCGGGGGGAGCCTGGGCCTGGAACGGATTCATCTGAGCCACTTCCTCCCCCATGAGGTTGGCATCGGTCGCGAGAATGCCCACCTTGATGCGGTCCTCTTCAATCACGCGCCCGATCGCCCGCGTGATCTCGTATTCCACCGACATGCCCAAGTCGAGGAACGGAACGACGGCCCGGTCGAAGCCGCGTTTGACGATCAGTCCCAGGTTGATTTCTTCCAGCACCGCATGCGTCGTTGTCGCATCATCGCGGGTGTAACGCCGCGGCAAGATGCCGTTGTCTTCGGCCTTCTTCGCCTCTTCGGACAGCGGCGCGAGATAGAAGTAGCGCACGTCCACGCGCGGTCCGGCGACCGACTTGATGCGGCTGAGGATGCCCTCCAGTTCCGACTTCACGCGGTCATACGGCGCGCCGACATCGCTGGTGATGTAGGCTTCGATCGTGACCGGATCCTCCTTCTCGATTTCATTCAGTGTGCGGTGCGTCACGTCGGCCAGCGTGTAGAGGCGTTCTTCGGTCATGTCGGCCGACCAGTTGGCGGTGGCGATCACCATGTAGCCGAAGCTGACGAGAATCGCCGCCAGCGAAACTCCGCGCAGGAGATAGTGCCAGCCCAGATGCATGCCGCCGGCCTTGACCCAGCGGCGGCGGGCGATGAGGGCGTTGTTGATGTAGAGCATCAGCAGCGTCAGCGCGGCGAAGTAGAACAACCCGGACAGCGGAATGGTGCCGCGGGCGAACTCGTTCAGGTGGTGGCCGACGGTAAAGGGGAGCAAATACTCTTCCAGCCCGGGAACCAGACTCAATCCTACGGGCACTGCACAAAAGACAGCGCCGAGCACGAACGCGACGGCCGTCGAGTTGGTCAGGGCCGAAGCGACCATGCCTGTGGCCAGCAGCGCGCAACCCGCGCACCAGTAGCCGACGTATGTGGCAAACAGGCGATAGGGATCGGGGTCGCCGAGCCAGGCCAGCACGATAACGTGCGTGAGAGAGAACAAGAGTGCAATGGTGTAGACCACGACAACGGCGAGGTACTTGCCGAGCAGAATCGCGACATCGGAGCCGGGCAGCGTGAAAAGCAATTCATCGGTGCCGCGCCGGCGTTCCTCGGACCAGACATTCATCGTGATGGCCGGCACGATGAACAGCAGCAGCCACGGGAACCACTCGCTCAATTGATCGAGGGTGCATTGATTGCCACGAAAGAACTCGTTCTGAAAAGCGCACAGCGCGCCGAGGACGACGAACACGACGATGAACAGATACCCCAGCAACCC
>JANNSB010000139.1:0-2870 GCA_031402175.1 Planctomycetaceae bacterium
TCTTGCCAGCGGGCGCCGGTCTTGAGCATCCACAAGATGCCCTCCAGACACGATCGGGGATCGACCCGGGGTCGTCCCCCTTTGCGACTGGGCGCGGGGTTGGCAAGATGTGGTTCGATCAGAACCCATTGGGAATCAGACACAAACGTTTTCGGTGCCGTCCTGGACCCTGTGGTATTGGGCCGACGTCTGATCGGCCAGATCGTGCAGGTGGCGCGAGTGCATGCGGGCGAGAAATGGCAGACCCTGACGATTCCCCGCGGCGGCTCCGAACAGTTCAACCGCGAGCATTGGGGCGAAGGCGGTCGGTCGCATTCGTGATGAAGAAGAGGCCGCAGGTCAGAGGTCAGGGGATTGGAGTCTTACAATGAGCGTCGATCAATGACTGATGAACTCTTCCGCACGGCGATGGTCGTCATTGCCGGCTGCTTCCTGCCGTTTGCGATGTACTTTCGCATTCGCTCGCAGTCCACGGGTGAGAAGCTCGACCGCTGGCAGGAGGGGGCCTTCATTCTGTTCGGTCTCAGGCTCAGTGCCATCCCCGGATTCATCGGCTGCATCGCCTGGGCCATCAACCCCGCATGGATGGATTGGGCGAAGCTGCCGCTGCCGATCTGGCTGCGCTGGGTCGGCGTGGGGATCTTTGCCGTGTCGGGACTACTGGTCATCTGGACGTTCAGTCATTTGGGCAAGAACCTGACCGACACAGTCGTCACGAGGAAGGAGCACACGCTTGTTACCGGTGGCCCGTACCGGTTCGTGCGTCATCCGTTCTACGTGACGTTCTTGTTGTTTGCTATCGGAGGCAGCCTGGCGAGCGCGAACTGGTTTCTGTTCGCCGCCGGTTGCGTGCCAATCGCCTTCATCGTGGCACGCACTCGCATCGAAGAGAAAAAACTCACCGAGCGATTTGGCGACGAGTATCGCAACTACATGGCAAGAACCGGCCGCTTTGTCCCGAGACTTCGAGGCGTTTCACGTATGTAGTTTTGCCAGTGTCTCAACGAGTGATTTGCTCAGCGCGGCGACCTTGGCTTGAGTTGGCGCGTCCTTGAGCGAACCGTCCGCGGCAAATGCTTCGCCGGCCTTCGGAATGGCGAACTGATCGGGCAATACGATCACGCCGATGTTGCCGAGGATCGAACGCACATGCACCAATCCCCGCAGCCCGCCGAGCGCGCCGGGGGACGCACTCAGCAAGCCCGCAACTTTCCCGGTGTAGGCTTGCAGAGGAGTTTCGCCGGCAGCCTTGCGCGACACCCAATCGATGACGTTCTTCAAGAGCGGCGTGATCGAACTGTTGTACTCGGGACACGCCAGCAGCAGCCCCTGATGCTCGAAAAACAACTGTTTGAGCTTCGTGGCGTTCTCCGGCGGCCCCTGTTCCCGTTCTAGATCTTCGTCCATGATGGGAAGCGAATAGTCCTTCAAGTCGATCATCGTGACCTCTCCCCCTGCATCCGTCGCGGCCTGGACGGCCAATCGCAAGAGCTTCTTGTTGAACGAATCCTTCCGGGCGCTGCCGGAAAAGGCGAGGATCTTGGACTGAGCCATGGCGTACTCCCTGAATTGTGACTGCGGAATGGATCGAGTTCACGCAAGATCGAACAACATCACTTCGGCGTCATCATTCGCTGCAATCGATAACGCGGTTTCGTCGCTCACCCCTGCGCCGTCGCCGGCGTGTAGTTCCTGGCCATTGAGGATCACATCCCCGCGCAACACTTGCAACCAGGCATGACGACCGGCGTCCAGCGTATGCAGGACGACCTGGTCCGCGTCCAAACGAGACAGAAAAATCCGCGCGTCCTGATGAATCTGCAGCGATCCATCGGCTGCATCGCATGAGGCGACCAGCCGCAACCGATTGTGCCGCTCGTCATCGGGAAATCGCTTCTGCTCATAGCTCGGTTCGATCCCCTTGCGTTCGGGGAAGAGCCAGATCTGATAGAGATGCACCGGCTCGTCCGACGATGGATTAAACTCGCTGTGCTTGATGCCGCTGCCCGCCGACATCCGCTGAAACTCGCCGGGGCGCAGCACTTCGCCGTTCCCCATCGAGTCGCGATGTTCGAGCGCACCCGACAGAACATACGTGACGATTTCCATGTCGCGATGGGGATGAGTGCCGAAGCCTCGTCCCGGCGCGACGCGGTCTTCTTTCATCACTTGCAGCGACTGAAAATGCGTATGTTCTGGGTCGTGGTAGTCAGAAAATGAAAACGTGTGAAACGTATCGAGCCAGCCGTGGTTGAAGTGACCGCGCTCATCGGAACGTCGAACCTGGATCATGGTGTTTTCCTTCGGTGAGATTTGTGCAGTTGAGAATCGACAAGGGGAGTTCATGGTTCGTTTGAGCGCACTTTTCACTCGGCCCGCATTACCTGTCTGGCCCGCTACGTCTCGTCATTGATCAGGCTCTCGCGGGCTTTCTCCAGCATGCGGTTGAGTCCCTTGAGTTCCCCCCGCGTTAAATGTCCGATCAGTCGTTTGTGAAGTTCCATCACCGGTTCATCCAGTTGCTTGAGCACCGCCAGTCCCTTGTCGGTGATCTCGATGTAGATCACTCGCCGGTCCTCTGTGCACCGCCGGCGCCGGACGAACTCTTCCTTCTCCAGCCGATCGATGATCCCCGTAATCGCGGGAACGACCTGAATCATGCGATCGGCGATTTCGAGACAAGGCAGCGGTTGCCCCTCACCACGCAGAATGCGCAAGACGTTGTACTGCGACGGCGTAAGCCCATACTCGCGAAACAGCCTGCCGACGCGGTTCTGGAATTGGTCGCCGGTGCGGAGGATATTGAGCAATGCCTCCTGCTCCGGCGATTCAAAGGGCCGTCTCTTTTTGAGTTCCTGCTGCAAAGTTGC
>JANNSB010000140.1:0-2987 GCA_031402175.1 Planctomycetaceae bacterium
GACCAATCGGAAAATCGAGTACTGGGTGATCCCTCCCGACGCAAACGGCGAGTTCGTCGCCAACATGGAGGAGGTGCTGGAGTGTGAGCGTCTCGAAAGTAGGTAGAAAATCTGCTCTGTTAAAAGGGTCTCGACATTCGGGGGGATTTTTCACTCACACGGAGGCGTCGTCATGACACGGTTCAAACCAGTGAACGTTAACCTGACTCAGGAACAACAGGCCGAGGCAGAGCGGATCGAACATCGCTTAAAGGCGGCGTTTTCCGAGGAATTAAAACGCATGGCCCAACTCATGGCCAGCAAGCCCAACAGCCAAATCTTCGGCCAAACTGAGTTCGAACTCCGCGATCGCTTGCATGCCCTCGGGGCCGAGGTGCTCGAAGTCACCGCCGAAGAGCGGGTAAAAAAAGGGCAATGATCGCGGTGCTAGCTGCGTCTGTCCCGAGTGCAAAAACGACGCGCGCCTCGTTTCCAAACGATCCAAAACATTCGTCAGCTTACTCGGCCCGTTGCGGATCAAACGCGGCTACTATCACTGTGCCGAATGTCATCACGGCCTCACGCCGTGGGACGCGGAGTTGCAGTTGGATCAGACCGCCGGTCTCACCCCTGCCGCGCGCGAAGTGACTTGCTTGGCGGGCGTGCAGTCGAGCTTCGCCCAAGCGAGCGAACGGATGTTGACGATCATGAGTGGCCTGCAACTCAGCGAATCGACCGTCGAGCGCGTGACCGAAGCGACCGGCGAGCGAGTCAGTGAACAGTTGCAAGCGCGGAAAGCTTTCGGCCCTGCGAAGTCTTGGAAATGGCATCGTGACGCGCATAACCAGACGTGTGCGTATGTCAGTCTCGATGCGACAAGCATTCGTCAGCAGGGTCCTAAGGGCGCGCGGGCCGAGGGACGGATGGCTTATGTCGGCATGATTTACAATCCGCGCGAGAGTGGCGAACCGGAGGAGCGGCGGCCTGAGTCGACAGCGCATGAAGTGCGCTATTTGGCCGGCTTTTACGAGCTTTCCGAGTTGGGGCTGGAGCTACGCAAGCAAGCGGCGCAAGTCGGTTGGGACGAGGCCAAGCAGCAGATCGCGATCTCCGATGGCGGTTCGGGCTTGGAAGCATTCTTTCGTCAGAACTTTCCGCTCGCCGAGTGCATCTTGGACTTTTGGCATGTGAAGGAACACTTGCGCGAGTTGTCGCAAGCGTGGTTCGGTCAGTCGATCGCAGAGGGGGCGACGTGGCTTGACGAGCAGTGTCATCGTTTGAAGCACGCGGGAGGGGCGGCGGTGTTGGCCGAGTTGGAGCGGATGGACGTAAGCCCACGGAGTGCCTGTGTTCAAGAAGCTCATCGCGGCGCGACGCAGTACTTTCGCAATCACGTGCATCGGATGGACTACCCGCGATACGTTGCCAATGGTTGGCAGATTGGTTCAGGACCGGTGGAGAGTTCGTGCAAGACGATCGTGGGGAATCGGTTGAAGGGTGGCGGGATGCGTTGGGGCGAGAATGGTTCGGACGCGGTGTGTCACTTGCGGGCGTTGTTTTTGAGCGAACCGAGTCAGTGGGACGCACTTTGGCAGCGAAAAGCCGCGTAAAAATCACCTACAAAGATGACGCTCACACTTGTAAGTGGGCGGAAGCGGAAGGGTGCAGCCTGCGGTTTGTGCTGATAGCGTCATCGGGTATAATTCTGCACGCGGCTTTTACTCGCAGGGAGTCGTTACCAGCGGAAGGCTGGGAAGAATGGGAGTTCAAGGATGAACAGGACTACGAATTTGCAGCGTCGGACCGCCGATCTGGCCAAACCATTGAACGATGAACTTGAGCCTGTCGATGATGCCGAAGCGGATAGCTGGCCCGACGCTGTCGAGAATCGTGCCGTCGCGATCAGCGATGCTATCGCGGCTGAACTGGTCTCTCAACAAGTCGCCGCACGGCAGCCCGACGAACACGAAGCAGACTGTCCCGACTGCCACCAAACCGGTCGCTACGTCGGCGATCGACCCCGCGAACTGCTCGGTCGCCGCGGGCCGATAAACATCGCCGAGCCCAAGTATTACTGCCCCGGTTGTCGCCGGGATTTTTTTCCCTCTGACCCCAGCACTCGGCGTCGAACCTGAGTGCCCGTTCACTCCGGCCATGCTCAAGAAAGTCGTCTAGGCCGGTTCGCAATCGTCGTCGTTCGTGCGAGCGACGAAAGACTTGCAGACGTTGGCCGAGACGCAGGTGTCGCGTGAACGAGTGCCGCGTTGGAGCAAACGTGCTGTGGACGAACGTTGCGTCGCGTTGACCACGGCGGCGACCGCTTATCAGCAACTGCTGTTGCCCGCGCAACGTCAAAGTCCGACGGGCCAACAGCCCGCGGTGGCCTGTGTGCCGATGGATGGCGGTCGGATTCAAGTGCGACCGCGTCAAGAGTCCGGGTCACGTGATCCGTCGACGAGTTGCCTGCGTCACCGGAGTCGGCCGAGTCCGACGAGCGTCCGGAACGACCGCATGTGTTGGTGTGCAGCGTCGTGACAACACGCGCGGGCCTGGAGGCGCTGGGGTCACGTTGGGTGGCCGCGGCACATGCGCGAGGGTTCCATGCGGCCGAGCGCAAAGCGTTTGTGGCCGATGGTTCGTCGAGTCATTGGAGCGTGCATCGCGATTACTTTTCGCACTACACGCCGATCCTCGATTTCATCCACGCCTTGTGTTACGTGTACGCGGCGGCGATGGCAGGTCGGTCGGCGGTCGAGGGGTGGCGCGACTACACCGATGCGGAAGGGAGCCCGCGTCGGCTGGTGGCCGAGACGTTGGGTTACGTGCAGAATCAATGTGCACGGATGAACTACGCGGAGTATCGACACCAGGGGTTGCCGATCACGAGCAGTTATCTTGAATCGACGATCAAGCAGATCAATCGTCGGGTGAAGGGGATGGAGAAGTTTTGGGACGCTGGGGCCGAGCCGTTGTTACAATTGGCGGCGGACCACTTGAGTGAGACGGAC
>JANNSB010000141.1:0-3715 GCA_031402175.1 Planctomycetaceae bacterium
GCCCTCGATAACGCTTCGGGTTACCAGGGAGCTGGTAGCGCACTCGTGACGGTGCTGATCGTCATCGTGATGCTCACGCTCGGCGCGTATACGTTCGTCGAGTTCATGCTCATCGAAGCCCATGCGACTCAGCGGGCCAGCCGGCTCGCGCAGGCTCAGGCCTCGGCGGATTCGGGTGTCGACTATCTCGCCACATTGCTCAGCAATCGCGAAGAAGTCGTCACCGAGAATCTGTTTCACAATCCGAGTATGTTCGGCGGCGTCATCATGCAGCAGAATGCCAACACGGCTTCGCAGTCGCGTTTCACGTTCGTGGCTCCCGCCGAACACGATTTCGCCTTCACCCAGGTGCGGTTCGGAGCCGTCGATGAATCGGGCAAGCTCAACGTCAACGTGATCCCGAACTTCGACCTGACCGATGAAGAATCGCGAGGCCTGCTGCTGCCGTTGCCCGGCATGACCGATGCCGTCGCCGACGCGATACTCGACTGGGTCGATACCGACGACGAAGCCCGTGAATACGGTGCCGAGAGCGATACGTATCAGAGTTATTCGCCGCCGTACGATTCCGGCAATCGGCCCATTCAGTCGATCGAAGAACTGTTGATGGTCGACGGCGTGACGCCCGAACTCATCTACGGCGAAGACCTCAATCGCAACGGACTGCTCGATCCCAGCGAGAACGACGGCGACCTCAGCCCGCCGATCGATAACGCCGACGGCATCCTCGAACTGGGTTGGCGGGCTTACTTGACGGGCTTCAGCCGCGAATCGAACATGATGATCGACGGCTCTCCCAAGATCGATGTCAATCAGTCGCTGCTGACCGAGCTGTTCGATGAGATCGAGGAGTTGTACGGCGAAGATATTGCGACATTCGTGGTGGCCTATCGCCTGTACGGTGCCACGAACTTCGTGCCGCTGGACGACACCGGCATCGACGACGGCACGACGACGGGAAATACGCGCATGGATCAAGCGATCGAGAATCTGGCCGAAGGAGTCGTCGAGGCCGCCTTCTCCGGCGAGGGAACGACGACAACCCGCGCCGGCATGGACCTGACGCAACCGGCCACCACGAACATCGAATCGCTCTACGAACTGATCGATGCCGAGGTCGACGCCGATATCGAAGGCGTAACCGAAACGCTCATCAGTCCCTGGAACTCCAGCGGCGGCGATCTGCTGGCGAGCCTGCCCGAACTGTTTCAGAACTTCAGCACGTCATCGGTCGAGTACATTGATGGACGCATCAACATCAACCAGGCGCGCCTGGAGGTGATGCTCGGCATCCCCGGCATGACGGAAGACCTCGCGCAAACGATCCTCTCGCAACGGCCGGTGGATGAGGCCGGCCAGCCGTTGCCGCAGATGGCCGAGATGCAGGCCACGACCGGCTGGGTGTTCATTCAAGGCTACGCGGATCTGTTGATGATGCGGCGGCTCGACCGCTTCATCACTTCGCGCGGCGACATCTACTCCGTGCAGGTGCTCGGCCACTACGATGTCGGCGGCCCGATCTCGCGGGTCGAAGCCGTCATCGACGGCACCGACTCGCCCGCCAAAGTCATCTTCCAGCGCGACATCTCCCACCTGGGGCCCGGCTACAGGGTGAGTGAACTGCTGGGATTGCAGTGACAGGCAGCCGGTGGTCCGGACATTCGAACGAGATACGGAATAGACCGCTGATGACGCGGATCTAGCCGATTCCCGCAGATCTGAAATGTCTGGCTCAATTCCAACCGTGTTTCAGATCCGCGAAGACCCGCGTCATCCGTCGAATCCGCGGTCCATCTTGGCTGCGAAAGCAAATCGACCATTCTCTAAGGCGCCCGACGCAGCACGTACTTCCTCACCGGCGGCTGGTTGATCTCGAAGATCTGATCCTCGATCGCCCGGGCCTCGGCGTTGCGCTCGGCGACGCGATCGGCCATGCCTTCGATGCGGGTCGTCATCTCTGCCAGTTGCGCCTGCAGGTCGGCGTTGTCGGGCGCCGCCTCGAGCGCTTGGCCAATACGGGCGAAATGCTGAAACTGCCCCCACTCCCCGCGCAGGCCGCTCACCGGGCCTTCGTTCCGCTGCTTGTTGAGCATCGCAATCTCCAATGCCTGCTGATACTGCGGCGTCCGCTCGTTCGACTGGAGTTCCAGATGTTCCAACTGGACCGTTGAATACGTCCCCACCTCGCCCCCGTCGATGCTCAGCGTGTAATCTCCAGACGGCAGGCCGTGCACTTCGAGAGTTTCGCGGCTCAACCGATGCCCCAGGTGAGTGATCCGCGCGCCGAGCTGCGCTTCTTCCGGCAACGCCCAGGGGAGCGACTCGGCGGCGAAGGTGAACGAGATCTCGTCGTCGCTCCACGACAGGTCGCCGGCGACGCCTCCCGTGGCGGTGACGTTCGCGATGCCGTCCATCTGGCCGATGTCGATTCGCGACACGTCATGCGGCAGGCCCATGTCTTCAATGATGGCCATCGCCATGACGACCTGACCCGGCGCATCGGGATGCACGGCGTCGGCAATGAGCGTGAATGTCGGATCGCTCTTTCGCTGTTCGAGTGTGATGTTGTTGAGCGGTCCCCACATGTCGACGAAGCCGTGCCCGTTCTCGACCGCCACCTCTCGCAGCCAGGTGCCGTAGTATGTGAGAACCGAGTTGTAGAGCTGCGCGCTGTCGTCGTTGCGATTGGGATCCCGCAGCCGGGCGGCACGGGCGTCGAACATCGTCGGCGTCATCAGAATCGGCGTGGCGCCGATCTCCTCGATGCGCGCGATCAGAGCCGTCATATCGGTGCGGTACATCTGGAACGTGGCATCATCGTAGGGACGATACGAGCCATCGTTCATCCCCAGCAGCACGGTCACGTAGTCGGGCTGATAGGCGGCGACGTCTTCATCAAAACGAGCCAGCGCATCCCACGCCCGCGCCCCGCCGACTCCGGCGTTGTGCAGTTGAAACCGCATGTGCGGAAACCGCGTGTAGAGGTAGTCCTCGACGTACTGCGTGTAGAGGCACTGATGCGTAATGCTGTCGCCCAGGAAGACGATCGATGTCGCATCTTCCAGTTCAATTCTCGCAACCGGAGCCGGGAGATCGTCGGCCAATAACGTAACGCCGCAGGAAAGAATGAGGCATGTGACGATGAGCCGGCGCAGGTCTAACATGAGAAACTCCGATTCCAGGGTGCCGATAATAGGATGCGTCAGATCGTAGTCCCGCCTGCGCCGCGATGCCAGCGACCGCGACCCCTCAGACCGCGCTCGCCGCAAGGTTCGCGTCCAATGCGCCCGCTTGTCACAAAGTGTGATCGGGTGCAGTCATGTCAGTGTGGTCCAGGAACGGAATCGGCGGCAGTTGTCGTTCTTCCTAATCTCGATCGGCGACATCGCACACCGGCTCAACTGGTTCTGTTGAGATCCTTGCGGGCCAGAATCGTCAATCTTCCACCGAGTCTCACTGCCGACTGCAGTTGAGCGAACGGGCCGAGCACGCAGTAGGTCCACAGCGGAGGATTGTTCCAGAACCAGTTGTTGAGCATCCGCCCCAGCGGGCACCAGGGTAAGCCGCGTTCGAAAGCCAGCCCGGCGCTGCCGATCCAGTTGAGGAAGCTGGGTTGATGGATTACCCGTTGCGGCTCAAGTCCCGCCGCTCGCAGCAGGCGCTTGATTCGCGGCACCGTGTAATGCTGCAAGTGGCGGGGCAAGTCATATCCCCG
>JANNSB010000142.1:0-7212 GCA_031402175.1 Planctomycetaceae bacterium
GCGGCAACACAACCTCCGGGGCCGGACCGTCGAGCTGAAAGTGCGGTTCGCGGACTTCAAGACGATTACCCGATCGCTTACGCTGGCGGAGTCGACCAGCATTACCCAGGAGTTGCTCGACGCAGGTATCGAGCTGCTGACGAAACGCCTGCCTCCGCGCCATCCACCAGTCCGACTTCTGGGGTTCGGCGTCAATCATCTGAGTGACTCAGCCGTCTTCCAGCAGCAGTTGTTCGATCGACCTGAGCGAAAGCGCCACGAGAACCTCGATCGAGTGGCAGATGAGATCGCAGAGAAGTTCGGCAAGACGGCGCTTCGTCGCGCTACCAGGCTCGATGCGGACGATAACTCACCTTGAACGGAGGGCGACGTGCCGATCAATGCGGGAATGCGGAATCGTCTCCAAGGTCAAGGTAAGACATTGCCAGAACAAGTTGTGCCGGCTGCAGAACATCGCCGGTGCTGGCCCGAGATGGCGATCCGGCATTTGTGAGCCTGGCGAGGGCCGGCGACCTTCCTCGTGTCAGCACTCAATGTGGCTTCGGTGTGTCGCACCGGAGCAGGAACAGTTGGCAAAGGAAATGAGTTTTATCCGGCCTCCGGAAACCGCCGCCAGCAGCAGGGCATTCGCCGTTGAACCCAGTCGCCAAAGACGTCAACTCCGTCGGTTGGGAAGACGAAATGAATGCGCGCAATTCGACGGATTACGATGAGCATGCGCTGAGAGGACCCACAGTTCCATTTCGTGGGCCGCGGCAATGAGCCCATGGCGGCGAGCCTTGTCTGTCATGCGGCGGTGGTTTTGCAACTTCTCCAAGTGGTAGTCGGGCAGGCCCTGTATTTAGGACAATTCACGGCATTTGATAGCCGAGCCTCCCGGAAACCGGTAAGGTTGGAGTATTAACTTGGCGGGAGTGAATGCGTGGACGATGAGACGATCATCCTCTTTCAGGATCTTGGCATCTCCTTGATGCTCGGAATGCTGGTTGGGCTGCAGCGGCAGCGGAGCAACGAATTAATCGCCGGATTGCGCACATTCCCGCTGATCAGCGTGCTCGGAACCCTTTCCGCCGCGATTGATGTCCAAGTCGCAGCCGGCGGCTGGGTGGTTGCCGCGGGACTACTCTCCATCGCGGCCGCGGCATTGACATCGCATGCACTGCAGTTTCAGGCAAAGCTCGACGCCGACCCTGGCATGACGTCGATCGTGTCGATTCTGCTCATGTATGCGGTGGGTGCTTATCTGATCCAGGGAGATCGCAGCGTGGCGGTAGCAGTTGGCGGGGGCACGGCCGTCCTGCTGCAGTTCAAGCCCGAGCTGCATGGATTTGCGCAGCGTCTGGGGGACACCGATCTGCGGGCGATCATGACCTTCGTGCTGATCACCTGTGTCGTGCTGCCCGTGCTGCCTAATCGCACGTTCGATCTCCCCTCACCGCTGAATGTCCTCAATCCGTTCGAGATCTGGCTGATGGTCGTGCTCATTGTGGGCATCAGCCTGGGAGTTTTTTTGATCTACAAGTTTCTCGGGAAACAGGTCGGCGTACTTCTGGTAGGCATCCTGGGAGGCGCGATCTCCAGCACGGCGACGACGGCGAGTTTTGCGCGGCGGACCCGTCTCTCCCCCGCCAGCGCTGGAATGGCGGCTGTCGTCGTCTTGATTGCATCCACTGTGGTGTTCGTCAGAGTGCTGATCGAAGTGCTCGTCGTAGCGCCGACGAAATTCCTCGAACTGGCTGCGCCGATCTCCGTGCCGTTGTTGTTCGGGATCGGAGCCATCGCCTTTGAGTGGCTGCGCTCCGCACGCGACAAGGGAGAGATGCCGGAACAGAAGAATCCGACGGAACTTCCATCGGCCATCGTTTTCGGGTTGCTCTTCGCGTGCGTGCTGATGGCACTGGCCGCGGCGAAGTCGTACTTCGGAGATCGCAGCATGTACGTCGTGGCGTTGCTTTCGGGCCTGACGGATATGGACGCGATCACGCTCTCCTCCGCCAAGCTCACTCGATCAGCTCCCGAGGCGGGAGGCATCTCCTCCGACACCGCCTGGAGACTGATCCTTACGGCTGCCATGGCGAATCTCGTGTTCAAAACCATGCTGGCGGTTTCATTGGGACACCGCGACTTGCGATGGAAGGTCGCACGACTGTTGGCGATTCCCTGCGTGGCAAGCGGGCTGACACTGCTGCTCTGGCCTGAATGAGCCGAGAGTACAGCCTCATTCGCGTTCAGGAATCCTTTGCATTGCTGATACCACGACAGCAATCTTGCTGTCGATGTACGGCATTCCGAATCGGTGTGCCAAAGTGCACACTCGCGACGCGTACCGTCGCCGGAGAGAGGTGGAGATCATGGTATTGCTGCAGGATTGGCGAACACGAGCGGATCGCTGTCTGCTTTGATTGGTCCGGTTGTCTCAAGGAGCATCGCGCGCATGCGGTTCATCCTGTTTTCAGGGATGGAGTGCAATGAATGTGCCGGTTCCGATTTTGCGCGGCCCCCGCGTGAGGACGCACATTGCCCGCGTCAATCCGCACACAAGGCGGCCTGGTTGTGTGCGATGTTCCAACATTGGATCGACTCAACACCAGTGATACCCAGCCAAAGACCTGGTAGCCGCAAACCGGTTCACTCACCCGAGGCCGATCTTCGTGACTTGGATGGTCTCCTTCGCTTAGAACGGCGTTGCGGAAGTGCGCACCATCCGACAGCTCAATCCGTCGTTAGACTGGCACGGCGCTTGCGGATGAACTTCCTGCGCAATACCAAATGATGTCCCGTTGAGGAGGACTGCGATGAAACTCGAATCTTTTCTGAATCACACCTGTGCCGGCTCGTTGATGACTCGTAGTCTCGTCGCGTTGTTGCCAGACATGTCCCTGGCCGAGGCCGCCGGTGTCTTGCTGGACCACCAGGTGAGTGGAGCTCCCGTGGTGGACCTGCATGGAATCTGCGTCGGCGTGCTCTCGGCCGCCGATTTCGTCAAAGCTGAACAGCACGTTGCGAGCGAGCAGGAAAAAGTGCTCGAATCAACATTCTGGAAATCCAACCTGCTGTTACCCGAGAGCATCAATGCCGAGAAGCTCGCCGCAGTCCGCGAAAAGCTGGTGCCGGCCGCAGAGCAAAAGGTCTCTGAGGTCATGACTCGCGACCTCGTGAGTGTTTCCGAGAGCACCCCCGCCAGAAAGGTGATCGAGTACATGGTCGATGCCCATATTCACCGGGTGTTTGTACTTGATTCGGATGATAAGCTGGTGGGGATCATCACGACGATCGACATCCTCGCGGCGTTCTTGCGTGCCGGTCACCCATCCTGAACTCGATCGGTAGGACTTCCAGACGAACTTCTCGCCGAAGGCAGGCACGGAAATGGCAACGCCAAGTACTCCAGATGCAAATGCTTCGTCAGTAACTGATTCTGGGGCGGCGAATCCCAGTCTTGCAGTCGAAACGCCCCGATTTCGCCTCGCGGTTACTGCGGTGCCCAACGATTCGACAACCGCATTGCCGATCCTGCAGAGCATTCTCGGCTGGAATGCCATTGATGCGAAGATCCGCCTTCGCCACTGGTCACCCAACTTGATCCACGACACATTTCCCGCAGGTCGTCAATTGCCCGCTCCAGCCCGGCGGTGTGTCCCGAGGAAAATTGCCCAAGTCTTCCTTGACCCACCTGCAATAACAGGAACCGGATTAGCCCATCCAGCGGGTCATGATGGCCCATGGAAACGACCAGCGGCCGGCTCAGGTCGATGCTCATCTTCCAAACCATTCGCCCGGGTCCACCGGATGCAGATTGGACCGTGAATCCCTGATGCGCGGCAATCGCCAGCTCGATAGCCCACTGCAGGTATCGGCCGTCTTCTGTCTGACTGGTCAGGCACTGGAGAGCCTGGATCCATTTCGTCAGGTAATGAAAGTACTGTCCGTCCTGATCCCATTCCTGCCGGGCGTCAGAAGGCTCGTTGGCGCCGCGTTCATTCAGACGCTTGCCGATTCGCAACCCGCCGCAGGTGGGATGCAGTTCGCCTTCCTGTTCCGACAACCCGCTGATCCAGCCGCGGCGGTCATCATCGGAGCGATGTCGACCAAGCACGTGGTGCACCTGCCTGACCAGTTCCACCGACAGGTCGAGGTATCTCGCATCGCCGGTCTCGCGACAGAGACTCAGAAAGTTGCACACCGCGAAGGCATCCGTCCACAGGTATCTCCGGGGAACGGCGCCGTTTCGCACGCCGGTCGAAACGGCAAACTCTTCCATGAGGCTGGCTGCGAGCGAAACGTTCATCGGAGCAGTCCGCGTCGAGTAGGGTGCTACCGATCGATGGTGGCAAACGGATGCGAAGGCTCGTGTTCCCTGGATTGTTGTGTGCTGAGCGCGCGGACGGCAGATGTCTCGTCAAACCAGATCCATTCATCAAACTGCTGCGGCAGCGAGGCTTCAAAGTAATGGCTCATCCGCTCCGTATCGGGACGATAGATCACGCCAATGGCTCGTTCTAACCTGCGTGATGCCAGCGCGTGCGTGAGTTGCGGATTGGTGGACTTTGTCAGTGGGAGGAAGAACGCATTCATCTCCGATAGATGCATCAAGTGCTCGTAGCTGTCGGTGAGCGCGGGTCGCACCCGCTTGATCTCCATCGGACCTTCCCACTCCGATGCCGCCGCCACCCTCCCGTGATCGGTTCCCTGTCCGATGGCGTAGACATCCTTTCCAAAGGCCTCGCGGCACAGTTGACCGATATTGATCTGACCATGCCGGCCGAATTGTGTTGCCAGGGCGTTCCCGAGGTGTGAGTTGTGTTCCCAGACGACCGCCTTGGACCTTGAACCTCGACGGTTCAGCAACGATTGCAGCGTCTCAAACATGTGCGTATCACGATGATTCCACGACTCATCCGAGCCGTAGTACATGATGCGGTAGTACTCCTCGGCATTCGCAACGAGCCGGGCATTGAGCTGGGCATCGAACAGTTCCTCTCCATCCCGGACGGCAGTTTCGACGCGCCGAGAAGTGAGATCCTGCAGCATGCGGACGACGTCGTGTTCGCAACTGCGATAGCGCCCCGCGATTGCCGCCCGTCCGTAGTTCGCCGGGTCGGCTTCCCAGGGGGACAGACATCCATACCTGGCGCGCGCCACTTCCGCGGCCTGCGGGTCGACGCGATCGAGATACTCCAGGATCCGCTGAATGGAGGTGAACATGCTGTAAAGGTCGAGTCCGTAGAATCCGACTCGCTGCTCCGCCGGTCTCCGCTGAAGATTGAAGTTACGCAACCAGTGAATGAAATCGAGAACCTCGTGATTGCGCCACATCCAGGTGGGAAAGCGCGCGAAGGCCTCCCAATCGTGAGGTTCTTCCCGCTGCCGATGCGTGACAAAGTCATGAATGCGATACGCATCCGGCCAGTCCGCTTCGATGGCGACGAAATCGAACTGCTTTTGTTCGATCAACGCCTTCGTGATCGCCGCCCGCATGCGGTAGAACTCTGAGGTTCCATGTGTGGCTTCGCCAATCAGCACCAGCCGTGCGTCGCCGATTCGCTGCAGGAGCGGATCCAGGTCAGGCTGATCGATGGAACGAATCGGTTCGGCGACCTGACGTATCAGTTCGGGCAGTCCAGGCCTTACTTGACGGCGCAGGGCGGGAGCCTTGGACGGAGTCAGTTCCTCGCGATCTTGCCAGCCGGCTTCCCCGATCAAGGGAACAAAGCGCACGCCTCCCATCTCCTCGTATTCGTAGTCGTCTTCACCACGACGGATCACGCGAATGAGCTGCTGAGATTCCGGATCCTCACCGACAGGGATGATCAGCCTTCCCCCGACGCGAAGCTGCTGCAGGAGGGCCGGTGGAACTCCGGGCCCGCCGGCTGCGACGGTGATCGCATCGAATGGAGCCGCGTCGGCCCAGCCGCGAGTGCCGTCTCCGTGCAGAATGCGAATGTTCGTGTAGCCCAGTCCTTTCAAGCGTTCGCGAGCGCTCTCCGCCAGTTCGCGATGGCGTTCGACGCTGTAGACTTCGCCGGCGATGCGCGACAGGACGGCAGCCGCATATCCCGAGCCGGTGCCAATCTCGAGGACACGATCGCGCGGTGCCAGCTCCAGAGCCTCCGCCATGAGTGCCACGATCAACGGCTGCGAGATTGTCTGCCCGGAGCCAATGGGCAGGGGTGCATTGCGATAGGCGAATTCCTGCAACTCCCTGGAGACGAACTCTTCGCGCGGCACAGTTTTCATTGCGCTCAGCACCGCGTCGTCGCGAATGCCGAGCGTTCGCAATTCACTCTCAACCAGTTGTTCCCGCTGGCGCTTGTGATTCGTGTCTTTCATAGCTCATTCAGAGAGCACATTGCTGGGTTGCAGGACAGTGTCGACGGAGGGATTGATCCACATCATTCCACCCCTCGACCGCTTCAAGCTCCTCATTTGAGTTCCGCCTCAAGCGAATGTGCCTTTGCGAGCGCCGCGCGCAATTGCTGCTCTAATTCTTCGACGCCGGCACGGACCAGCTCTTTGTCGCTATCGGCGATCACCAGCTTCGCCAAAGGTCTCGGCAGATGCTCGCGCAAAATTCCAAGGAACAGCGCCGGTGCGAAGATGACCAGCGATCCAAACTCATTGTGCGTGCGACCGCGGTCGAGTTCCTCTGCAACCTGGCATGCGAACGTGATCGCTGTCTGATGCTTAAAGTCCGTTTCTGGATCGCCTGCCACGCATTCGCCGCTGTTGCCGGCGAACCTTCCGGGTCGATCGGTGTATATGTCTCGCGAGTGACAGGCTGATTCCTCATGAACCAGGGATTTCAGCTCTCGCAAGTCGTTCATTTCGGGCTGAGTGCACTGGAAGATCCTCGCGTGGGCCCGATCCGCGACGACCAGCCAAGTGATCGGAGAATGACGCGGTTCGTGACGGAAGCTCATGGGACTGCCTTTTTCAAAAGATTGATGCCATCCAACGCCTTCAGACAATGCAAGTACGATGCCGGTTAGCAATTGCAGACCCAATAGGGGATTCCTCGACAAAGCGGACTCACCTCGTGCGAAGTTGGTCGATTGCGGCTCGGCATCCCCGATACAAGTTGTCACAGTCGTGCGAATCTGCACACCCCAGACAGTCTTGGCGAAGCCTGCGTAGCACTTGTGGAATTGGCATTCGGATTGCTCAGCCAATCCACAGCCATCACGAATTGCCGCTGACTCATGTTCAATGGTG
>JANNSB010000143.1:0-4993 GCA_031402175.1 Planctomycetaceae bacterium
GAAGAGACCGAGTAAGTCATCGTAGACCGAAGCCACTTCGAACCGGCCCTTTGTTTCGAGAGTTCGGGCGTGCTGAATGCCGTTCTCGGAAAGGTCGGTCCCGCAGACGTCGAAGCCGCGCTCGGCCAGCACTTGCGCGAATGTGCCGTTGCCGCAGCCGGCATCGAGAATGCTGCTTCCCGGCGGCAGGCTTTCCAGCTCCTTGAGGACAGGCTCCCAGAGATATCGAAAGGTACCGGGGCGTTTCGATCCATGATCGCGGAACCGGTAGGTTGTGTCGGGCGTCGCGAGCTTGGTTGAGGCGGAGTCGGTCATGAGGGACGAGCAGGCCGTTGTAATTCGATTTGCTCTCCGTCAACGTATGCAGCGAGAGGACGGGCTTCAACCATGGAGTGATGAATTGTGTTGTTTTGGACGCACCTGATGAACGTCTTCCGATCTTCTGACGTCAAACTGTTGTGCTTGGTGCTCGCGCTGGGAACCTGCAGTTCGAGTTCCGCCGATGACGGGCCGCCTCCCAACGTCATCATCATTCTAGTTGACGACCTCGGGTCGCTCGACACGCATGTTTATGGAGCCGAGGATCTCGTCACCCCGCATCTGGATGCATTGGCGGAGCGCGGGGTACGGTTCACGCAGTTCTATGCGGCTGCACCGGTCTGTTCGCCGTCGCGGGCGGGACTGCTGACGGGGCGCTATCCCGTGCGAGCCGGCGTCCCCTGGAACGCGCCGCCGCCGCCGTTGCCCGGCATCGTGTACGAAGCCGGCATGCCCACGAGCGAAGTCACCATCGCCGATATGCTCCATGAGGCCGGTTACGCCACCGCCCTCGTCGGCAAGTGGCATCTCGGCGTCGCGCCGGGCAAGACACCAATCGATCAGGGTTTCGACCACTCCTTCGGCCACCTCAGCGGCTGCATCGACAACTACAGTCACACGTTCTACTGGCACGGACCCAACAGACACGACTTGTGGCGCAACGGCGAAGAAGTCTTTGCCGATGGTGAGTTCTTTCCCGACCTGATGGTGGCGGAGGCGACGCAGTTCATCGAAGCCCATCGCGACGAGCCATTCTTTCTCTACTTCGCGATGAACCTGCCGCACTATCCGCTACAGGGAGAGGCGCACTGGTTGGAACACTATGAGCACCTGCCCTATCCGCGCAATCTCTACGCGGCTCAGGTCAGCACGATGGACGAACGCATCGGCGGCTTGATTGCGGTCGTCGATGAACTCGGACTACGCGAACGCACGCTGATCATCTTTCAGAGTGATCACGGGCATTCGGTCGAAGAACGGACTCATTTCGGCGGCGGCTACTCAGGCCCCTACCGCAGCGCGAAGTTCAGCCTGTTCGAAGGAGGCATTCGCGTGCCGGCGATCGTCTCTCTGCCGGGGACGATTCCTGAAGGAGAACTGCGGGATCAGGTCGCCCATAGCTGCGACTGGCTGCCGACGATCGCCGACTTTACCGGGGCGACCATCTTGAACGACGACCTCGATGGACTGAGCCTCAAGGACGTCATCCTCTCCAACGCCCTGACGCCGCACGAGGTATTGCACTGGCAGGTGGAACTTGGCACCGAGTCGCTGTGGGCTGTGCGCGAAGGCGACTGGAAGCTGATCGGCAACCCGATCGATCCCACCGCGCCGGAAGAACTGCTCGATCCGTTGTTTCTGTCGAACCTGGCGGACGACATCACCGAGCAAACCAATCTGGCGGAACAGCATCCGGAGATTGTCGATCGGCTCAGGGCGCTGCACGAGGCGTCGCAGTAGCCGCGGCTGTCTCAGCCGCGGAGACCGGAGAGAACCGCGTCCATCTCCGTAGCACTTCCTGCGACCAGACAACGCCCGCTCGTGTCACCCCGGCGTCTGGGGACAGACGCCGCTACAGAAACGAAATCAGCCCGCTTGCCGGAAGGGCTTGCGGGCTGATTCGTTTTGGACTGCCACCATCTGCCGGCTCCTCCCTGAGCCGGCAAGCTGATGTGATTGAAGACAACTACGGATGAACGTGGTTGTACAACACCGGAGGCGCACCAGCGCACGGGAAGTAGGCGTCCACGGTCACGTACTCGGGGAAGCCGCGGACGTTGCGAACCAGAAGTTGAGCATGGCCCCCGTTGTACAGCGCGGCATCGCTCAGCAACTGGAAGTAGTGGGGATCGGACATGATCGACTGACCGTTGATTGCGACGATCATGTCGCCCATTTCGAGGCCGAGTCGTTCCGCGAGTCCGCCGCAAATCACATAGTCCACATGCATCCCTTCACCGGGATGGAAGTGGCCGTTGAACTCGAGACGGGGTGGCACACAGCCGGGAGTGACGCTCGGGTCGACGTAAAACTGTTCGAGGTGCTCGTCGGCGACCGCGGTCGCAGTCAGAGCCAACGCAAACAAGGTCGCACAGATTGTGATGCGCGATTTCATGGGTCTATCTTTCAAAACGTGAGTATCAGTGAGTGAGGACTTCAATGTGGGGCGACGGCATTTCAGGTGAGGTATCATTCGCCTCCAATACACCCTGCGGGAACCGTGGACCGCGGGGGGCAACCGTTCTGAAGGTGCGTACTTCGCCGGAACGCAGGAAATGGCCGCTCCGGCAATGGTTCCGCCTCGAATGTCCGACGAATCCTGCGAACGCCTCACGATCAAGCATTCGGCGCTTGCTGTGCCGCTCAAATGCCGGTAACTCCCTCTCCCCCACAGCGAATCGTGTTCAGAACTCAGCAGTTCTCAGTGGGGGAGAGGGGGAACCGAATCTACCGGCTATCGAGACGCACACACGGTCGGCGTCAGGCCCGTCCAATCACCTGTGGCCCGCGGCCTTCGATCGTTACACTCTCGTTCCGATCGCTCGGCCCACCTATTGCACAGAGAATCATGTGAAACCGTCCTATCATGAGCAATCGCTCGCCCGCACCAAGATCGTGGCCACTCTGGGGCCGGCTTGTGATGATCTGGCCACGATGCAGGGCCTCGTCGAGGCCGGCGTCGATGTCTTTCGTTTGAACTGCGCCCACGGCACGCATGAGGAACTCTCGAAGCGGGCGCAACAATCCCGCAGCGTCGCCGCGACTGTCGGGCGACCGATCGCTCTGCTGGCGGATCTGTCCGGGCCGAAGATTCGCCTGGGCGAGCTGCCTCCCGATGGACTGCGGCTCGCCGAAGGGGAACGCTACTCGTTCGTGCGCTCGCTGGATGCCGCCGGCCCCAATCAATTGACCACGACGTATCCCGGCCTCGTCGACGACGTCGCCCTCGGCGGGTTGATCGTTCTCGCTGACGGGGCTGTTTCGATGCGCGTCGTCGAAAAGCATCGCGACTCTGTCGTCTGCGAAGTCGAGCAGCCCGGCCTCATCCGCACGCGGCAGGGGGTCAACCTTCCCAACAGCAGGCTCAAGCTTCCCAGCCTGACCGACAAAGATCTGCAAGATCTCGCCTGGGCCGTGCAGGAAGAGATCGACTTTATCGGGTTGAGTTTCGTCCGTCGGGCGGAAGACATTCGCGATCTGCGTCAACGGATTCTTGAACTGGCGCCGACGAACGAGCCGGCCATCGTCGCCAAGATCGAGAAGCCCGAAGCGGTCGATCAGTTGGATGACATCCTGCAGGTAACTGATGCCGTCATGGTGGCTCGCGGCGATCTGGGAGTCGAGGTCGACATCGTCCGCGTGCCGGCCATTCAGAAGAAGATCATCAAGGCCTGCAACGCCTATCGCATCCCCGTCATCACCGCGACGCAGATGCTCGAGAGCATGCAGCAGAACGAACTCCCCACGCGGGCCGAGGCGACCGATGTCGCGAACGCCGTGCTCGATGGCAGTGATGCTGTGATGCTTTCCGGCGAGACAGCCGTGGGACGGCACCCCGTGAAGGCGGTCACGATGATGAGCCGCATCATCCGCGAGATCGAGCCGCTCGTCGTATCACGCAAGGATCTCCCCATCGGCATACGATCACGCACGTCGGCCACCGAATCGACGCGTGCCGTGACGCTGGGCGCCATTCACGCCGCCGAGCACCTGGGAGCCAAAATGCTGGTCGTGCTGACCCGCAGCGGCAAGACGGCCATCGCGTTATCGGAGCTGCGCAGCAGCATGCCGATCCTGGCCTTGGTCGACGACCAGCGCATGGCCGCCCGGCTGCAACTGGTCTGGGGCGTGCGCGGCGTGGCGACCGATACGCTGCGGGAATCGCCGTTCGCCGCGGCCAGATTCGCCGCCCTGTGGGGTTGGGAGCAGGGCATCGTGACGACCGGCGACCGCATCGTTATCGTCGGCTCCGTGGACTGGTCGAGTCCGGGAAAAGATTTGATGATTGTGCATGTGGTCTGAGCCGGAAGCGTAAGCGACGGCAATCGTGATACATGGAACTCAGGCCAACTCAAACGACGCACTGATGCAATGGCCCGTACATGATTCTTACATCCCTTGACCGTCGTCCCAATTCTCTCGACCCTGCTCCAACGACCACCCACCACCCACCCCCCATGTTCGAAATCCTCCCCGCTATCGATCTCCGCGGCGGCCGTTGTGTACGGCTCAAGCAGGGGGACTACGCGCAAGAGACCATCTTCAGCGACGACCCCGGTGCGATGGCCGCTCGCTGGGGGGCCGATGGGGCGACGCGGTTGCATCTCGTCGATCTTGATGGCGCGAAGCAGGGCCAGCCGGTGAACCTCGATGCCGTGCGAGCGATCATTCAGGCCGTCGGCATTCCGTGTCAGCTTGGCGGCGGAATTCGCAGCGAAGAGTCGATTCGATTGCTGCTCGAAGACATCGGGATCGACCGCGTCATCATCGGCACCCAGGCCCTCAAGCAGCCGGAGTGGTTTCGCGAGATGACCGAGAAGTTTCCGTCGCGCATCGTGCTCGGCATCGACGCCCGCGACTCGATGGTCGCCACCGAGGGCTGGCTCGATGTGTCGCAGACATCGGCCCTCGAACTCGCGCGGCAGTACGCGAAGTTGCCGATCGCCGCCATCAT
>JANNSB010000144.1:0-2658 GCA_031402175.1 Planctomycetaceae bacterium
GATCGCGCGGACATTCGCGCCGCAAGATGAACGTCGCGTTAAGGGGCTGTTAATTCCGCTCTTAACAATCGCGTGTCGTGCGCTCACCGCAGCGAGGGGCTCATTCAGTCAGCAGCTCCATGCACACGAGTTCCGATTCATTGCGCACGTAGAGCCTGCCGTTCACATAGGCGGGCGCGGAGAAGCAGCGCGCCTCGCCGTCGAAAATGCTCTTGTCGGTGATGCACAGCTCGACGAGTTCATCGCAACGGCACTCGATCAGACCGAGATGACCATACTCGCCGAACAGCAGAATCTGATCACCAACGATGATGTGCTTGCTGTTCGCCAGCTCCGAGCGATAGCGCCAGTACATCTCACCCGTGGAGAGACTCACGCAGCGCAGCGTGCCGTCGAGTTTGTGCACCCCGATCGCGCAGCCGTCTACCGCGAGCAGCGGCGTGTATTGGCTCGTGAGGATACGCTTCGACTCCCAAACTTCGCTGTAGCCGCCATCAGGGGCAATCCGCAGCACTTTGGTGCCGACGCCCCAGCAACAGATCATGACCAGGTCGCCGTGCACCAGCGGCGTGACGGCGTTATAGCCGTCGACGATTCTCGGCTCGAAGGGGATCGCCCACTGCTCGACGCCAGTCTCCGGATCGAGCAGCGAGAGCGTGGTCTTCGTCAACACGAACAACCAGTCCCGATCGTGAATCCGCGCCGGTTGCGGCGTCGCAAAGGCCGGCCCATGCTGCGTCGATTGCCAGAGGATGTCACCAGTTTTCTTATCGAAGGCGATGATGCCGCTGTCGCCGATCGTGCCGCCGACATTGAGAATCAGGCGGTCCCCCCAAAGCAGGGGACTGTGTCCCGCGCCAAAGATGTCGTCCGCCACGGCAAACTCTGCCTTCAGCATTCGCGACCAGATGGGCGCGCCATCCGCCAGAGACCAGCAATGGAGTTGCCCCTGAGCGCCCAGCGTATAGACCCGCTCCCCATCAGTCGCCGGAGTGCTGTACGGCCCGTTCGTGTAATGCGAGCCGCAGACAAATGTGGTTGGATAACTTTGTTCCCAGATTCGACTGCCGTCGGCCACGTCAAGACAGGAAACAGATTCATCATCACCGATCCGCTCCAACAGTATCAGTCGGTCATGCCAGATGATCGGGGAGCTATACCCCTCGCCGCACGAAACCCGCCAAACTTCACGCGGCCCTGTTTCTCCCCATGCCGGAATGTGCGACGCAGGATTGGGCGCGACGCTGTCGTGCGTCGGGCCGAACAGATTGGACCAGGTCGCCGGATCATCGACGGCAGCAGCGACACTGGGTTGCGAGGATATAGGCTGCGGCGCGGCCAATTGTCCCGTCGGCAGGTTGTTGTCGACGCGAACATCAGCCCCGGCGAGCCAACCGTGTTTCGATGTCGACCCGAAATAAATCAGCCCTGCACTCACGGACGCGATTAAAAGCACGATCGCCATTCGGCGGATCGAATGCCTGCGAGCGGCGCTGCTGTCGACGTTGAAGTGCATCGTGCGGTTCGCGGCGAGACTAGGAGCACGCCACTCATTGACGGCGGCGAGCGAACCAAGTCTACCGGCACGAACTTGGAGCGTCAGCGAATCGTCAAATTACCGCAGACTGATTTTCTCGACCTCTGCGTGAATTCACACAGAATTCACAGTCACCCGGAGAGGACAATATGGGCGACTCTCCGCAGCGCAGACGTAGTGAACTGACATCAATGCTTGACCGCCTACTCTCACCCGATTCATGCCAACCAGATATCAGGGATTCGCGTCTCTTCTGTTCCACGATTGTTCGCTGCCGATCGTCCAATCATCCGCGTGAGCAATGAAGAACTGCTGCAGCTGTTCGGTATGTGCGGTAATCAGCAGCCTGTCGTTGATTTGCAAATGGTCCAGTTCATCCGGATGTTGGCTCAGATAGTCCTCGAGCCACGGTTCGTTGTGAGTTTCTGTGATCAATCTGTCATTGTCGAATCGTATCCGCATGATCTGGTGCAACGGCAGCACGTTGAATTGAACGAGGTCGTCTTCATCGAACTGCAGTTGGCATTCGAGGTACAGCTGCCCGCCCAACTCGATCAAATGAGCAACATAAACGAGATCCTCCTCGTCGCCCTGCGGAACGGTAATTCGATGGGCCTTTCCCTCGATCGATTCGATGTTCATATCCATCCCCTGATGATCGGCAAACAACCATCTCCAGCGTCCCAGAAGTTCCTCGCGAAAGACGCCAACGTCTTCCGTGTACAGCGGATGTAGCGACGGCAGGCAGCCCGCCATCAGACAAGCACATAGACTGACCACTATTGAAACTCGAATCCTTGCCGGGATCATGTCATACCTCGCTTTCGAGCAGTAGAAGGGCGCCGGAAGCCTGTGGTTCCGCCAACGATTTCGGCGGCATTCAATCGCGGATATCACGCAAGTTCCGTCGATCAGTCACAACAGGTCACTGCGGCTGGGGGTGGCCGGCCAATCACCGTGCCTATCACCCAATGCGATCAAACCCCGTCCACTTCCGCAGTGATTGCGGAATGACGATGCTGCCGTCGGCCTGCTGATGGTTCTCGATCAGCGCGATCATCGCCCGAGTGACGGCGACGGCCGTGCCATTCAGCGTGTGCACAAAACGTGTCCCCTTCCAG
>JANNSB010000145.1:0-7031 GCA_031402175.1 Planctomycetaceae bacterium
TGACACGCTTCACGTCCTTGAAACCAATCCTTCGTCACGCCATCTTCTCCCAAAATGCAACAACTGTCAGCATCATCCAATAGATGTGTGGTACAACGAGGGGCGATGCCCCAGGCTACGATGTGCATGGCCTTCGGCCAAGCAGCACGTGGAATTCGAACCGCAAACTCAGGTCGAGCGAATCGTCAAACTGGAACTGCGTTCATGTCATCACCACGGCCAAAGTCGGACGCAAACAAGAGGCAAGCCATGATGTCTTTCTCGTCCAAGCCGACGTGTTCCGCCAGAATCTCTGCCTGACTCGAACCATGTGTCAACAGATTGAGAATGTACTCCACACTCAATCGCGTTCCCTTGATCACTGGCTTCCCCGCGAGTACGAGCGGATCGCAAATGATGCGGCTCAGCAGTTCGGGATCGCGCATTGTTCGCTCCTCGGAATTAGTTCGATTCGCCCGTGGCGGATTCTAATTGAAGTAGAGGATGTCGGAAGCGACTCGTATGAATCACTCAATGTGGACAACAGTGATGGATTTCGGCCTGGGAATTGAGTAGGTTGAAGTGGACACCATTCACCAGAATCATCGAATGAACCCCCTTCAACCGCTTCACCGACGCCACTTGCTGCAACGCGCGGCGTGCGGGTTTGGCTCGCTGGCTCTGGCAGGAATGTGCGGCAATGGCCATTCGCTGGCGGCTGATGGTGCGTTGTCGCAGCGACTGCCGCTGTTTGCTCCGCGTGCCAAGCGAGTGATCTTCGTCTTCATGCAGGGGGGGCCGAGCCAGGTCGATACGTTCGACTTCAAGCCCGCTCTGGAACAGCATCACGGCGAACTGCTCGCGTTTCGCGACGCCCGCCGTGAGGCCAAGACCGGCATGACGGGCGAAGAAACCGTGATGAAATCCCTGTGGCCATTCCGCCAGTACGGCGAGTCGGGCCACTGGGTTTCGGATCTCTTTCCCGAGATCGGCCGGCATGTCGATGACCTGTGCTTCATCCACAGCATGCACACCAATGGCGTGGCACATGGGCCGGCGACGTTGTTCCTGCATACGGGAGCGATGAACCTCGTTCGGCCGTCCGTGGGGGCGTGGATCACCTACGGACTCGGAACCGAGAACCAGAACCTGCCGGGGTTCGTCACGATCTGCCCGTCATCAGCCAATGGCGGGCCGCGAAATTACTCGAATGCGTTCCTGCCGACGCATTATCAGGGGACGACGATCGGGCGCGCGGGCTCTCCGGCCACCGAGGCGAGAATCAATCACCTCACGAGCTCCGCAACGACGGTCGATTCGCAGCGCCGGCAGTTCGAACTGCTGCAGGGGATCAACCGGGAACAACTGAGCGCAATAGGTGACGATGACGAACTGGAAGCCGTCATCAGTTCGTATGAACTCGCCTGGCAGATGCAACAGCATGCTCCCGAGATCCTCGATCTCACTCAGGAGACCGAGTCCACGCAGCGCCTGTACGGCATCGATCAGGAAGCGACCGCCGACTTCGGCCGGCAGTGCCTGATGGCGCGGCGACTGGCCGAGGTGGGCGTGCGGTTCATTCAAGTGAACTATGCCGACAACGGGAACAATCCACGTTGGGACCAGCACAGCAACATTGAGCAACACGCCACGCACGCCCTGGCCACCGACAAGCCGGTCGCGGGACTGATTGCCGATCTCAAGTCGCGGGGACTCCTTGAAGACACGCTCGTCTGGTGGGGGGGCGAGTTTGGCCGCAATCCCTTCTCGCAGGGGACCGATGGGCGTGATCACAATCCGAAGGGCTTCACGCACTTTCTCGCGGGCGGCGGCGTGAAGGCGGGCTATGCACATGGCACAACCGACGAATTCGGCCACGAGGCGGTGACAGATAAAGTGCACATGCACGACCTGCACGCTACGATCCTGCATCTGCTGGGAATGGATCACGAGCAGTTGACCTACGAGTACGCGGGACGCAACTTCCGCCTGACGGACGTTGCCGGCCGAGTCGTCACAGAGATCTTGTCATGAAGCGCAGGCGTTCGCCAGAGGATCCGTCGAGTGCACGAAAAATCGTGCGTCCCCCGATCGGCTGGAGAGAGTGGATCACGCTGCCGCAACTGCAGATCGACTGGGTCAAAGCCAAGATCGATTCGGGAGCGCGTTCCTCGTCACTGCATGCATTTGCCATCGAGCCGTTCGAGAAGGATGCGGCGACGTGGGTCCGTTTCTGCGTGCATCCCATCCAGCGCAGTGACAAGGTCGTGGTGACGGCCGAGGCTCCGGTGCTCGATCAGCGTGCCGTGCGGAGTTCGTCCGGGCATGTGTCGATGCGATATGTCATCTCCACGATGGTGTCGTGGAACCAGCACGTCTGGCCGATCGAATTGACGCTGGCATGGCGGGATACGCTGGGGTTTCGCATGCTGTTGGGGCGCGAGGCGGTCCGGCGTCGGTTTTTGATCAATCCCTCGCGGTCCTATCTGGGAGGGCGACCAGACAACGTGTAGCATCACGCTCACGCCGCTTCGCTTCCCGCATTGATCGTGAGTTTCATGAAATCCGAAAGCCAGTCCGCCGCCGCTATCAGCCAGAGTGCGCCGTCGGCGACTGCTGACGATTCGCGTGCCGGGATCGGTCATCTTGAACTGACGGCGGCCATCATTCTGACGCTACTGGCAGCGGGACTTAGGCTCGCTCACCTCGACCGCGTTGCCATCGAGCACTTCGATGAAGGGGTCTACGCGGCGAACTTCTATGCGGCTCGCATCGAAGACAGTTTTCCCGACCGGCATCTCTACGCGCCGCCGTTGCTGCCGCTACTGATTGAATACAGCATCGTCCTCGGAGGCGGGCTGCATGCGGCGATGTGGGTCAACCTGGCCGCGGGTATCCTGCTGACGCCCGTGCTGTGGTGGGTGGGTCGCAGTTGGTTCGGCCCGGTGGCAGGATTGAGCGCGGCTGCTCTGTGCGCATTCAGTGATGTGCACTTGCTGTACAGCCGGACTGCGCTCACCGACCCGTTGCTGACGCTGTTGCTGGTGCTGTCGGTCTACATGATCTGGCGGTCGATCTGTCAGGGAGGAATAATCTCCAGCGTCCTGAGCGGTCTGCTCGTGGGGGCCGCGTGGTGGACGAAGTACAACGGCTGGCTGCCGTTGGCGATCGCAGTGGCGGGCTTCGTCGCCTGGCTGTTGTGGGGAGTGCTGCCTCAGTCCTTTGCGGACGATGAGCCTCTCTCGCGGAACAAACGACGCCGGGATGACGGCTCGCGTCTCGGTCGCGCGGACCTCGTAAAAGTGCTCGGGCCACGACTGCTCATCATCTGCGTCGTATCCGTCGCCTGTTGGGTTCCCTACGTGTGGAACCTTCAGGAGACGGGCGGATACTCCGCGGTGGCGGCCAATCATGCCCGCTACGTCGTCGGTCTCGCCGGCTGGGTACCATCGTTTGTCGCTCAGGCAAGTAGTCTGCGACTGCTGGAAGGACCACTGACGACAACTGGCATACTGGTACTGGCAGCGCTCTGTGGATGGTTCACTCTTCGGCCGTTCGATCGTCGAAGTGGAGTGCTGCTCTTGGCTGCAGGCTTCGTCTCGGCGGCCGTGACCGCTTGGCTCGGCTCTGCATCAGTGTTGCTGGCGGCGGGCATCTGGGGTTTGAAACAAGTGATTGCAGCGCGCTCTGCTGTGAGTCGCGAAAAGCTGACCGATTCCGCATCGATCGCATCTTCCGAGTCGAATCTCGGCGCCTGGATGCTGTCGGCCTGGTTTGTCGGCCTGCTGGTCACAACGCCGCTCTACCATCCCTACTCGCGCCTGTCGCTTCCCTGGTTGGCGTCGAGTTGGCTGATGGCGGGCCTGACGGTGTCCCTCCTGCTGCCGCGAATGCAACGCGCTGGAGCAGGCACGGCAGTCTGGTTCTGGCCTACGGTCGCAATCAGCGTCGCGATTCTGATTTGGCAGGCCCCGCAGTCGGCATCTCGCGGGGTAAGCGGTTGGCAGGACCGCACCGCAATCCAGCGTTTCGCGCCCGAAATCATCGATGCCGTGCTGCAGCAGGAGCCGGAACTTGCGGATAACGATCCGGATCAAGTCGACGCCGTGTTTTACATTCTCGCGGAACCGGCGATGTTCGTGCACCTCAGCGCGCTGCAGGTGGATTCCGAGCTGAACTATGTCGCTCAACCGGCCAGCACCCTCGCAGTAACCACAGGCGATCCTGGTTTCGCCGTCTACCTCGTGGTGGGTCCACATGCACTCAGCGACGAAAGCGAACTGACGGCAATCGAAAATATCTCGCTTGTTGCTTTGCTTCCGTATGAGCCGAGCGAACTGGTCTGGCTCGACGAGTATCCCGGACGCCCTTTCGTCGAATGGGACGCGGACGATCCCCGGTGGCAGTTCCGGTTGTACCGCGTGTCGCAGCAATAGCGGAGAGAGAGCGTTTTTTGTAACTTGCGCCCATGTCCAGGATGACGACTTCTGCGGTCGCGGATGACTTTCGCCAGGCGTGCAACGGCCTCGGCTGCCAGACCGTGCTGGCGGATCCGCCGTGGCAGTTCACGAACCGCACGGGGAAGGTCGCGCCAGAGCATCGTAGGCTGAGCCGATACGGCACCCTTTCACTGGACGAGATCAAGTCGATTCCGGTGACGTGCGCATTGGATGATAAGGCGCATCTTTATCTCTGGGTGCCTAACGCGTTGCTGGCGGAAGGCATGGCCGTCATGGCCGCCTGGGGATTCCAGTACAAGACGAATCTCGTGTGGCTCAAGGTCCGCAGGGACGGCGGCCCCGATGGACGCGGCGTCGGCTTCTACTTTCGCAACACCACGGAAATCGTATTGTTTGGCGTGCACGGCAAGATGCGCACTCTCGCGCCAGGTCGCAGGCAGGTGAATGTGCTGCGGACTCGCAAGCGCGAACACTCACGCAAGCCGGACGAGCAATACGAACTCATCGAGGCCTGCAGTCCCGGCCCGTATCTGGAACTGTTCGCCCGCGGCAACCGCGAGGGCTGGCACGCTTGGGGCAATCAGTCGGAGGAGTACCAGATCACCTGGCCGACGTATGCGCATCACAGTGGCAAGAGTGGACAGCAGATTGGTGGTGGCGACGGTAGTCGTTAGTCACTGGCAACTGACATCGGCCCTCGGATCCCCGTCCACGCTGATTGCGACATCAATCTGGCGGTCAGGCATTCGCAATCTGAAAACAATGATGATTCGTCAGCCCGGCGTCTTGTTCTTTCCACAGTGACTCAACATCCCGTGAACACTTCGTCGAGGGATGCAGGAATTGGCCGGCAGCGTCGGCTATAATCCGCCTGACTGGGTTCAGATTGAAGGACTCCCGAAAGAGGAGTTAACTGCACGGAGGACTATATGGCGGCTCCCACGAATGGCGCGCGACCGAAGACGGGAGATGTCGCCGACAGGCTGCCTCCGCAGGATCTCGAGGCCGAGCGGAGCGTGCTGGGCAGCCTGATGGTCGCCAGCGAGACGATCGACGACGTGTTGCCGATCGTGCAGTCGCGGCACTTCTACAGCGAGGCCCATCAGAAGGTCTTCGCCGTCATTCACGAAATGTACGAGGCGGGCATCCGCGGGATCGATGCCGTCACGCTGGGGCATGAACTGGCGCGGCGCGCTTACCTGGAACCGATCGGCGGGCCGGCATACCTCGTACAGTTGCTGGAGGCCGTGCCGCATGCGGCTCATGCCGTCTATTACGCAAACATCGTGCGCGATCGCTGGCTGCAGAGGCAGCTCATCGAGGCGTGCACCGATTCGCTGCGCGAGGTGTATCACTCGGCTGACGACACCGACGACGTGCTGTCGCGTGCCGAGCAACGGGTGTTCGCGATTCTCGAAGACCAGGCGGGCACGAACCGCATGGCGATCGCCGACATTCTGCAGGAGACGTTCGACCGCATCTTCGAGCGGATGGATCAGGAAGGGACGATCTCCGGCCTGCACACGGGCTTTCACGGCCTCGATGACAAGATCAGCGGATTCCAGTCTTCCGAACTGCTCATCCTCGCCGCCCGTCCCAGCATGGGCAAGACGGCGCTCGTGTGTAACTTCGCGCTGGCGGTGGCGCAGCAGAACAGCGCGGTGCTGTTGTTCAGTCTCGAACAGTCGCGGCTCGAACTGGCCGAGCGATTGTTGTGCATCAGCGGCAAGATCGATGGTCACCGTTTGCGGCAAGGGCAGTTGGAAGAGGCCGAACAGTTCGCGCTGATGGAAGCCCGCACCGAACTGCAGGCGCTGCCGATCTTCATTGATGACACGGCCGGCCGCACGATGTCGCAAGTGGCGGCAGTGTCGAGACGACTGAAGCGCCGGCACGAACTCAAACTGGTCATCATCGACTATTTGCAGCTCGTCGAAAGCGAAGAGAAGAACGTGCCGCGGGAGCAGCAGATTTCGACGATCACTCGACGGCTCAAGTTTCTATCGAAGGATCTGGCGATACCGGTGATTGCACTGGCGCAGCTCAACCGCGCGGTCGAACAGCGGGAAGACAAGCGTCCGCGACTGGCCGACCTGCGTGAAAGCGGCGCGATCGAGCAGGATGCCGACGTAGTGATGTTCCTGCATCGACCGGAAGCCTACGATCCCTCGGACCGGCCTGGCGAGGCGGACCTCATCGTGGCCAAGAACCGCAGCGGCCCCGTGGGAACCGTGCCTTTGACGTGGCTCAAGGAGATGCTCAAGTTCGGCGACCGCGCTGCGGTGCACACAGCGGACTTCTAACGCCGTCTCAGCACCAGCACGACATCTTCGGTGCGCGGGCCAATTTCGACGGGGATGCTGATGCGGTAATGAAAATCGTGCACAGCGGCAACTTCCCATGCGGGGACGGCGGCGAGCAGCTTCTCCATTTGAGCGGCCGTGTAGGTGCGGTAGATCATCTCGTCTTCGATGCGAAACTGCTGCGTCGGCGTGTAAACGTCGAACGTCATGCCGAGCGCCTCGCGGCGGTTCTTCAGATCGAGTTCCTTCGACCACATGTACGAGTTCACCTGCAGATGACCGCGCCGAG
>JANNSB010000146.1:0-17347 GCA_031402175.1 Planctomycetaceae bacterium
CTTGGTCCGCAATAACATTGATTTATGCCTGTTCGCCTGCACCCCAGAAGATCTGTCAAAAGAAACTCGCTCAAAGGCGACGTCATACCTTGCGCTGGGTGAACTCAAGGGGGGCATAGACCCTGCGGGAGCCGACGAGCACTGGAAGACGGCGCGGTCTGCTTTGGGACGGATTCACACCGCGTTTGCCAAACACAATGCGAGACCGAAGACGTTTTTCATCGGTGCGGCAGTGGAAGCCAAGATGGCTGCCGAGATCTGGGCCATGTTACGAGAAGGCACTCTGAGCAACGCGGCCAATCTGACCGACGACGACCAACTCGCATCGATGACCCGGTGGCTGTGCTCGATATAGGGGCCGCGCGTGGGGCCACTGTTGAATTCACCTGAATCCAATGGCACTCGTGCCACCCTACTCGAACTATGTTTTCGACACCGCCCCACTCATCATTCGCGCCACTTGAACCGCCGCGAGCATGCCCGCCGGATCCGCCTTCCCCTGCCCCGCGATGTCGAAGGCGGTGCCGTGGCTGGGGCTGGTGCGGATGATGGGCAGGCCGAGTGTGACGTTTACCGCTCGCTGAAACGCGACCAGCTTGAGCGGGATGTGACCTTGATCGTGGAACATCGCCACGACGCCGTCGAACTCGCCGTGCAGCGCGCGGCGGATCAGGGCGTCGGCCGGTATCGGGCCGGTCACGTCGAGGCCCGCTGTTCGGCACACCTCGACGGCTGGCGCGATCACGCGGGCTTCTTCGTCGCCGAACAAGCCCTCTTCGCCGGCATGCGGGTTGAGCGCGCACACGCCGATGCGGGGATGCTGCAAGCCAACCTGCTGCAGGAAACGATGCACGAGGCCGATACATTCCGAAATGCGTTCGGTCGACAACAATGCCGGCACGCTGGCGATCGATGTGTGCAGCGTTGCGTGAGCCACGGCCAACCCGTGCGTGGGCATCTCGGAAGATGGCGGGACGTAGAGCATCATCGCCACCTCCTTGATGCCGAAACGCTGCGCGAGCAGTTCGGTATGACCGGGGACGTTGTGACCCGCGAGATGCAGGGCGAGCTTGCTGAGCGGCGCGGTGACGATGGCGGAAACGAGACTGCGCTCGGCCGCCGTCATCGCGATTGCGAGCGATTCATACGCTGCGCGGCCCGTGAGCGAGGATGGCAATCCCGGCTGCACATCGCGGCAGTCAGGGATGTTCCCCTGAAAGACCACGACTCTTGCCGCATCTTTCGTGATTGCGTCCAGGCTCTCGATGACATCGAAGCCGATTGTTCTGCCCGCCACTCGCGCGGCAGACTCCAGAACAGCGGGCGGTGAACAGACGAGAAACGACTCGCCGCTCATTGCTTCGCTCGACAGCAGCTTCATGACCAGTTCCGGCCCGATCCCCGCCGGGTCTCCGATCGTCAGGGCGATGCGGGACGAGTGGGTGGTGGGCGGTGAATTCATGCGACGTACCGGAAATAGACCGCGGAGAGCGCGGATTTGGCGGATTCCCGCAGATCTGAGATGGCTCACCGTGTTTCCAGGCTCTGTTTCAGATCCGCGAAGACCCGCGTCATCCGCTCAATCAGCGGTCCATCTTCTCTGCCCTCTCTTGGACACTACAACAAATCGAACTTCTCTCTTGAACGTGTTTCAGAATCCAATTCCGCAAGACGCGGTTCCACTCGATCGACGTTGTCACGCACGTCCCCTCGCTGACGCGCTGACGCATCGGGTTACGATGGGTTCAAACACGTTCCTCATACAGCACTTCCACATCACCCGGCCCCGGCCGATAGAGCACCAGCCCGCCGTTTGAATCGTTGACACGCACGATGCAGTCGGGTTCGCCTGCCGCTGCGCGGGCGAGGATCGCTTCGAGGGCCTGCACCGTCGCGACCACCTGGCGGTCGGCTGAGAGGTCGTTATATGCGAGTTGCCGCGCAGCCTTGAGCCGTTGCGATCGCTCGGTGGACGAACTGGCCGCCTCGACCGTCGCCACTTCGCGCACGAAGCGTTCGATCACTTCGACTCCGTAACCGCGCTGGCTCCGTTGCCCCCACGGTTCGAGGAACTGGCCGTTGTAGTGGTTGTTGAGCGAGATCTTGGTCTCGAAGGGCGTCTTGCCTTCGATCGTGCATTCGACGCCGCGACGCCGCGAGTGACCGTTCCAGACGCCGTTGTCGAAACGAAACTGCACTTCCTGCTCGACGTAGCCGGGAAAGTTGTCGGGATTGACCCACGAGGTATGAATGTCGAACGCGGCTTCGCGGCCATCGCTGTACTCGTAGATCATGCGCAGTTGCGTGCTGTCCCAGGTATTGCCGTCGGCAGGTCCGACGATTCCCCGCTGGCCGGTGGCGGCCACGGTCTTCAGCCGGCCTCCGAAAGTGAAGTCGATCAGCTTGATGTAATGCACGGCGACGTAGGTGCCGGGATTGCGACCTTGAATCCATTCCGAGAACTGTGCCCCGCTGATCTGCTTGGGCTCGAGCAGTGTGCAGTAGCCATTGTTCACGTGCTTGAGATGACCATCGGCCACAAGCGTGCGGAGCTTCTTATGATCGGGATCGAGCAGCTTGTGATACACGACCTTTGCCAGCACGCCGTTCTCTTCCGCCGCCTGCGAGAGCTGGTCGAGTTGCTGCAGTGACAACACCGACGGCTTTTCGACGAACAGATGCTTGCCCGCTTGAAGCACCTGCATCGCTGCTTCAAAGTGACGGTCATCGGGCGTGGCCACGCAGACGAAGTCGACGCCCGATGCGAGCAGTTCGGCGACGGCATCATCCCCCGCGAACGAGCGGCATGCTCCGATCGCGCCGGCAGACTGAGCCTGCTTCAAATATGTGTCGGCCCGCTTGCCGGTCTTCGAAGCGACTGCCGTCAGTTCGACATCAAAGGGGCCAAGCCTGCGATCGTACAGACCCGTCGTCCGCGACTGCTCGAAGAACGGACGATACGTGTCGTCGAAGATCATCCCCATGCCGACCATGCCGGCACGCAGAAGGCGCGGTGTGGAGGCTGTCATTCGTCGGGAGGGGATTCGTCCGATTCGATATCAGAACCTTCAACGGGCTCGACAGTTTCGATGACCGGAAACGCGGGAACGCCCTGCGGCGAACGATCGAATGTTTCGTTAAGAGCCGCTCCCGCTTGAACTGTGTCTCCACCAGTCTGCAGATAAAAGGCGTCCCCCACGACGCCGGCGTCGATGTTCGCGGCGTTGCTGTCGTCGGCTGTGAAGTTCACCCGCGTCAACGCGATCCATTGATCATCCGCAGCGCGAATCCAGCCGTTGCCAAAGACTGCCCGGCGTACTTCGGTCGCCGATTTGCCATCACGGCGAAAGTCTTCGACGAACGAGTAGAGGCCGCGGACGCCGTATTCGTGAGCGATCGTCGAAAATGTCGCGATGCGGAACCAGTCGTCCTGCTCGGGTTCGTAGAACCAGGCGGTGTAGGCCGTGCGTTCTTCGAGCAGTTCGGCCGTGATCAGGAATCGATAGGTGGCCCCCACTTCCCATTCGTAATCGAGGAAGGATTGTCCGCCGGTCCCTTCATTCCCGAATCGGCCGACGCGGACGCCCTCCCCTTGATAGAGCACCTCGACTCGGCTCTCGTCGGGGACATCGTCGGGGTTGTTGCCTTCATGATCATCCCAGACTGAGAAAATCAGCAGTTTCTGGCCATCAGCGAGTTCCTGCAGACCGTAATAACCTCGGCGAAAGCCGCACACGCAGAAGTAGGTGCCGGGGGACGACTGTTCGACGGTCACTTCGTTGTAAAATGCGATGGCGGCAGGAGTCGGGAACTGCAGATGTACAGAACGACAGGCGCGCTGCTCGTCGGCCGCCAGCGTGCCGGGCAGCAACAGACCGACGGCAATCAGGAGGTAGCAGAATCGGAATGCCATACTCGCCTTTCGATCCGCGAAACTGCCGTTGCGGCGTATCTCCGAGACGCCGAGCACGAAGCGGATGGTGTTCTTCTCTGTCATGGCCTCTGTTCTGGCCCCGCGATCAGATTGCGTCGTCTCGCCTCGCCCGGCGTCTGAGGACAGACGCCGCTACGAAATAAATGACAACTTTCCGCGAAACCGAGGGGATCGGGGTTTAAGTGGAATTGAGTGCATCGAGTTTGGACATTCGTCCAGGGACTGTCCAGTATCAACCCGCGCCTCTCCGCAAAACCGGAGAGAACTGGAAATTGCCACAACCGGTGCGGAGTGATAGGATCATCTCTGTCTGTGATGCCTGTTGACCATTCGAGCTGAGAATTGCGGTGCGGGCGTCGAATCGAGGATACGGGGTATGGAATCTCGTCAGTCAATGTCGCCCGCGATTCCCCTGGGTGTCTGGGGTGGGACGACGGTTCGCGTCAGCTTCCTGCTCGTCCTGCTGCTTCCGATCGCCTGGGGGCACTATGGCGTCAAGCTGGGCTCCGCGATTTTCGGCATCCTGTTCTTGTCCGTCCTGTATCACGAATTCTGTCACATCTGGGTCGTGCGCGGCACCGGTGGCGAAGGGGAGGAGATTCTCCTTTGGCCGCTCGGCGGCCTGGCCTACTGCCGGCCGGCCGACACGTTTCGCTCGGAATTCTGGACGGCGTTCGCGGGGCCGCTGAGCAATTTGCTGTTGGCTGCGGTTGGGCTGTGGCCGGCGATTCAGTTGGGGATCGTCTCGCATCCGCTGGACCTGGTGACGAAGGCCGTGTTTCTGCCCGATCTGACATTGGAATCGCAGGTGCCTTTGGAACTGGGCGCCCTGTTGTTCACTTTGAACTGGATAGGGTTCCTGCTCAACATGTTGCCGGTCTATCCTCTGGACGGCGGGCGCATGTTGCAAGCGATTCTCGTCCAGCGCATGCCGCGCGGCGAGGCGCATCGGCGCTGCATCATCACCGGCATGGTCATCAGCGGCATCGCGATCTTCGCCGGCATGTGGATCGAGAACGTCTGGGTCGTCTTCTTTGGATTTGCGGCCTTCATTATGAACTATGTCGAGAAGATCGTGACGTCGTCACAACGACAGTTCGAAGAGTCCTTCCTGGGGCACGATTTCTCCGAAGGCTACACCAGCCTCGAACGCGAGGAGCAAAACCGCGAACGGCAACCGGGCTACTTCGAACGCCGACGCCTGGAGCGGGAACAGCGCCGGCTCCAGAAGGAAGAGCAATTGCGTATCGATACCGAGAATCGCGTCAATCTTTTGCTCGACAAGATCAGCACGCAGGGCATGGCCTCGCTCACCAGTGAAGAACACCGCTTTCTGGAACAGGCCAGCGAACGCTATCGCCACAACAAGCCAACGTGATGCGCGTCTAGGGTCAAGGGACTCGGGTCTAGGGAATAGACAGGCACGACGGCGTCACGTTGCCCGAGGCCGAACAATTCGCCATCGGCGGCTGGACCGGCGAAATCATCGAAGGGGCCGGCCACGAAGTACATCATCCAGTGGGATGCCGCGACCGCTGCGAAAATCTCTCCCGAACTGCAGTAGCACTTCGAGGCCAACGGCTGGCTGGCCGAGATGGTCTGCCTGCCGGCGGATCAGGTGGAATTGCAGTCCGAGGGTGCCGAATGACGATGACGTGCCTGCCTTCCGCGTGAATTCGTGACCCAGTCGGCATATCCTGCGTCCATGAACATCCTTCAGGAATTGCAGACCCGCCTCGCGAGTGCACTGGCCGAGTTCACCGCTGCACCCGCCGAGTTCGCGGCGATGGTCAAGCCCGCGGGCGACTCGAAATTCGGAGACTTTCAGGCCAACTGTGCGATGCCGCTGGCGAAACGCCTGGGACAGAACCCCCGCGAGCTGGCCCAGAAGATCGTCGAGCGGCTCGCAGTGAGCGACCTGTGCGCCCCGCCTGAAGTTGCCGGGCCGGGGTTTATCAACTTCACATTGCGGCGCGATTGGCTGGAGTCACAACTCACCGCCATTCGCCGCGACGAACGGCTCGGCGTGCCGATCGCCTCGTGGCCGCGCAGATTCGTCATCGACTTCTCGTCTCCCAACGTCGCGAAGCCGATGCACGTCGGGCATCTGCGGAGCACCGTCATCGGCTCGGCGATCGATCGGCTGCTGCGGTTTCTCGGCCATCATGTGCAGAGCGACAACCACATCGGCGACTGGGGGACGCAGTTCGGGATGATCCTCTACGGATACAAGAACTTCGTCGATCAGAAGGCCTATGCGACGCAGCCCGTGGCCGAACTGGCGCGCCTCTATCGGCTGGTGAATCAGCTCACCGAATATCACGCGGCGGTGGCGGAGTTGCCGACGACGCAGGCGATCATCACTGAGAAGGAACGCGAGATCGAGCGCCTCACATCGGCCACCATCTCGCCCGATCAGAAGAAGGAGCACGACAAATCGCTCAAGAAACTCCGCAAGGAACTGAGTGAACTGCGGGAAGAGTACGACTCGCTCCGCGCCAAGATCGAACGGGTTGATTCGACGCCACCACTCAGGTCGCTCGCCGACCAGCATCCCAACATTGCTCGCCTCTCCCGCGACGAAACCGCGAAACTGCACGCGGGAGATGCCGAGAATCGCCGATTGTGGCACGAGTTGCTCCCCCACTGCCTGCAGGAACTGAACATCGTCTACGACCGTCTCGGCATCGATTTCGACATGACGCTGGGCGAGAGTTTTTACGATCCCTGGCTCCCCGACATCGTGCCGAGCCTGGCGGAACATGGTCTCGTCACCGACAGCGACGGGGCCAAGTGCGTCTTTCTCGAAGCCGGCAAGCCGCCGTTCATCGTGCAGAAGGCCGATGGCGCGTTCACCTATGCGACGACCGACTTGGCGACGATCCAATATCGCGTCGAGACACTCAAGGCTGATGAGATTCTCTACGTCGTCGACTTCCGTCAGGGAAGTCACTTTCAGATGCTGTTCGAGACGGCCCGCCGCTGGAAGTACCGCGATGTGCCGATGAAGCACATTCCCTTCGGCACCGTGATGGGGCAGGATGGCAAACCCTACAAGACCCGCACCGGCGAAGTCGCCAGCCTGATCGGCCTGATCGATGGCGCCGTCGCCAAGGCCCTCGACATCATCGTCACCAACGACGATGCCAAATCCGACGGCCCCGAACTGAGCGAGACCGAGCGGCGCGAGATCGCAGAGATCGTCGGAATCGGCGGCATCAAGTATGCCGACCTCAAGCACAACCGCGAGAGCGACTACATCTTCGACGAAGACAAGATGCTCGCCATGACGGGCGACACCGCCACTTACATGCAGTACAGCTACGCCCGCACCTGCGGCATCCTGCGCCGCGGCGGCCTCTCACGCGATGCGGTCGCTTCGCAACCGGGAAGCATCTCGCTCGATCACCCCGCCGAACGGCAACTCGCCCTGCAGATGTGCCGTTTTCAGGAATCCCTCGAGGCCGCAGCCGCCGAGGCGAAACCGAACTACCTGACGCAGTACCTGCTCGACCTGTCGTCGGCGTTCAGCACGTTCTTCGACCAATGCCCGGTGCTGAAGGCCGAAGACGCAGCCACGAAGTCGAGCCGATTGAAACTGGTCGAACTCACCGGCCGATTCATCAAACAAGGCCTCGACCTCCTCGGCATCGGCGTGCGAGAGCAGATGTGACAGCCCTGGTAGGTTCCGTCTGCCGTGTAGCTGAGTTTGCAAAAACTCAGCGGATGCGAATATCGACGTTTCATGTAGCTGAATTCTTGCGTATTCAGCTACGGCGCCATCCCGGATGCTTTAAGCATCCGGGATGATTCCGCGAACGGCCGCGCCTCTTGTAGGGAAAGGACTCCGTGCCGTTCCCGATGGCGGGATGAGTCTTCAATCAAATGCTCGGCGTTGTCGTGACGATCGACCATCACAGGGTGTCGCGCGAATCGTCACGAGAACGCGCAACTTTCAGCCACCCACACTCCCGCAAGCCGGAACGCCACGGAGTGCGTTCCCTACAGGTGATTGGTCGTGGAGCGAAACGTGGCGGAGTGAACTATCGACACCCGGAGGCTTTGACGAGCGCGACAGGTTCGCCGGCGTCGAGCCAGATGAGGTCGCAGCGGAAACATGAATCCAGCACAGTGTTCCCCGGACCATAATAGCGATGCGTCTCCAGCGGTCGTCGGCAGCCGGGACAGTCGCGCCGAATGTCGAGTTGTGCCGTCTCGATCGGCACGGGTCGCTCGTCGGCTCCTCGATACTCCCGGCGTCGGCTCTCGACGATGTGCGCGAAGAGTTCGCCGGGCAGCAGCACCCCGCGGCAGGCCGGGCAGTGTTCCACGGGAGACTCGTCCATCAGCGCCGCATTCAGCCGTTGTCCGCAGGCGGGGCAGTCGTGCTCACCGAAGTGCTGCAGGTCGACGATGCCGTCGGCGCTGATCCGCAGGTGATGCAGCACCTGATGCGACCTGCAATAAGTGCAGTAAAAACTTCCCCCCTGAGAGGTCGCCGTCAGTGGTGCAGAACAGTTGGCACAGTTCATCGGCATGTCGATTGCAGTAAAGGGTTGAATTCGTTGGCCCATCATCCCGAATGCTCAGAGCATCCGGGATGATTCGGTGACGCTGATCCGCGTCCCAAGAAAACCTACGTCACATCCCGCCAAAACTCCGTGCCAGCCATTACGTCCGACACCAGGCATGGTCTGATGAAAACGATTCTGCCGAAGCTGCGGCCGCTTTGCAGCCCGTGACAACGATGAGGCGGATGCTCGTCGGCCCAACGGGCCGCTTCTATTAGCCCAGGCCACACACGAACGCGTCCGGTGAATGGCCCCTTCAGGGCCAACGACCTGCTTCCATTCGCAGGCCTGGGCCTCGCGGCCTGGGCTGACGGAAACGGCCCTTCAGGCCGCGAGTGGCTCCGAAAGATCCTTCCGGGGCGGCGACAGCCGTGGGAATCGTCACACAGCGGCAATGTCATTCGGTTGCGCGCCCCGCCAACCGTCCATTCGCCCACTCGATGAAGTGCGGAATGTTCGGGCCATCGGTATGCCCGCCGTCGTGTTGGCGCCAGGCGAGGTCGCCGGTGAGGAGGCCTTCATTCACGGGCGGCATCTTCTCTGTGTTGTAGTCGTCGCTGCGGCCGAGATCGGTTGCGCCGAGCAGGCGAAAGACCGGCTGAGCCGCGATCGTCGCCATGAAGCTCCCCTGCTGGTCGAGCCAGTGCGCATCTCCCTGCTCGGGGATGCCGTAACTGATGAATGTCGGGCGCGGAGCGCAGAGCGCGATCAACTGATGCGCATCGACGGGCAGGTCGCTCGCGTTCATGCTGCCGAACGATGATTCCTGGGTTCCATACTTGAGGAAGTTGCCCGCCATCCAGTGGTATTCGCCGGAGCCGGTGAGGTTCTCGACCGCCTCGCCGAAGTTGCGGCGATACAGGCTCGCCCCTCCTTCGCCCGATGAGCCGACCAGCACCATCGCGAAACGCTGATCGAACGCCATTGTAACGAGGGCCGCCTTGCCGTAGCGCGAGACTCCTTCGATGCCGACCTTCGTCGCATCGACCAGCGGTTCGGTCTCGAGGTAGTCGAGTCCGCGTGACGCTCCCCAGCCCCACGCCCGCAGCGATCCCCAGTCATCGGGCTTGCGCGGTTGGCCGAGGTTGGTGAGGCCGATGATGCCGCGGGTCAGCCCCGTGCCGACCGGCTCCTGAGGTTCAGCCTCCTGGCCGGGTGGGCCGAAATTGAATTGCCTAAAGCCGCCGGCATCATCCTGCACGGTGTTGGGATTGAGCTTCACATAGCCCCAGCCGGCCTCGATCAGCCGACTTTCCGTGGTCGGGTATTGGCCGAATTCGACGCGACGCCCCTGCATCCCGGGCGGCAGCGGGTCGAACGGCGTCGAGCCGAACATCATCAACACCGGCACCGGGCCGTCCGCTACCCTCGGCAGAGTGAGCGCCATCGTGATGTTGACTTCGATCTCCGGGCACAATGAGTTGTCGACCACGCCGACGATGTGCTGCTGGACGGCTCTGGTTCCGCCGACCGTGACCCCGCGAGTCTCGCGAATTTCCCAGGTCACGCCCGGCACGTTGTCGGGAATTCGGCCGACGACCTCGCGCTCGAAAAGTTCCACTATCTCGGGCCGTCGCTGCTCCCACCATTGCTCCGGCGTCGTGACGGCCTCGCCGCTCTCCATTCGCAGCACATCCGGCAAATCGGGATATGGGTTGGCGAGCGCCTCGTCGAAGTTGGCATGATCGGGATCCTGCTCGTTCCCGCTGGGCCCCGGTCGCAGGCGCGTGATGCCTAGCTGCTGCTGCATATTCTCGTGATCCTCCTGCACGGTGAAGATCACGGGGGGCGGAACTTCCTCCGAGGGTTGAGCGGAACACTTCGCGGAGAGGCAGGCAAACCATAGCCCTGTCACGAGGGACAAAGGAAGGAATCGATGACGCATGTGATGTCGTCTCCCTGATGTGACTTGAACTCGTTTCAATCCTCCTCGCCCCCATCGGGAAAGGGCAATCGCGTCGATCGCAATGCCCTCCCTCCGCCCAGCATGGTAACCTCGAAGCGTGAGAGCGTCAGCGAGGGTGATCGTCAGCCTCGGGCATCGTGGTGAGGGGGTCGCTTGCGGCTGGAAACATCGATCCACCCAATAACCTAATGCCCGGCCAGGTAGTGTATTGAACCGGCCGGACTCCATTCAATGCGGCCACTGCACCGGATTGCCGTCAATACCGTTCGGCCGCCTCGGTCGGGGAAATCTTCGGAGCGCGGTACGTGTTCGACCCCAGCACTTCGCCCGCCAGCACATCGACATTGATACGGCCGTGAGTGACTCGGTTTTCCTCCAGATCGAGCAGTTTCGTCGTGAACAGAAAGCAATCATCGCTCTTGGCGGTCAGCCAATGCACGTTGGTGCGATAATCCGAAGTGCTCGACCAGGTGCCAGGGCCGGCATCCACTTCGTCCGCCGTCTGCCGCACGATCATGTGGTCTTCGCGATCTTCCAGCCGATCGAACAGTCGCACGTCAAACTGTCCCGAAACGCACAGGAACGCGGAGACCATGTTGGAATGTCCGTGCGGCGGGATACTGCGCCCGCGGTCGATGTGCGAGATTTTCGTAATCAGCACGCGGCCTGGCTCGGGGCCTGAAGCAATCTCCGCACCCGGCGAATCGAGGTTCACCGTCACGAAGATCTCGCCCCGCGCCCCGAGATCGCGCGACTGCAATTCCTCCCGCATGCGATCAAAATCAAGATGCTGCAGCAGCGATTCCAACGGCGCATCGCCAAAAATGTCATCCATCCGCTCCTGCCACTGCAGCCCCGACTGCTCGCCGCTGCCGAGGAGTTGCCCGTTCTCTCGGAGTTGACGCAACCAGTCCTCGAACCGCTCGTTCCCCGCCTCTGTCGCCATTCCCAGCGACTGCATCGATCCGACCAGCGACGCAGCCAGCAGCGACTTCGCTCCCACGGACAGAAGTCTCCGGCGGTTCAGATGGATCGGCATGCGGGAAGCTTTTAGAAAGAAGAAACGTGGCGGCGTGACAACTTGGCCGGCCATCCTACCATCCCGGATGCCCCGGCGCATTCCGAAAGAAGATGCTTCTGCGAGTTCATCGCGATAAATCGCAAACTGGCCTAAAACCTACCGGTGGCCCAGACATTTTTGTCTGGGCAAAGCGAAATTAAAGCTTTCCGCCGGCGTCGGAACAATGAGGAACGTGAACACCGTCGCGAAGCTGGTCGCCATGGCGACCAGCAAGCCATGCAGCGACGATTGCCCCCATCAATGTCTGACATGCGCCGCATCGCCAAGCCGGATGGGTGCCGTAGGCAGTTAACTGGCGATGGAGTTCGGCACGCCGGTATCTTGAGTGACGCACCGCGGGGGTGCCGATCGAATGGGTCGAATGCTGATCAAGAATTTCAGGCGCAAGCAGCGAGGGGCGCGATGTCACGACCTCCCACGGCTAGCGTCCAGCATTGAGGAACCACTCCCTCTCCCTCAGTGAGAACTGTGGCCAATCAATGACACGTACATCGTCGGGGAGAGGGGATCATCGGAAGCCCACAACTCTCATCCCTTCCTCAAGCCTCAAGCCTGCGGGCGCAACCGCGACGGTGGGGGTAGAAGGTTCGAGTGACCGTCTGATGGCGTTTCGGCGGGTCGTGAGACACGATTCGTCGGCGTGAGTTGCAGCGAGCCGCCAACCGGAGTAGAGGCCGTTTCTCCCGGGGGTGTGTGCACACAACGACTTGGCCGTTGCAACCATGAGCCTACGAGCCACTGCGTCAATCATGGAACGCACCGACCTTCGCCGTGGGCCGGCCAGCCCGTTTTTTTGAGCAGGGAGTGAAAGACAGCGAGTAGCAAGCAGCGAGCAGAGGGGAAGAGAAAGGAGCGAAGAGTGAGGGGCCGCGCAAAGTGTGCGCGGTTCGATGTCTGGCGTTGACCGCTAGGTTCTTAAGCCCTGCATTGAACCAAACGACGCTCCGTCCGAGCGCTCAATGAAAGCGACTACACAGCCTTCCGCAACGGCTCGGCGTGACAAGGCTGCGACCGAGTTCGTTCATAATGCGCGAACGCAGAGCGAATCATGTGCGTGCACAACGTCGGGAAGTCGCAGCCGATGCGGGCGGCGGCCTTGGGGACGAGGGAATGCGACGTCATGCCGGGAATGGTGTTCACTTCGAGCACGAACGGCTGACCGGCCGGATCGACCCGAAAGTCGACGCGAGCCACGCCCGATGTGCCGAGAGCCTTGCAGGCGTCGACGGCAATCGCGGCAAGTTGTGCGGCGCGGGATGAGGAATGGAGATCGACCACTTCATAGGAGGTCGCGTCGTCTTCGTACTTGGCCTGATAGTCGAAGAAGTCGCGTTTCGTCTGAATGTGAATCGGCGGCAAGGCCACGTCATCGATGACGGCCACGGTCCATTCTTCACCGGGGATCGCCTGTTCCATCAATCCGAGATCGTCGAGATCGAAGACCCTGTTGACGGCGAACTCTAGCTGGCACGCCTGCCGCACGAACGTCACGCCGAGGCTCGAACCCTGGCGATCGGGCTTCATGAAGAGCGGATAGCCAATCGACTTCGCGACAGCCATGCAACGATAGAGCGAATCGGCGCGAGAGATCAGCCGATGTTCGGGCGTCTCGATGCTCTTGCTGCGAAACGCGACCTTCGAGGCCGACTTGCTGAACGCCAGTCGCGACGAAGCGGAACCGCTGCCGGTGTAGACGACGTCGGCTCGATCGAGGATGGCCTGAATGTACCCGTCCTCTCCGAACGCGCCGTGCAGCGCGATGAACGCCAGATCGCAATCGGACCAGTCGTGCTTGAGGCAATCAGTCTTTTTCGGGTCGAGCAGAAAGACTTCGTGACCCATGCTTATGAGGGCGACGGCGATGGCCCGGCCCCCTGCGAGGCTCACCTCGCGCTCGGCAGATGTGCCTCCCAGCAAGACGGTGATCTTCAGCGAATCGAGCTTGTCATCCCATGTGCCTGATGGAGCGGCGATCTGGATCATTGGACAGTCTCCTCCGGCGGCCCGGATACGGTTTCGATCGGCCCTGCCTCGGTGGCATCGTCGGCTTCAGATTCAGCGGCCTCTTGAAGTTCCTGCTGATCGGTTTCTGTAGGCTCCGACGGCGGAATTGCGGCGACTGTGCGCCCGATACGTCGTGACAACTGATCCCGATACGTTTCGACTTCATGAATGAAGTGCACCTGCAGCACTCTGCGGCGGGCCTGCCAGTCTTCGGCTGATACGTTCGTTTCAAGTTGCAGGTCATCCATCGCGTCCAATACACGTTCGCCGACCTGCAGGCTCAGGGTCGCGTCGACGGGACCGAAGCGAGAAGCCGCCTGAACCGTCTGAATCCGCAGTTGCCAGCGATACTTGAGCAGTTCCATCAGTCCATTGAAGCAGTCGAAGCGGTCTTGTGCGTCCTCGATGAGCGCGGGATGCTCCAGCAGCAGTTCGAGTGAGTCCACGAGGTTCCGTACCGCGCGGTCATTGCCCGAACCGTAGAAGACCGAGTGCAAGAGATGATGAAACTGCTCCTGCACCAGCGGCGTCTCGGCGCGGTCATATAGGTGCGCGATCTCCTGATGCACGAAGAAGCTCACCATCGGATCATAAGGCTCCATGAAGTCATTCAGTTCCGCGATCTCCGCATGGGTGGGCTGCGATTGCGTGGCCGCCGCCGCGAGGACGCGGAAATAGTCCTGCCGCCGCTGATCCTCGGGATGCAGGCCGTTTTCGAGTCCGCCGCCGCTGGCTTGCACGACCTGACTGCGCGTCTCCTTCTGCAAGAGATCTCTGAGTTCACGCCGATAGGCCCAGTAGTAATCGGGATGGTCCTGAATCACCTGGCGCTGCTTCGTCATGTCTGAAAGTCGACGGGACACATCAGCCCCGACCGTCGATTCCGGGCCGAGCCAGGCGATGAGGGGAATCGAGTGCGGTTCCAGTGAGCGGTGCATTTCGTGAGACTTCGGCGCCCAGCGCAGAACCTCGACCGGGAAGCTGCACAAGAAGCCGCCGTCGGTGCTCGTGAGCGGAGCGACGCCGATCGACATTTCGGCCACTTCCGCCGGCGGCGTGGAGGTCAGGCTCAAGAGCACTGACCAATCCCAACCGATCTGGCTGCACAAACGCCGAACGTGTGGAGCTTCTGCTCGACGCGCGAGGTCTTCATCCAGCCACAGACGTTCGGAGAGTGAAGCGAGCAGCAGCCCTTTGTCGGGCGAGGTGTGCACGAAGATCACCGAGGGGAACACGCAGCGCAAGCTCGCCAGCATGCTCTTGAGAGGTGCCGCACCGTAGTCGGCGAGGTCCACCTGCTGCGCGAAGATGCCTTGTGCATCAAGGTGTCTGGCGACGTGATGATAGAACTCGACCGTGAATGTGCCGCCGTCACTGGGCGTGGCCGAGAACTCCTCGCGGCAAATGATAACGTCCTGCAGTTCCGCATTCGCGGCCCGCATCGCGAGGACTGGATCGAGCACCTGGCATTCGACCCGGTCGTCGAAGAACGGATTCTTCTGAACCGCCAGCGCGGCCAATTCACGCTGCAGCGCGAGCGAGTCGGGATCCCGCAGCAGGCAAGTAATTCGTTCCAGAGGAAACGCCGTGCACGCCGACAGCGATGCAGGCGTGATTGTCCCCAGCAGCATCAGTGATCGCGGTTCATTGTGCAGAACCAGCGGCAGAATCGCCGGTGCGATTTCGTTCGAGGAATGCGGGCAGATCGCCAGGTCTCGGCTGAAGGCGCCGTGGGGCATGCCGTCGCGCCGGACGGAGATACGAAAACCCTGCTGATTCCAGATCGTCCAGGTCGATTCACGCCCTTCCACGGTCGAAATCAGTCGCGTGGCATCAAGTTGCGGCAGCAGGTTCGTCGGCTCGCCCGCGCGCGACGCGAGAAACACTTGAGTCGAGAAGAGCAATCGCGACGAAGCCGCGGATGAATAGCTGGAGAACACCAAAAGGGCACAGGTCAATCCCACCGGCAGCGACCACCATTTCGCGACCGACTTCCACGGTCGCAACTCGCAGCGGATGGCAAACACGATCGCACACAACAACAGACCGGCCACCACGACCTGGCCGCTGAGGTTCGGATCGGGACAGAGCCAGCGAACGCACAGGTAGCCGGCGGCCACCCAGACCCAGCTGAACTCACTTCGCTGCAACCGGGAGCTGTCATCTTGAAGTGGCCGATGGCAGAGCACTCCGAGCAGACAGGCCGGCGGCCAGACCATCGCGGCCACGATCGCGGTCCTTAGAGCGACCATGATCGACGGCGACTCGCAGTAGGTGTTGAGATTCAGCAGTCCGCCGACCCACCACGAATAGCTGAACAAGACGCCGGCGACGCCCGTCGCCACGAACAGAAAGTCGTATGACCGCGTGGGCAACCAGGATGAGCGCTTCCAGCGGATCGAGGCGGCGACATCGCCCAGACAAAGTCCGATGCAGAGGCATCCCAGCAGGGTCAGGCTCCACTGAATCTGCGCGAGAAACAACTGCGACCAGACTCGTTCGAGTGCCGCGATGCTGCCTCCTATGAGCAAGGCGCTGGCCGCTCCGAACCAGAGCCATTGACGGCCCGCCAAGGGATGCTGTTGATGACGATGCGAACCACTCTCACTCGCCAGACTGTTGGAAACCGAGGTGATTGCCTTGCGCGAGTGAGCGAACGGGGCGGGCATCGCGACTGCCGCGGGTTGCGGCCAGCGGGCCCGCCACCACGATTCAACGGCAGCACGCAGCTGGCGGCCCTGTTCGGTATGCAACGTGAGTTCGTGAACGACTCTCAAGAGACACGCGACGACCAGGCCGGTGAGGACGGCACGCGCTCCCATCCACAACAGGATGGTCTGCGGAGCCAGTATCAGCCCCAGACCAATCCCCAGTATTCTTCTGCGGCGCAATTGCGATTCATTATCAACTTGCGAGCTTAGCCAGGCGCCGATCGCGAAGAGAAGTGGACCGAATACCAGCGCGGCGACTGGCAGTGTGACGGCGAATGCGACTCCCTCGGACGACAACACTTCCAGCGGCCACCACGCATAGAACCACGATGCCCATTCCGGCAGGTCGCGGGTCAACACGATCCAGCCCGCGAAGCCGATGGCCAAAGTCGCGTTGCGCCAAGGTCCAAGATGCTTCAGCGAATGCGCATGAGCCGATCCCAGGATCAGACACGCCACGCCGACGAGGACGGCGGCAGACACGACGGGCAGCGTCGTTCCCATCGACAACGTCCACGCGATGATGATCGTCGTGGCCCATGTTCCGATTCCGAATCCTGAAAGCCAGCCTGTACAGGCTGCGGGAATTCGGGCAGCGATTCGCATCCAGCTTCGCAACATCGAGGCATCCTTGCCTGCACGCCCAAAGAGAGTTCGCCACACCTACGGTTTTCGAGGCGAAACGGGGCGGCAATCTACGGCAGATTCTGCAGTTACCGCAAGATCAGTCGCCCCGCGGCGAATGGAGTCAATGATGTTGTCGCTGAGGGGATCCACACCTATCATTGATACGGCTTGATTCATCAATCAGCCGCCGGCAATGAGTTTCGCCTGTCATCAAGAGCGAGGTGTATGAGGATGCCGCATCCCCCTGTTCCGCAAGTCCTGTCGTCATTCTGGATGGGGGCCTCAAGTCGCCGCCTGACATGGTTTTGCGGACTGCTCGCGGCCGTGATCCTGCTGGGCTGCCAAAACTCCAGCAGTGTCGGTACCCAGACGGTTCAGGCTGACGATGGAGCCGGGGAATCCGACGACGATGCGGATACCGAAACCGACCCGACTGAAGCCGGGCAGAATGACGTACCCACGGAGAATCCATTCCCCGGCCGATTCCCCGCCCCCAGCCTCGATGGAGGCGTC
>JANNSB010000147.1:0-3925 GCA_031402175.1 Planctomycetaceae bacterium
GGACGGCACGAGACCCGTTGCTGTTTCAGTCCGGGCAGCCGAATCTGTACGCCTACGTGGGCAATGATCCCGTGAACTCAGTCGATCCCTCGGGGTTGTTCAACTGGGGGTTTTCAGATCGGGGCGGGGCTTGGGGCTACGGCCAGAGCTTCTGGGATCTTGGCATCTCCCCCAATGTGTGGGAGTGCATCAGCAATATCGCGGCTGGCAGCGGCGACGGGATCTCCTGGGCCATCGGTCTGCCATTTGGAGGATTTAATCTTTCCGACTGGGGGCGAAACTTCTTTGGCGACGACTCCGGCCAGGTGAATCGTTCCAGTGGGGCTTACAATAACTCGTGGTGGGTGGGCGCCGCATGGGGAGTGGCAACCTCGGCCGTAGTCGCCGATCAGCTTCCCGGCATTATTGGGCGCGGATTGGCTCCCAATAGAATTCCAGGGAGGTTTGGACCGATGCATTACGCCGATAGTCTCGGCGAAACAAGTATGCTCACTGGCAGAGTCACCATTCGACCCGGGCTGTCAGGAACGGATCTCACAGAGACTTTATATCACGAATGGGTGCATTCCGCGCTCACTCCCAAGTCGCCGGCGCTCAACTGGGCGCGGCAAACTTTGTATAATAACTCACGGCTCTATAAGTTCTTTGAAGAAGGCCTCGCGGAAACAGTCGGGACGGGCAGCTTGACGAAGGGCGTCATCTATGGCGGCGGCGTGACGAACATCCCAGTCGCTATCGCTGAAGTAATCATTTTCGGCACTGGAGTTATCTGGGGAACGGAGATCATCGAATGATCGGCTCGATCTACTGACGTACGCCTAGCTGGGGCACGCCGGGCGTTGATGCCCAGCTCGCCTTTCGGTCGAACAGTTCATCGAACCCTGTACAACAACTCGCGGATCTTCAAGGCCTTCGAGGAGTCTCTCGCGGAATCGGTGGCACAAGGCAGTGTCGTCAAGGGAATCCGCTACAGCACCAGCGTTACCAACCCGGCGGTAGTGCTCGGCGAGGGCATGATTTACGTAGTGACCACAGGAGCCGGCGTGATTATCGGATACTATTACGTCGAAGAATGAATCGACCGCGACGGCAGTCGAAGCTCATCTCGATGAACTGTTCGCGGTCAATAATCGCTGCCGATGTTTCGATGGTTAGGGCAAAGCCACGCCTTCGCAGCGTGAATTTCTGCCCGAGTGCCGAGGTTGCGAATCCGGCTATTCAACCGACTCTGCCTGCCGCGGTTCAGGGTACTTGAATCGTGTGTGGCTCACGGCGATTCCCAAGGCTGGGCGGTCGTTGTTGCAGCACGGCAATCGCCCTAAGATTGACCCTATCAATCGGATCGAACGCCACTTTCTCCCCGTTGCCAACTGCCTCTTTACGTTCAATGATCGCGACTCTCTCCCGCCAATCGATGGTTCACGACATCCTCCGGAAGGCGGTCGAGGGCGAACGGTTGTCTCGCGACGAAGGCGTGGCGCTGCTCGAATCGCACGACCTGGCCGCCATTGGCAAGGCAGCCGATGCCGTCACCCGCAGGCTGCATCCCGAGCCGTTCCGCACGTACAACATCGACCGCAACATCAATTACTCGAACGTGTGCGCGGCGGTGTGCGATTTCTGCGCGTTCTATCGGCCGGTGGGACATGCCGAGGCGTATGTGCTGACGGAAGAAGTCCTCTACCAGAAGATTCAGGAAACCGTCGATCTCGGCGGCGATCAGATTCTGCTGCAGGGAGGGCTGCATCCGCAGTTGCCCTTGGAATGGTACGAAGACCTGTTGCGCGGGATGAAGCAGCACTTCCCAAACGTGAACATTCACGGCTTCAGCCCGCCGGAACTGTGGCACTTTCACAAAGTGTCGAAGCTGCCGTTGAAAGATGTCTTGCAGCGATTGAAGGCTGCTGGCCTCGGCAGTCTGCCCGGCGGAGGCGGAGAGATTCTCGTCGACCGCGTCCGCAAGCTGGTGACGCGCGGCAAGGTGCTCACCGAAGGCTGGCTCGAAGTGAACCGCGTCTGGCACGAACTCGGCGGACGCAGCACCTGCACCATGATGTTCGGCCACGTCGAAACATTGGCCGAGCGGATCGAACATCTTTCCCGCCTGCGCGACTTGCAGGATGAGACCGGCGGCTTCACCGCCTACATCTGCTGGACCCATCAGCCGCCGGAGACCGCGCCCTGGTTCGGACGCGATGCCGAGCAAGGTCGCAATGGCGGCGTCGACATGACGCAGTTGCCACCGGCCGGCGCGTTCGAGTATCTCAAGACGCAGGCCGTCTCGCGGCTCTATCTCGACAACATTCCGAACATTCAGTCATCGTGGGTCACTCAAGGCGAAAAAATCGGTCAGCTCGCGCTCCTGTTCGGTGCGAACGACATGGGGAGCCTGATGATCGAGGAAAACGTCGTCGCCCAGGCCGGCACGGTGTTTCATCTGTCGCTGGAAACGATCCGCCGCTGCATTACCGAGACCGGCTACACTCCGCGGCAAAGGAATGTTTTCTACGAGTACCTCGATTGAGGCATGGCAACCCGAAGCGTCAGCGAGACAGTTCCAATTATGCGGCATAACCCATTGAGACCTCTCGTTCTGCTCGCGGTCCTGGTGTCCTCCACATCGACAATTCCTGCGGATGATGCCGTGCTGACGCTTGATGAACTGCTCGCCACTTTTCGCAGTGAATTCGTCGCCATTCATCCGGGCGAGGAAGGCTTCCCCGCGGAATTCACGTTCGGCGGGCAGGATGTCCCGCATGCCGAACCTGCGACGACGGTGCGATTCGACTACTCATTCGAGATGGGAACCTACGAGATCCCGCAGAACCTCTACGAAGCGGTGATGGGAGTGAATCCCAGCAAGTGGAAGGGGCTGCGAAACTCCGTCGAGATGATGACGTGGAGCGAAGCCGTCACATTCTGCGAGCGAGCCACTTCCATGTTGCGCGAGCGTGAACTGATTACAGAGGATCAGGTGGTCCGCCTGCCGAGTGAAGTCGAATGGGAGTATTGTTGCCGGGCAGGCACCGACACAGCCTACTCCTTCGGCGACGAGGCCCGCGCTGCGGGGGACGAGGAAGACAAAGCCAGCGTTCTCGATGATTACGGCTGGCACACCGGCAATGCCGCGGGGAACGACCCGCCGGTCGGCGCGCTCCAGCCCAATCCCTGGGGCCTGTACGACATGCACGGCTATCTCTCGGAGTTCTGTCTCGACGACTGGTACGACTCCCACGAGGGCGCGCCTGGCGACGGCAGTGCGCGGTCGAACGATGGTGCGACGCAAGTCGTCCTCAAGAGCGGCTCCTGGCGCGACACCTACGTCGATCTCCGCAGCCGCTCTCGGCAGCCATTCGAGCGCGAAGACAAGAACGATGCGGTGGGTTTCCGGTGTGTGATTCAATAGTCGCCTTTCGTACCGTACCCGCGTCTGTCCCCAGACGCGGAGGCGAGGCCGAACGACGAAACCTGGTCGCTGAGGTTCAGCGAAGAAGATCGCGATACCCGCTGTTCCCGGCGTCTGGGGACAGACGCCGCTACGTTCGCTCGAACAGATGCGTACACGGCAAGAGCCTCGCCCCATCGCGGTCGGCGACAGCGTACGTCGCCGGTCCCCAGAGCGAGATGCCGGCGTGGTCGCCGCCTTTGTGCATGATGTAGAGCGTCAGTCCGAACACGGGCTTGCCGTCGGGATCGAGCAGATGCGGTTCGGTCGTGTGCTGGATGATCCGCTGCATTACTTCGAGCCCGGCTTCCAGCGCACTGGCCCCCTGTCGCATGAGTTCGACGACCGCGAATGATGAACAGGCCCGCAGGTTGGCTTCGCCGCGACCCGTGCTGCCGCAGGTGCCGACGTTGTTGTCGACATAGAGTCCCGCGCCGATCACGGGAGAATCGCCGACCCGTCCGGCGATCTTGAACGCCA
>JANNSB010000148.1:0-7996 GCA_031402175.1 Planctomycetaceae bacterium
CAAAGGTGCGATGCGTGCCCATTCTTCGTCCGTCAACTCGTGCCGCCGACGCATAGTTTCGCTCCTCCTTGAGCAAGCTGTGACGGCACCGTCATAACACAGACACTGATTTCGTCAAAGATGAATGTCCACACAACCTAATCAGTGTCAACAGGAGCGCCGCCGAGTCGTCGCTGTACGAAGCGACGCGATACGCATGGAAGATCAGCCGGTCTAAGGCGAAGGAGGCAGAGGTCATCCTCGCGACTGTTCAGGGGCTGATCGTTGGTGCGTTTGTCGCGGATGACTGGCTGGAGGCGAAGGCGGCAAACTTCCCGGGTCGCGAGGAAGTCCCCGGACGCCTCGGCTTCGTCGGTCACGAAGCGCCGGAAGAGATCAAACGGTTGTACGTGAGTAAGCGCGTTCCCGACAAATTTCGCAAGCGCGGCGCGGCGAACCCGATCAAATACACATGGAACGCCTAGCAATAGGGACGAACGATGACTGAGAGCAAGTCGAAGCCCAAGGGCACCTCGCGCGCAAGCAAGCCACGCAAGTCGGTCACCAAGTCCAAGTCCCCGCCGAAGCAGGGCGCGAAAGCCAAGCCGACCAAGATGCAAAAGAATGAGAAGGGCGTCGTGCTCCTCTCGGGCGGGAACCCTCAGATCGCGAAGGCCTACGGCGATGCCCCCGTGCAGGCCTACATCGCGGCCATGCCGGGCTGGAAGTGCGATGTCGGGAAGCGCCTCGATGCGATCATCGTGCGCACGGTCCCCGGCGTGCACAAGGCGGTCAAATGGAACTCGCCGCTGTACGGCGTCGAGGGGCAGGGCTGGTTCCTCGGCATCCATGTCTTCACGAAGTACATCAAGGTGGCTTTCTTCCGCGGCACGTCCCTGCGTCCTCTCCCCCCAGGCGAGTCCAAGCAGAAGGAAGTGCGCTACCTCGACATCCATGAGGATCCCGGCGCGCCGGGATTCGACGAAACTCAATTCGCCGCCTGGGTGAAGCAAGCCAGCCAATTGCCGGGGGAACGGATGTGAGCGGCGGGTGCGGAGGCGCCGACCTACGACAAGAAAAAATGGTGCAAGGATTGCATCCGCCAAAAAGGGAAAAGAAGAAGTGAGCACCGCGACTGAATATCGCCAGTTGTTGACGAAGTATTCGCCCCAGCCGATTCGCTCGCAGGCAGCGTATGAGCAGGCTCTCGCGACGCTTGAGAAGTTGATGGTTCCCCGTCCCAATGCAGCGCGCAGCTTGCTGATCGAAGTGCTCGCAACATTGATTGAGAAGTACGAGTCCCGTAAGTACCCGACTCCCGAAGTCGCACCCGCGGAGATGCTGGCGAAACTGTTGAAGACCAAAGGCATCAAGCCGGCGGACGTGTCCAAAGCGACGGGGATTCCCACCGCAACCCTCAGCAATGTCTTGGCTCAACGACGAGGCATCAGCAAACAAAACGCCTTCAAACTCGGTGAATACTTCGGTTTGTCACCGATCGTTTTTCTAAGCGATCAATCCAGAAAAAAGGCGGCTGCCAGTTGAAGTAGCACTTGTTCTGTTGCTCGCGTCGGGTGGCGGGGGCGCACCGTGAAACGGAAGCCCCTCGAACCGCGCGTCACGGGCGCCTCTGCTCCGCAGTGCGCACCCGCCACGCGGCGCATTTGAGGCATCACCGGCCGTGCCGTCAAATTGACGATGATGACTGCGCGACGTATTCTCAAAGCTCATTGTTGAGAGAAGTACAAGTTCGGCCCGCGGAGAAGCCAATGCTTCAATGGCTGAAGGTCGTTTGGTGGGGTTGGTTGCTGCGGAATGGAACACCCGAATCGCGGAAACGAGCGGGGGATAACCTGATGCGCTCTGGTGCGGCGGCTGTCCCCTCGCTTGCTCGCTGCCTAAATGCAGGCAACCGGAACTGCAAAGAACTCGCAGCTGAAGCGCTAGGAAGAATCGGCGACGAGCGAGGTGTTGCCCCGTTGGAGGAGATTTTGCAGAGATCATTGATCGAATCCAAGGATGCATTCTTGGCTAGAGCGGCCATCGAGGCGCTTGGCAGGCTTCAGGCAGTATCCGCGATTCCACTCCTACGTTATGTGGTCAAGAACTCTAGTGTCGGGGGGCATCAGATCGACATGAGCGAAGCTGGCCAATTCAGCCAATGGAGAACCGTTCCCTCACTTCCGGCCGAGGCTGCGCAGGCGCTCGTCCACATCTTTCAACAGGAGGCTGCCGGCGCATCGGTTTTGGAAGCTGTGGAGTCTCTTTTGGCGGCCCTGTGCGAAGCATACGGATCTGACTTCGACGCGATGTCCCATTCGTTGGAGGAGATCGATGCGCACTGGAGACAAACACCTCCGGCCGCACGAATCGTCGACAAGTCGATTGACGCGCTCGTCAAGAAAGGTTCTGGGGTGAGCGAGTCGCGAGCCATTGAGTTGCTGGCTTTGGTTCGTGACGACCGATGCATACCACCTATTCTCAAACAGCTCCGAAAGCGGCCTTGGAATGCGCAGGCATTGTTCTCCTTGCTGTATAAACTCGGCTGGCAACCGGTCGAGGTTGCTGACAGTGTCCTATCTGCCGTCGTGTTCCAGCAGTGGGACGCGGCTGCGGCCTTGGGTGCTCCGGCAAGGGCGCCTCGCTGGCGGACCCTGCGGGTCTCTTCAACTCCAGCCTCGAAGGCAACACTCGGCGCGCCGGGACCATCGACATCCACGAAGGGGACGAGATCGATGAACAGGCGCTCAAATCGCTCATTCGCGCCGCCGTGGCGCTGAACACGTCTGCATCAGCGACGACTCGCCCCGCCCGCTCTCGGAAGAAACCAAAGATCGCATGAGGGGTAATTACCCCGGGGGCTAAATGGGTGGTGCACGCAACTTCGATCGATTTCGGCAATTCTTGCAGGCCGACTCGACAAGCCAGTTTATGTAATCGATACCCCTTGACCCGTTTGTTTGCGATATTCCGTGTATGACGATTGGACATGCATTGGACAACGGTCCCCTTTCGATGAATCATGTGGAGGCTAGCCCCCCATCGGGTCGAGCCTGCGCCCATCCATCAAGTCCCATGGCTCAATCCACGCACCGCCCGATTGACTGCCGGATCGTTCTGATCCTGCTAGGGTCGGTTGCGCTCTCTGTACTTGCCGGCGAGACGCAGGCGGGCATCATCTACGTCAATAGCCGCACAGGGGACAATCGGCTGAATGGTCGCGCCCCCGAACCGACCAACGCCGCCGATGGACCGGTGCGCTCGTTGGAGCGGGCACTGCAGCTTGTCCGGCGCGGGGACACGGTTTCGCTGGTGAACAACGACACTCCTTATTACGGCTGTTTTACGCTGATTGGGGAGCGGCACAGCGGGACTGAGATCACGCCGTTTCGCATTATGGGAAACGGGGCGGTGCTTTCAGGTTCAAAGCCGATATTGCCTGAGACCTGGACGATCGTCGGCGTCGACCTGTGGAAGATCACCCCCTTCCGCAAAGGGCACGCCCTGCTGCTGCGGGCCGAAACTCCGGTCCCTGAAGTTCCTGGTACCGACGAGGCCGAGACCCTTCCCGAACTGCCGGAAGGCTATTGGTGCCTGTGGCAGGGGGCGATCTATTACAAGTCGCCAAGCATCGAATACCCGCCCGATCTCCCCTTTTCCCTGGCGGATGACGAAGTCGGCCTGACGCTGCTCGATGTGCACGACGTGGAGATTCACGACCTCGTGGTGCGGCACTACCGGCTGGATGGCATCAATGTTCATGATCGATGTTACGGCATTACCATCAGCAAAGTTACCTGCGAGCAGAACGGTCGGGCGGGCCTGACGGTTGCCGGTTCGAGCACGGCGACGCTGGTCGACGTGATTGCCCGCGAGAACCGCGAGCATTCGGTCCTCCAGGCCGAACTTGGCGAAGCGACGATCTTCGGCGGAGAGATCACCCCCGCACCGACCCGTCCGCAGGCTGTGTCTGCTGAATGAGGCACGCTCCTGGCCGGTTCCAATACGTTGGACTGCCGTTCACCCGGTAGCCTCGGCACAATCGATACCCCGAAGCTGTGATTCTCGCAATCCACGTAAGCGTCGCAGAGCGTCCTTCAATCGGTGAGTTAGTGTTCGATGATGGACAGTCTTTCGGGCTCTCTCCCACCTCCTAACTCCAGTTCTGGAGCGAGCGATGCAGGCAGTAATCGAAAACACCGCAAACTTTGTTGATCGCCGCCAGTCCGAGTACGACGGCCCACCCGGAGTCGAGCGCCGGCAGTTCGCCGATGGCCGCGAAGGCACTCGTCCCGAAGTGAAGGAACTCGCCGAAGCTGTCGACCAGTACAAGTTGCGTCACCGCCGGCGGTTCATCACGTTCGAAGAACTACATGCCGTGATGGCGTCGCTGGGTTATCGCAAGGCCTAGTCGTTCGCCGTCGCCAGCCGTCGCTAACGCTTCCGGCTCCGGCGCTTCTCGCCCCCGCCTCGCCGCTGAAACGGGTAGAACCAGACTCCATAGGGTAGGTATCGCACGTCGAGTGGCGACTCCAGTCGCAACGGATTCGCCAGGCACCACGTGTAATGCTTCCCCGAGAGCGGCTCGCTGAGGCAGGCCGCTTCCAGATCGCGATCGATCAGAGGTCGGCAATCGACGATCTCGACAGTGCCCACGAGCTGGCCGTAGCAGAGTTCATCCACGTCGAGGCCATGTAGCTCTGCGGCCGATGCGGCCTGATCCAGCGTCGAGGGAATCTTCGACGAGTAGAGATAGATCGGCCCGCGAATCTTCGTGGCGACGGTGCGAACCTCGATCGTCTTGACGCCGCGCAGGATGAGTTCCACCCAGGGTTGACGCACGCCGAGCGCGATGAGCGAGCGATCAGGGTGGATGCGATTCATCAGGTTCGTCGCCTTTCGCTCCGCAAAAGTAGCGGCGGCTGTCCCCAGCCGCCGAGACCGAAGGAGACGATCCGCCCCCTGTTGTGATTCGACGACCGGATGACATCCACGCGCGTTGCCCCGTGTCTGGGGACAGACACGGCTACAAAAACTGATAGCCTCTCCGCGAAAGTAGCGCAGGAATGAAGTTGGACGCGGGACTGTAGCATGGTCCTTGCTACGATTCACACGACGTTCCGACAAGCAGCGAGTCTCGAAGAGCCAACGCGACTTTCGCGGAGCCACTATCGGCATTCGGTTCAATCTCTTCCGGCCGGGCGATACGATTCGCCCTCGACTTGATCGCTGTCCAATTCCATTGAGCTAGACCTGAACTCATGTCCGCATTGAACGCATTGACTGCTGCTGATCCTCAAATTGCCGAGGCGATTCGGGCCGAAGAACGACGCCAGATCGACGGCCTCGAACTGATCGCTTCCGAAAATTACACATCCGCCGCCATTCAGGAAGCGGCCGGTACTGTTCTCACGAACAAGTACGCCGAGGGGTATCCCGGCCGGCGGTACTACGGCGGCTGCGAGCATGTCGACGTCGTCGAGTCGTTGGCCCGCGACCGGGCCTGCAAGCTGTTCGGCGCGCAGCACGCCAACGTGCAGCCGCATGCCGGTTCGCAGGCGAACATGTCGGTCTACATGACCATGATGAACCCCGGCGACACGCTGCTGGCGATGGACCTCGCTCACGGCGGACACCTGACGCACGGCATGCATCTCAACTTCTCTGGCAAGCTCTACAACGTGGTGCATTACGGGGTCCGCAGGGATGACCATCGCATCGACTTCGATCAGGTCGCCGCGCTGGCGAAAGAGCATCGGCCCAAGGTGATCGTCGCCGGCGCGAGCGCGTATCCTCGCGAGATCCCGCATCCCAAGTTTGCCGAGATCGCCAAGTCGGTCGGAGCGACGTTCATGGTCGACATGGCCCACTACGCGGGACTCGTGGCTGGCGGCGTGCACAACAATCCGTGTGAAGTGGCCGACTTCGTGACGACTACGACACACAAGACCCTCCGCGGCCCGCGCAGCGGCATGGTGCTGTGCCGCGAAGAATTCGCGAAAGATCTCGACAAGATGGTCTTCCCCGGTCTGCAGGGGGGGCCGCTGATGCACATCATTGCGGCTAAGGCGGTCTGCTTTCACGAAGCGTTGCAGCCTAGCTTCAAGGACTACGCACGCCAGATCGTTGCCAATGCCAGGACTCTGGCGGAGACCTTGCAGTCAGGCGGCGTGCGTCTCGTCTCGGGCGGCACTGACAATCATCTGATGCTCTGCGACATCACATCCATCGGCCTCACGGGAAAGATCGCCGAGAAGGCATTGGATGAAGCGGGCATCACCGTCAACAAGAACATGATTCCGTTCGACGAACGCAAGCCGCTCGACCCCAGCGGCATCCGCATCGGCACCGCTGCCCTCACCACGCGCGGGATGAAGGAAGCCGAGATGCGCAAGGTGGGCGAATGGATTCTGAAGGCGGCCAAGGTTGCCGACCAGCCCGCAGGCCTGAAGTCCATTCGCGGTGAGATCGCCGAGTTTGCGAGGGCGTATCCAGTGCCGGGGATCGCCACATGAGCGGCGGGGTTTAACCCCGCCGTCCGACTAAGAATTCGCGTGCCTCGCGGAATGGCATTGAACCGTTCTTAACCACCTGATCGAAAACATTCATGCTCACTCAACAAGGTTGCCGCCGTCGTCAGGAGCGTCTCTGGGCCGCGGTCCCGCAGGATGTCGATTGGCTTCTCGTGGCCGACCCCAGGCATGTGCAGTACCTGTGCAACTTCTGGGTGCAGCCGCTCAGTTTCTCCGGCGGCGAGCGGGGCTGGCTGCTGCTCGAACGCAACAACGGCACGACGCTGCTGGGGGACAACTTCGCCATCCGGTCGGCCGCTCACGATCCGTTTGTCGATCGCGAGTCGATCGGGGCGTGGTACGACCACAAGCATTCGGTGATCAATCGCGATCACGCCCTGCTCAACGCGCTGCGGCAGGTCGCCGGCACACTCAAGGGACGGGCCGGACTGATCGAGGCCGAATGGCTTCCCTGCGGCGCGCTCGCGGCGTTGGAAGGAGCCGAGGTTCGCTATTCGGTCGAGCAGGAAGAAGGGGCCGCCGACTCATTCGACCTGGGGACGATCCTGCGTTCGCTGCGGCGAGCGAAGGAGCCGGATGAGATCGAACTGCTCCGCGTCTGCATGAAGGGGGGCGATGCGGGAATGGCTCGACTGCGCGAGATTCTGCGGCCCGGCGTCAGCGAGTTCGAAATCTATCTCGAAGTGCAGCACGCCGCCCTCGCGGCGGCTGGTCGGCCTGGGCTGGTCTACGGCGACTTTCGCGTCACGACGGCCGACAACCCCAAGGCTGGCGGTTTGCCCGCGGGACTGGTCCTTCAGAACGGCAACCTGTTCATCCTCGATTACTCGATCGTCCTCGACGGCTATCGCAGCGACTTCACCAACACGATGAGCGTCGGCCAGCCCTCACAGGCGATTCGCGACATGTTCGCGCTCTGCCAGGCAGGCATGGAGCGCGCCGAGAAAACGTTGCGGGCCGGAGTTCGCGCCCGCGACGTGCATGCCGCCGCTGCCTCACCCTATCGCGAAGCGGGACGGGCCGAGTTGTTCACGCACCACGCCGGCCACGGCATCGGCCTCGCGCATCCCGAACCGCCGATTCTGGTGCCCGAGAGCGACGACGTGCTCGTCGCCGGCGACGTCATCACCCTCGAACCCGGTGCCTACGAAAAAGGCATCGGCGGCATGCGGATCGAACACAACTACCTCATCACGCAGGCTGGCTATGAGCGGATGAGCGGGCATGTGATTTCGCTGGAGTAGGCCAGCTTCAGAGCCGGAAGCGTCAGCGACGGGCATGTGAGATTTCTCGGGTGGCCCTGAAAGATTCTTTCAGGGCGGCGGTAGCCGTGGGAGGTCGCACAAACGAGGTGTGCCATCAAACGACATGCTCGCCAGAGGGCGCGTGAACAATGACCTCCCACCGACTTCGTCGTCCCCGATAGCCAAGCTATCGGGGCCACCCGCCGCGTGAGTTGCATGAGTGTGGGCATGAAAGGAGGC
>JANNSB010000149.1:0-6600 GCA_031402175.1 Planctomycetaceae bacterium
CGACCTTGTGGGCATCTCCGAAGACGGCGTCGCCTTCTGCGCCCGCATCCCGGCGCAGGTGGCGTACTGATGTTTCGTCAGAGCCGCACGTTCTTCTACAGGCCGTCGCTTTGCGACTGCGTCGATTCAGTCGCGGTTCGAAAATACGCGAGGGGACAGCCCAACGGCGGAATGACCAGCGCGAGCAGGATCCACCCCCACCGCCGCGAGTCGCCGGGCATGCGCTTCTCGAGCAGAAAGGCGGTCCCCAGGAAAGTCGCCATCACCAGTGCCAGGCAGACGGCCGCCAGTCCAAACATCGGCCATGAGATGTACCGGGGCGTTTCTGGATTCTCGAAGGGCGACACATGCCCGCCCGCGGGAATGATCAGGCAGAAGAACCAGACATAAAACGCCGTCGACCACACGGGGAAGGCGGCGAACCAGAGATCGAGGTATCGTCGGTGCTGAATCATAGACCTATGTTACGATTCGAGTTCCTCGATCCTCTTCTCAATGGAGTCCAGCGAAATATGAGGGCCGATCACTGTGAAATGGCGTGATGCCGTCCACAGGACTCCGCCAATGCCACACAGGAATCCGCCCAGATGGCCAACCAATTGCATAAGGATGTCGTTTGCCACCCTGTCTTGTGCGGACAACAACGACGTGCTTAAAAACAATGCTCCCACGGCGATCATTAGAATGGCGCAGTAGAACTGGGTTCGCATGCCGTACCCGGGTTTCTCGAGGTACCGTTGAAACTCACGTAGTAACTTGTGCTCATCGACCGGTCGCATCGCTTTGTTCCTCGGTGATCCGTTTCACTCCCGCACCAATCTGTAAATCCCCTGACCGTTCTGCGCCGGCGTCGTGATGTAGATTTCTCCCTGTTCATCTTCGCCGATCGCGAGAACCGGGAGGCCGCTCCAGGGGATCGACATGTTGCGGATGACTTCGCCCGTCTCCTGGTCGTAGTGCAGAGCCCAGAGTTTGCCGGTGACGAAATCGCCGTAGAGATAGTGGCCGACGAGTTCGGGGAACTGCGTGCCGCGATAGACGCAGCCGCCGGTGATCGATTTGCCGATGCGGTGGTCGTACTGCCAGACCGGATCGATCGCCTCGACATCGGACGCTCCCGGTGCGTTGCCGAAGGCGTAGCTTCCTTCGCGCACGCTCCAGCCGTAGTTGCCGCCGCGCTCGATGATGTCGATCTCTTCCCACAAATCCTGACCGACGTCGGCCAGCCACAAGTTGCCCGTCTCGTCATCGAACTCGATTCGCCACGGGTTGCGGATGCCCCAGGCGTATACTTCGGGAGGCACTCCCGGCTCGTTCAGGAACGGGTTGTCATCGGGAATCGCGTAAGGCAGCCCATCTTCCTGATGATCGACATCAATGCGAAACACGGTGCCCATGAGTGACGTCCGCGCTTGGCCGAGGCCGAGCGGGTCGTTCCTGCCGCCGCCGTCTCCCATGCCGACATAGAGATAGCCATCGGGGCCGAAGTCCATCGGTCCGCCGTTGTGATTGGCGAACGGCTGCTCCAGTTTCATCAGCACGACTTCGCTTCCCATGTCGGCCCGATCGGGATCGTCAGAGACAGTCATGCGCGACAGCCACGCTCCGCGCGGCACCGACTCGGGACTGTAGTAGAAGTAGAACTGGCCGTTCTCCGCATAGTTCGGATGGAACGCAAACCCCAGCACGCCTTCTTCGTCATCGAGCTTGAAGTGATGGACGCGGTCACGCAGATCGGCGAACAGCTTCGCTTCGGTGGCCGCCGGGTCGTTCGGCAGCACGTGGATCATGCCGCTCTGATCGACTACGAAGATGCGATTGCTGCCGTCGTTCGCATGTGTGATGAGAATCGGCCGCAGCGGCGGATTGAACCGGCCGGCCTCATCGACCGGTTCCCAACCTTCCCACGTGATCGCGGGAAACGCGAAGTCGCCCTTCAACGGCAGCACACCGTCGATCGGCTCCGGCACGCTGCCATCGTCGGCGATCTCGCGAATCTTGATGTTGCGAAACGAAATCTCCGCGCCGTGGTCCTGCAGGGCGATGTGGCCCTCGGCTGCGGCGGCGAACGTGGGGACTTCGGCAAACTTGCTCGCGGCCACGCGGGCGTTCCAGTCATCGCTCCCTTCGACGAAGTAGTAGTAGCTCACGCCGTTCATGCAGACTTCGCTCTGGCGGGGATCAATTCGCAGATAGATGTGGTTCCATTCGCCGGCGGGTCGCGTGGCATCGATGTTATCGGGACTGATGATGCCGACCTGGCTCTCGAAACGAATCGCCCACTCGGGCTTCACCGGTTGATAGAGCTGATAGAGCCAGCCCGACTTCTGCGGGTCGGCTCCGTGCTCGTTGTCGAGCAATTGCACTTCCGGCCCCGACCAGCCGGACGAGTCGGCCTCTTCGGTGACGTGATACATGATGCCGCTGTTGCCTGCCTGCGAAATGCGGTACTCGATCTGCAGCTCGAAGGCCCCGAAGTGTTCCATCGTGATGATGTCCCCCGCGCCGTCGGCAGCCCGCGTGAGGATGCCGTCTTCGATCACCCAGCCGGCGCTCACGGTGTCGCTGCGATAGTTCCGCCACTGATCGAGGCTTTCGCCGTCGAACAGCAGTCTCCACCCTCCGCGTTCCTCGGCGGGCGTGAGTTCGTTGAGCGGCGTCTCAGCCGATGCGACCTTGGTGGAAGGGCCGACGAAACACAGGGCGGCGGCAGTCAAGACGAGCGCGGTGCGAGCGTTCATAGCGGTCTCTGAGGTGTGAGTCAGGAAGTCGAACGATGCCGCGATGGTAGCGGAAAGGAGGAGACATTGGCAGTAATTGAACGAACTGGAGTTGGGAGGTGTGTGCGTCAAGAAAGTCGGTAGATTCGGTTCTCCCTCTCCCCCACTGCAGAGCTTGATTCGTGAAAGCGTTTCAACGTGGGGGAGAGGGCCGGGGTGAGGGGGCATCCGCTGCGTTCGCCCCTCACCCTCACCCTCTCCCCCGCTGGTTCATCGCATTTTGTGGAGAGCACTTGGCGGGGGAGAGGGGATCTACCGACTTGTGAGATGCACACACAGTTGGCAGTAGGCAGCAGTCGGATTGATGGACAGAATAGGACTCCCCTTCACAATCGAAAATGAGAAACATAACCCGCATGCTGACGCTGCTGCGACGTGAGTTCATTGTGGAGCGAGGCATCGACGATGCGTGGCGTCATCTCGCCAACGTCGAGCAGTGGCCAAGCTGGGCCCGCCACATCCGCAAGATCGAACTATCACCGCCAGGAGAAATCAGACCGAATTCGACGGGCGTCATTCATCTTGGCAATGGCATCAAGTCCACGTTCACGATGACCGAGTTCCATCCTCATCGAAGTTGGCGATGGGTCGGCGGATTCCTCTGGTTGACGGTCGACTACGATCATCAGTTCGAAGCGTTGAGTCCGTCACGCACAAGGATCATCTTCGTCGTGGCGGCAACAGGCTTCGGGACGCAGGTCATCGGCAGACTCTTCGCCTGGATCTACCAGCGAAACCTGGACGTCGCGATACCGTTGCTCGTTCAGGAACTGAATACGGGCACAAATTGAATCGAGAACGTGCCGCGATTGACTCTCATCCACTCCACAACTGCGTGAGCGACTGCCCCACGCAGGCTCGCACCGGACGGCCGGCGCGGTCGTGCAGATCGAAGTCGTCCGCGACTCCCAGCGCATGCATGATCGTCGCCACCATATCGACCGGCGCAACGGCATTCGACGCGGGATAGGCGCCGATGCGGTCGGATGAGCCATACACGCTGCCACCGACGATCCCCGCGCCGGCCAAGAGCACGCTCTGGCAGCCGGCCCAGTGATCGCGACCCGCTTCGCTATTGATTCGCGGCGTGCGCCCGAATTCCGACAGCACGACGACCAGCGTGTCTTCCAGCATGCCGCGCTCACGCAGGTCGCGCAGCACGGCCGAGATCGCCAGGTCGGCTGGCGGGATGAGTCGCTCACGCAGATGCTGGAAGTTGTTCCAGTGCGTGTCCCACACGGGCGAATCGTCCGGCCCTTCGTAATGCCAATAGACCGTCGCCAGCGTGACGCCTGCCTCCAACAGCCGGCGCGCGAGAAGACAACTCTTGCCGAATAGATGCTGGCCGTAGGCTTCGCGAATCGATGCAGACTCCGACTCCCACGCGAATGCCTGCTGCACATGGTTTGACCCGAACAAACTGACGGCTTGCGAAAAGCGATCATCCGCATCCACCACCGGTTGCGCCGTCACGTCGAAGTAATCGAGGGCATCGCGCAGTGCCACGCGCCGTTCGAAACGCAGTGTGTCGACGCCGCTCTTGAGCACGAGTTCCGGCGGACGGAAGTTCTCGCGTGCCGTGTCGGCTTCGACGACGAGTGGTGAATACGCCGGGCCAAGGAAGCCCGACTCCTGCCCGACATAGTCGTTGACGTTCGCATCCTTGATGTACTCCGGCAGCGACACACATGTGAGCGGACTGTGACCGCGATAGGCCGTCAGCATTGAGCCCAGAAACGGATGATCATCCGGCGTCGGCCGCACGAGCAGCGCGGTCGGACAATTCGCCAGCGGATGCACATGCCCCGTCAGCATCGCATAACTGGCCGAGTTGTGCGTGCGATCATCATGCGTCACCGATCGCACGAGACAATACTCATGCGCCTCGCGGGCGAGCAGCGGAAACAGTTCGCAAATATCGACACCGGCCGCCGATGTCGCGATCGGCGACAACTCCCCCCGAATCTCACTCGGAGCCTCGGGCTTCATATCAAACGTATCCAAATGCGGCGGCCCACCCGTGAGGTACAGCAGCAGACACCGCTTCGCCCGGCCGAACGATCCCGTTGATTCCGATCCCCTCGCCTGAGCCGACCGCGCCTGCCCCGTCACCGCCCCCACGCCCGCCATCGCCCCGGCCGTCAGCACGGTGCGGCGTGTGAGTCGCGGGAGTGATGGGAAGAGGTGCATATGACGCGAAAGGCCAGTGCGAACGGCTGGGGAGTGAACAACTCCCTCTCCCCCACAATCGACATCGAATTCAAACAGCGGTCGATCGTGGGGGAGAGGGCCGGGGTGAGGGGCATGAACCGAGTCCTCCAGCCGTGACATCCACTCTACCACCGCCGACAGGCTCACTCAATTCCCGAGCTTAAACCGCAGTCTTTCGAGTTGATATCGTGCAGTTGATACAAACTCTGAGTGCCCCGCAAGGGGCTTCACATGACAGCCCAGGGCAAAGCGCAGCGTCGCCCTGGGTCGGGAATGGTGCATCAAACAAAAGCCCTGAAAGGGCGGTACAACGCTTCGGGAGTTGATCCATGTCGCAATCGCTGGTCCACAATCTCATTCACCTCGTCTACAGCACGAAGCACCGCGAGCCGTGGATCATCTCCGATGTGCAGGATGGCCTCTACGCCTATCAGGCCGGCATCTATCGCAAGCTCGACTGCCCGGCGATCGTCATTGGCGGCGTGGCCGATCATGTGCACGCACTGTTCTCGCTGTCGAAGAACATCGCGTTGGCGGAGATCGTCGAGGAAGTGAAGAAGTCGAGTTCCAAATGGATGAAGTCGGCCAAAGGCAGCGGCAACAAGGACTTTCAATGGCAGGCCGGGTACTCGGCGTTCTCCGTGAGCCAATCCAACGTGCCACAGGTGCGCACGTATATTCAACGGCAGGAAGCGCATCATCGTCGCAGGACGTTTCAGGACGAGTTGCGCGCGTTGCTGCGCCGACATCGGGTGAAGTTCGATGAGCGGTATCTGTGGGACTGAACTCGCAACGTCGTCGGTGTGTTGTGTCGCCCTTTCAGGGCTTCCGGACTCTTCGATTCGCAAACCCAGGGCGGCGCTGCGCTCTGCCCTGGGCTGTCATGTTTCGCCCCTGCGGGGCAGTGTCTCGCCGCTTCCGCTGGTTCCGCTGGTCGTGGCATGCCACGCGACGCGACCCGTCATACCGGGATTGGACAACTCCCTCTCCCCCACAATCGACATCGAATTCAAACAGCGGTCGATCGTGGGGGGTGAGGGGACAAGGTGGAATGCTCCAGCCGCGACATTCACTCTACCAGCGCCTTGTGCGGTGCTCAATTGGGCAAGATGATGGAGTTTCGTCGTAGGGCGATGCGGCTGGAGGACACCAGAGTTATGAGCGAGCCAACAAACTCAGCAATTGAGCGCATCCGATGCAAGGATGCCGCGGAGTTTCTAGGTCGGATTAGTCCGACACACCCAATGTGGGGAAGCGACGGCTTGGAATCAAAGTGGTTGTTCCGCGGCCACCGCAATTTTCAAAACACGCTTCTCCCGTCGGCATGGCGGAGGGATCCAATCAAGGACCGCAAGTTACTGGAGTTCCGAGAGTTTCTCGTCGCGTCGGGGTACGTCGATAATCAACTAAAATCAATCAACGTCGATGACGGCTTGGGACTCTCCTCGGAAGCTAAAGCTCAATGGTTAATAGAGGTATGCACTTGACTCAACCGCCCCCCGGATGTTGTGGTTGTCGGAGTTTTCCGATGGGGACCGGATCGACTGTGACCGCCTGCTGGGCGAGGCGGTAGAAGAGTTTGCCTCGCGATCGAGAGGTTCGGCGGTTG
>JANNSB010000150.1:0-21665 GCA_031402175.1 Planctomycetaceae bacterium
AGCAGGTTGTTTCGTTGCTGGAGGCTCCTCCCGCGAATGACCCGATGGGTCTGCGGGACCGTGCGATGATGGAGACTTTGTACTCCGCCGGCCTGCGCGTGTCGGAATTGGTGGGCCTCGACCTCGACGATTGGGATCGGGCGGCCAACATCATTCGCGTCTACGGCAAAGGGAAAAAGGAACGCATCGCCCCGATCGGCTCGCATGCCGCCCGCGCCCTCGACCGCTGGCTGGAAGTGCGCGAGTCGGCGAAGGACGCACCCGCAGACGAACGCGTGGCGGTTTTCGTCAACCGCTTCGGCCGCAGACTGACGACCCGCAGCATCGGACGCATGCTGGAGAAGTATCTGCAGGTGACGGGTCTGGACTCGATCACGTCGCCGCACACGTTGCGTCACAGTTTTGCGACGCATCTACTGGATGGCGGGGCCGACCTGCGCAGCGTACAGGAGCTGTTAGGTCACAAGAGCCTGACGACGACGCAGATTTACACGCACGTCAGCACTCGCCGCATGCAGGACGCTTACGAGAAGGCGCATCCGCACGCTGTGAAGGGGCGAGACAAGGTGGGGTAGGGACTCGCGAGCAACATTGCCGACCCTCGGCGCAAAACAAAAGCGCGTCGGGGTCCCCTCAAAGCTCCCAGCTTTCCCCGACGCGCTTCGTTGTCTTGCGAGTGCAGCACCCCCGGAACGGAGTGAAAGCGGCTCGACCAAATCTAGGTCGCCAATTCTTCCGGTCAAATAGATTCGTTCTGCAACACCGCGTTGCCCGCGGACCCTCGGCTTTCCGCAATCCGGCTGCGCAAAATCTCCTGCCTGGAACGATTGCACTGCAGGGAGGGAGGCTGCGCAACCGATACAACCGGTAAGGTCGAGTACCGCGCGCATTGGATTGCGCCCTGGACCTGTTCCTTCAACCTGGTGACCCAAGATGGGCAATCGCTGCATTCAATCGTTGTTCGGAATCGTCTGCCTGACTCTGACGGGCTGCTGTCACAGTTGGGCGCCTTACGACTACGGGTATGGAGGCTGCGTCGATTGTTACGGCTACGAAAACGGCTACGACGGCTACGACTTTGACCAACCATTGGGTCATCATCGTCAAGGACATCGCCGCGGCCAGATGATGCGACAGCCCTGCCCCTGCTGCGGCCGGCCGATGCCGGGCGGCATGGGTGGCTTCGGCGCTGGAATGGACGCCGGCTTTGGCGGCTGTTTCGACTCGTGCGGCATGGGCTGCGGTTGTGGCGGCGACTGCTTCTCGGGTTGCGGCGATTGCTACTCGAGCGGCGGCATGACGTATTCGGGTTCGAGCGGCTGCGGCAACTGCTCGAACTGTCAGACCAGTCAGGGAGAATGGCAGTCGTCGAGCCAATATGGTGACGTGAACACCGGGTGGCAGAATGGCCAACAAGGTCAGTCTTCGACTCCGTCTGGTCAGGGGTCTCAGCCAATGGCTCCGATGTCATCGGATGAGTATTATGTCCCCTCCGAGCCGACCCCGGTGCAGAGTCATCCTCAACCGACCGAGGCTTCGGGAGCTCAGTTCCTTATGCCTCAGCAAGGGAATGCTGTGCAGCCGATCCTGTGGGCGCCGCCAGGGAGATGACGGTGCTCGCGTCAGCGAGGAGACCGTCCCGTGCGTGCTGCCATCATCGCTACTGCCGGCGTATTGCTGGTGTTTGGACTCGGATTCTATTGGGCCGGTTCGCGTGACAATCAAGCCGTCGTCCACGCTGACGACTACGCTCCCGGCGTTAGAGCCGCCATTCTGTCGGAAACGACCTGGGACCGCTTCACCCCCGATGGCAAGGAAGTCGATGCGATCTTCGGCGACATCGTGCTCCAGAATGAGCACCTGACCGCCGTCATCGCCCAGCCGACTGCGTCCCGCAATGCGAACATGACGGTTCGCGAAGTGGCTGGCGGGCTGATCGACTTCACAGGCAACACGCCGCAGAGCGATCAACTGAGCGCGTTCTATCCGGGGCAACGGGCGTTTCCGTATCGTTCGTGGGTCGTCCAAGATGCCGATGGCAACGAACGCGATCTGACGGATGCGCCTTATCAAGGCGAAGAAGTCTCCGTCAGTGTCGTTGCCGATGGAGCCGACGGCCGTCTGCAGGTTGAAACGACATACACGCTGCGTCAGGACAGCCGCTGGATCACGGTGACGTCGGTCTTCACGAATACCACGGCCGCTGCCATCGATGCCGTGCTGGCCGACGACATTCGCTGCGACGGCCGTCGCGAAGAGATGGTGAAATCCGAGAACGGTGAAGGGGATTTCTATTTCATCGCCGATCAATTCTGGGGTCAGGCCTACGGTCTGACGGCCACCAGCCATCGGCTGCAGTTCAACAGCGATCCGAATCGCAGCGACATTAAGTATTTGGATGCTGCCGGCAATGGCACGTTCACTGTTCCCCCCGGCGAGAGCATTCGACTAACGCGGCATCTGACCGCGGGTCCGACGCAACTACATGTGGCGGAAGCGATGGCGCTGCGGGATGCAATCGCCTCGACGCCGGTGCGGTTGTTTCTGCGCGATGAGGATCAGCGCCCAATTGTCGGCGGGGCGCTGACCATTCGTCCCACAGGCGATACCGGTGCCACGTTTACCGGAGTGGTTCGCACGGATGAAGACGGCTCAGTGGTTGTTCCGTTGACCGCCGGGTACTACGAACTCGCTCTGACCTTCAACGGGCAGACGCTGCTGGAAGGCCAACCGCTGCAAGTTGGCGCCGACGCCGAGCAGGAAGAACTGATCGTCGTGGCAGGCCATCACCCCGGCGTTCTGCGGGTGGCCGTGACCGATGGCAACGGAGCCGAGATTCCCTGCAAGGTGGAGATCACCGGAGTCGGCGACACGCCGACGCCGAACTTTGGTCCCGATACCGCGGAATTCGGCGTTCGCAATCTGCGCTATGCCGCGCATGGCGAGTTCAATCAGGCTCTGCCGCCGGGACGTTACGCGCTCATCGCCAGTCACGGACCGGAATACGACGCCGTCTTTGCCGAAGTCGACGTGACTGCCGGCGAAGTCACCGAGTTCTCCGGCGAACTGAATCGCAGCGTCGACACGACCGGCTGGATCAGCAGCGATTTTCACAGCCACTCGTCTCCGTCGGGAGACAACACGACCAGCCAACTGGGACGCGTGCTCAATCTGGTCTGCGAGCACATCGAGTTCGCCCCCTGCACCGAGCATAACCGCGTCGATACGTACCAGCCGCACATCGACAGACTGGAGATCGCTCCGTTCCTGTCAAGTTGTTCGGGGATTGAACTGACCGGCAGCCCGTTGCCGCTGAATCATCACAATGCGTTTCCTCTGGAGCACCACCACCATCATCAGGACGGCGGCGGCCCATTGACTGACACGGATCCGGCGACGCAGGTCGAGCGACTCGCGCTCTGGGACAACCGCAGCGAAAAACTGATTCAACAGAACCATCCCGATCTCGGATGGCTCATTTACGATCGCGACGGGAACGGCGAATACGACGAAGGACACAATGTTCTCCCGCACATTGATGTGATCGAAGTGCATCCGGTGCAGAACGCACTCACATTGCAGCCGTTTCAAGGAGATTACAACACCACGCTCTTCAACTGGCTGCAGATGCTCAATGAGGGAAAACGCCACCCAGGCGTGGTGAACACCGACGCCCATTACAACTTTCACGGTTCAGGCTGGGCGCGCAACTGGATTCGGTGCAGCACCGACGACCCGGCCGAAATTGACGTGATGGATATCGTTCATGCCGCCGAGCAAGGCGCGCTCATCATGTCGAACGGCCCGTTCCTGCAGGTGACCGCGTCGATACCCAATGCTGGCGAGACCTTCGAAGTCGGCGACACGATCGACGCGCCGGAGGGGCAGGTGACGCTCGATGTCAAGGTGCAGTGCCCGAACTGGTTCGACATCAACCGCGTCTTCGTGCTGGTGAACGGCCGGCGATCACCCGAGCACGACTACTCGCGAGAATCGCATCCGGCGATGTTCGGCGACGGTGCTGTCAAGTTCGAGCAGCAACTGACCGTAACCGTCGAGGAAGACGCGCACATCATTGTCGTCACCGGCGGCGACGGGCTGACGCTTGGTCCGGTCATGGGGCCGGACTACGGCACGGCGCCGCCAGCCGCGCTTACCAACCCGATCTGGGTTAACTTCGACGGCGGCGAATGGACTCCCAACAAGGACACGCTCGATTCGCCGTTGCCCGTCCGGCGGTCGTGATCGATGAAGTTCCAGATGCCAACGGGAGGGCGGTATACAATTAGCCCCCGGCGAGTCGCCGGGGGACATGCAAGATTCACAACGGAGAAGTCCTTAATGCGTTATCGGTTCCTGCACGTCATCGCCGGCTTGTTGCTCGCGGTCATTCTCGCGTCGCCACTCGCAGCGCAAGATTGGCAGTTCGATATTCAGTGCGTTGCCGAACGCATTGACGAAACCTACACGGGCCGGGTCTACATCTTCTTTTCCCAAGGGCAGGAGCCGAGAACGGGACCGGGCTGGTTCTTCCCCGAACCCTTCATCTCCAAGGACGTCGAGAACTGGTCAGGCGAACCGCTGCAGATCACGCTTGACGATGCCGGCGTGTTGCGGTTTCCGTTGGACCTGCAGGCCGGCGCGCTCTCGAACCTCCGCGCACAGGCGGTGGTGCGACTCAATCCGTTCGGCCCGGATGTCGGGACAGGGCCAGGCAATGGATTCAGTAGCGTGGTGACGCTTCCCGCCGAGCCGGGTTCCATCAAGCTGACGGTGGATCAACGGGTGCCCCCGGACGCCGAGTTCGAGAACGAATGGTTTCGCGTGTTGCGCGTGCCGTCCTCACTGCTGAGCGAGTTTCACCAGCGAGAGATGTTCACGGTGGGAGGCGTCTATTTGCCCGCGTCGTACTATGACCAGCCCGAACGGCGCTATCCGGTGTTGTTTTCGATCCACGGCTTTGGCGGCGATCACCGCATTGGCAACGTCAACGGCCCGATCGTCGAGAACAACCGCGACGGGGTAGAGTTCATTCGGGTGTATCTGAATGCGCGCTGCGCCCTGGGGCATCATGCCTTCGCCGACTCCGCTTCTAACGGACCCGTCGGAGAAGCTTTGCTGAGCGAGTTCATTCCCTCGCTTGATGCCCAGTTTCGCACGATCCCGGAACCAAGAGCGAGGTTCCTCACGGGGCATTCGTCCGGCGGCTGGTCGAGCCTGTGGCTGCAGGTGACATATCCTGATGACTTCAACGGCACATGGAGCACGTCCCCCGACCCGGTCGACTTTCGCGATCTTCAGCGAATCAACATCTACCGCAACGGAGAGAACATGTTCGTCGATTCAGCCGGCGAGCGTCGCCCGCTGGCGCGGCAGGGGGAACAGGTTCTCGTCTGGTACAAGGACTTTTCGGATATGGAATACGTCCTCGGCTACGGCGGGCAACTGCACAGCTTCGAGGCCGTGTTCAGCCCGCTGGATGAGAACGGCAAGCCCCAACTGCTCTGGGACCGCGCGACGGGTGAGATCGATCTCGACGTGGCCCGCGCCTGGGAAGCCTACGACATTCGCCTGATCCTCGAGCGCAACTGGGGCGACCTGGGCCCGCGTCTTGCGGGTAAGCTCAACGTCCACATGGGGGATCAGGACACTTTCTATCTTGAAGGGGCGACAATACTGCTCAAGCAGTCGCTCGAAGAGTTGGGGAGCGATGCGGTCGTGGAGATCTACCCAGGCCTCGACCACGGCTCGATCATGACTCCGCAGTTGCGCAACCGCATTCGCAGCGAGATGGTGGACCGATTTCTGGAGAGTGAGCCATCGCGGCCGGACTAATCGCCAAGGCCTAGCGACTCGCTTCAAGTTCCGCCGCCATTTCCAAAAGCTGTTCCATGAGCTTCGTCGAGGCATCTCGTTCCAGGCGGTTCGTGCCGGGCCATGTCTCGTAGCCGCCGAAGTCGTGCTGTCGGGGCGTGGGAAGGTAGCCGAAGTAGCCGTGATTGAGTTCCACCATGAACGCCGGCTGCTGCGGACATCGTTCCTTGAATTCGAGGCCGATCTCGCAGAAGACCTCGCAGGGGAGCGTGCCAATACAAACATCGCCGAGGCGCAGAACCTGAATCGGCACGGTCGTGGTCTCGGGGTACTCCAGCATCCCCAGCATGCGTTCGGAGTAAATGTACGCAATGTCGCTCTCGCTTTCGGGGCCGCGAGCATGCGTTTCGATCGCCCATTCGCGCTCTGCATCAGTCAACTGCCTCCAGCCGATGACCGGTTCGCGATATGCCGCGGCCAATGAGATGTCGGACTTATATTCGACGGCAGCCAGTGCATCGACGACATGCTGAGCGACGTCGTGCGCGACGTACCTGATTTGCTCGTAGGGCTGCCGTTGGCCTCGCGGTTCACGAAAGTTGATATTGTTGATGTCCCCACTCGTGCCGTTCGCCAGCATCGCGACAAAGGGAGGGTCCTGCCGATCGGCTTCCAGCAGTGTGGAAAGGTGCGAACAGAACTCCCCGTAGTAGTCGGCTGAGATGTCAGTGCCATTTACGCCGCCCACATAATGCAGTGAATAGGCGGCGAACACCGAAATCATCTTTCCGCCCGTTTCGCGGACGGCAACAATGGAAACCTCGGGATCGGTCGGACCGGCCGGATCGAGCAGCGCATCGCTTCCCGCGGGGGGATTCATTTTCACCAGGTCGAGTGTGCCGAACGGATTCGGCGGCATCGACCCGGCCCGCATGAACCAGCGGCGATTGAAGAGATGTTGAGGGACATCGACGCTGCCATAGCCAAGCTCAGCAGGCCGCAGCAAGTGTCGCGCTCGCACGACGCCATCGGCGATGCGGCGGGCAACGAACTGTTGATATTCGTCGAGTTCGACTGCATCGGGTTCGTTGCGATTCCCGAGGGCGCTGGCCGCGGAATGCGTGTGCGTGGCGCTGATGAATACATGTTCGAGCGGAATGCCGGTCTTCTCCTGAATGAGCCGGCGTGCTTCCTCGCTGACGGCGCGGTGAAACCCCAGCAGATCGCAGACGACGATCGCCAGTTGCGTCTGGCCATCGTCGAGAACCAGGCAGCGGGCATGGAGTTCATCGTGGATGTTCTCCGACGGATAGGGGACGAACCCGCCGATGATGGGGAGGCCGATCTCCGGCGTGATGTTGCTCGTGGCGGCCCCGGCGCGAAGTTCGGCGGCGGTGACATCTGTTGCGATGCAACACAACACTGCGAAGGCAAAGACCGTAAGCAATCTACAAATCATCAGTCACCTCATGGCTGCTTGCGCGTCGTTGCCGCGTCATACGTTTGCCGTTGTTTCCAGCGGCTCGAACTGTGCATAAAGTTTCTCGATGGCCCCATCGGGATTCATGTTGAACAGCGCCCTGCCGCCGGTGCCCCAGGTTCCATCCTGGAAATGGAAGACGGCTGTGGCATCGCGGATCGTGCCGACGGCAGCGACGTCTTCCATATCCCCCCCTTCGACCGCCTCGAAGTGAATCTCGACGGCGACGAAGGCCGCGAGCTGTCGAGTGGCACGGTCGCGGGCGAATCGCACCGCGGTCTGCCAGTCGCATTCCTTCCAGAGTAGGCCTCGCGGCTTGCCCGCCTGGCTCGCCAGTTCGAAGAACCTCGCCTCCAGCGACTCGCGACGGCTGCAAAATGCTTCCTGGGCGCGTCGGGACTCGCGCTGCTGCATCCAGCACGCCAACGGCCGAGCCGAAATGACGGCAAGCACGATCAGAAGCAGAACGCCGACAATGAAGGGCCACATGGAGATGCGATTTTTTCGCTGCAGATAGGGGAATCTCGCAGCACCCTACGCGGTTGACACGGGCGATTCAATGCCGGCGAAATCGTTCCGCATAATATGCGATTCGACCATCCGCAAGTCTGGCGGGCGCGAAATTCTGCGACTGGAGTGATGTCGAAAACTGATCGATTTCGGGAGTTCAGTCCGATCGGGATGCTGTATATGATTGCCTTGTTGAACTTCATCGATTGAGCACCCGTCGAGTCGGAATCTCGCGGTGCGAAACGAGAACGTAATGGGTTACAAAGAGATGCACGTCCAGCTCATCAGGCCGCAAGCCACGCAGCTTTCATTCAGGCTGTATGAGCGGAGCCTGCATCCCGAGCTGTTCGACACGTACGCCGAAGCGAGCCTGTTGACAGCCGACCTGCAGGCGACCTGCCGTATCTGTTTGGGCGGACATTCCGTGACCCTGGCTCACGGGAGCCGAGTCGTCACAGAAGTCGTCGGCAGCGACGAAGACGACTTCCCGGAGTTCGGGCAATGCGTCCGCCATCGGCTTCGTAACGGACGCGACGCGACCTCGCATCTGCGTTCGGGCGCCAAGTATCACTGGGGAGCGCACGTCGAGTTCACCGATCCCGAAGTGTTCGACTATCTGCATAACGAACTCGTGAGCGAGCTCCCCTCCGCGACGTTGTCGTACCAGTTTCCGGCAGTACACAGACTGCGTCCGGGACCGATCAGCCTGCTGTTCCTGGAATCGCTGCCCCACGCCTTGTCGATCCGCAGCTTCCACACGTTTCCCGACGACCTCGCGGTGCTGCGAACGCAGTCGCTGCTGAAGTTCTGACGGCGGTCAGTCGCCTTTCATCCCAACACGAGCCGCTTCATTTCGCGGACGGCCTGTTCCATACCCACCAGAACGGCCCGCGCGACGATGCTGTGGCCGATGTTGAGTTCGCAGACGTTTGGAATTGTCGCGACATCGGTCACGTTGATGTACGTCAGTCCGTGCCCCATATGCAGGAGCAGGTCGGCCTGCACAGCCGTGGCGCCGGCTGCGATCAGATGGTGCAGTTCCTTCTGCCGGGACTTCGCATCAGGTGCATCGGCATAGCCTCCGGTGTGCAGTTCGACCGCCTCGGCCCCGAGATCGCGTGAGGCCTCGACTTGCTCACGATTGGGATCGATGAACAGACTTACTTCGATGTTCTGCTGATGCAGTTGCGCGATGCACCGTTTGACGCGGTCGCGGTGCGTGATCACATCGAGCCCCCCTTCCGTCGTCACTTCTTCACGCTTTTCGGGGACCAGCGTGACTTGATCCGGGCGCACCTCGCAGGCGATACGGGCCATTTCGTCGGTGGCCGCCATTTCCAGATTGAGTTTCACCCGCACCGTTTCGCGCAGCACACGCAGATCGCGATCCTGAATGTGTCGACGGTCTTCTCGCAGATGAATCGTAATGACATCAGCTCCGCCGAGTTCGGCGAGCACTGCCGCCCAGACGGGATCGGGCTCGACCGTCCTTCGGGCCTGCCGGATCGTGGCAACGTGATCGATGTTCACACCCAGTCGAGGCATTGTTTTCTCCAAGCTGTTCTCTATGCAGGAGATTGTAGGCAGCAGTTGGCGGAAGGAGGGAGTCAGCGAGGGTGCGACAGCGAAGAGAACAGGCCATCAGGTCGATTCAAACAGATCAGCAGCAGTGATCGACTCCCGTCTCCAGTCGACCGCTTCGACGCGGCCGGAGGAGAGCATCACCAGACGAGTCGAGATGCGATGTTCGGCAATCTGGTAGATTCCTGCCACGGCACGGGCGTAGCAGGCGAGTTGCCCTCGGTAGTGCTCGCGGCGCGACAGCGATTCGGCTTGCTCGATCGTGGCCGCATCGGTCTTGAAATCCAGGATATCGGCCGCGAGCAGCCGGTCGTCTGAATAGACCAACACGAGGCGGTCGATGGAACCCGATACGACCTTATTCCCATCGCGTGTGACAAAACGTCGCTCGCGTTCGACCTCCAGCCGCAATGGACCGGCCGCCAGTTCAAACTGCACACCGGGTCCGAGCGGCAACGACGCGGGATTCAAATACGACGCACGCGACAGGGCAAAGGCGATCTCAGGTCGCGACAGCATGGCCTGAAACTGCTGTAGGCAGGCAGGGATATCCACATCGCCGGCACCCAGTTCGTCAGCGATCTTCTGCAGTGACCCGCGAGTCGGGCGCGCATCGTCCAGCCAGAGAATCGACTCGAACCAGGCGTGGATCAACGAGCCGCGATCCAATGCCGCGCGGCGCGTGGGACTCAGAACCTGCGACAACCGGACGCGTCCTTCCAGCAGTTCACGGGATGGAGACAAACGCCCGCGGGCGCGCGGGACCGCGCCCACCGCAGAGGCGAATCGCACGGGATGCGTGGAGGGATCGACGCTTGGATGTCGCTCCGCCCGTCCTTCAGCAGGCAATGTATTGAACCAGTTACCGTCTCCGCGCGAAATGACTTCGCCAGGCAGCAGACTGCGCCCCTGCATGGCAACGGAAAGCAGTCCGGCATAGGTCCGCGGCACCGCATGATCCGCCTTCACCGGTGGCGGCGGGCACACCATGTACAGCGCGCGAACCGCTCTTGTCATCGCGACATACAACAGGCAGAGCGCTTCGCGCACCGTGCGATAGGCCGTCGAGCGAAACATCTGTCGCACATCGTCAGGCAGCAGGCTCTGTATGGCTGCATTGACATACAGACACATCCCGTCTGCCTTCAAAAACGGATCGGGCACGCCGGTGACGAACTCCGGAGTCTGTTTGCCGGAAAGCATTGTGTCCAGCTCGGCGAGAATAACCACGTCGAACTGCAGGCCTTTGGCTTGATGGATCGTCATCACGCGAATCGGGCTGCGTGTGGGGGATTCCACCTTGCGACTCTCGACAAAGCGAATGAAGTCGGCAGTGCGTAACGTGGCGATGGGTTGATACTCATCGGCCAATTCCACGAGTTGTCGCAGGCGATCTGTTTCACGCGCATCACACGATTCCGACAAAGACAACGCCCAGACCGACAACGTACGCGAGTAGCCGTGATCGACAATGCCGGCGCGGATCGCGCCGGCGGCGCGGCATGCTGCATCGTCATCTTGAAAATCGGTCATCCCCAACGCTGTTCCCAGAGGGGAACGTGCGACGTGAAATCGTGCCACGGTGTCTCCCGGATGGTCGGCCAGCGTGAGAGCCGACAGAACGACCTGTACCGCGGCCGAATCGGTGATCGGTGTGCCCCCCTCCTCGCTGGCGTCGATTCCTGCCTGTCGCAAGGCATAGACCAGCTTGCCGACCCTTCCATTCGTTCTCATGAGGATGCCCACCGACCACCCTGGGGCGCGCTGCTGAATGTGCTGGACGAGGTCGACGACCTTCGCCGTCACCGCAACGTCTGCTCGCTCATCGTCGACGGTCTCAGCCGCTGTCAGTTCTGCGTATCCCGGGAATTCCTTAACCGTCGTGTGCAGCGGAAACTCGCGTATGAAATCGGCGACGGCCTCGGGCTCAGAATCCTTCAGATCGGGATGGCGAATCGCATTCTGAAAGACCTCGTTGACGACATCGATGACCGGTTGCGACGAACGCCGACTCTGGTTGAGGCTCTGTAACTCAATTCCGTTCAGCCGCTGGTGAAGATGCGTGAAGAGTTCGGATCGTCCGCCGCGCCAGCCATAGATCGCCTGCTTTTCGTCACCCACGCAGAAGAAGCCCCCTGCATCGCTTCCCGCCACCTGCTCCGCCAGCCGGGAAAGGGCGTTCCACTGAGAAATAGACGTATCCTGAAACTCGTCAAGCAGCAGGTGATCGACTTGCGAATCGATGCGGAAGGCGATTCGACGCAGTTGTTCGGAGGAATCCCTTTCTTCGCCACCAGGAGACTCATCGCGTACGGCAAAGTGGTCGGCCAGCCGTAGCGTTACATGCAAGAACGATTGGGCGCGTTCCTCTCGGGCGATCTCATTCCACTTCTCATCGTAGCGCTGCAGCAATTGCCACGTCGCTTCGTTGCGTTCGGCAAGCTGCCTGGTGATGATCGCCCGCGCGTGATGAATCAACCTGCGGTAGATGGCGGCGACGTCATCCGGAATTCTCTTGCGGTCAAACGTGTCATGGCCGTCCAACAAGGCGCGTGCGATGCCACTTTCGATGAATGCCTCCCAGTCGTTTCTGGCCGCACGTTCACCGGCTGTATCGTGAGCGGACTCCCATTTTTTGTGGTCTGGAATGACCGCCTGTGTGAAAGCAAGGAGTGCGTCGTTGAGTTCACCAGCAGACAAGCACGCGGAGGGCTGCAGGCGGTGCCACGCTTCGGGATCTGTCGTCAGGTACAGTTCGTGAAACCTCTCGACGGCATCGAGAAGTTGCGTCGTCACTCGTTGACGCGACTCTCCTTTCGAGAGCATGTGCATCAGCCGCATGACGTCGGTCGTCGATTCCTCCTGCAGCAGGCTCTCGATCGCCCGCAGTCGAAGCTGTGACAACTCATGTTCCTCGACGATTCGCCAGCCGGCGGGCAATCCCAGTTCGAGCGAGATGGCAGAGCCGACATTGATGAAGAAACTGTCGAGCGTGCCGATGTGGATCCGGTGCAATCGTCGCGTGAATTCTTTGAGCAGGTAGAATTTTCCCTCCGCCGTCTGCCCGCCGCAAGACGACTCCCGCTCATCGTTCGCCAATTCCAATAGAATGCGTTCGAGGATCTCGCCCGCGGCCTTGCGGGTGAACGTGGTCGCGAGAATGCGATCGGGCTGCGACTCGCCGAGCAGCCTGATGTAACGCTGGGCGAGCTGATACGTCTTGCCCGTTCCGGCAGAGGCTCGAATCAGCACGTTCTTGGCGTCAGACAGTTCTCGGGCGGGATGTGAGTTCTGGTCGGTCGGCGTCATTTGAGCACCTCTCTGCCGAACACCCCTTCCTGACAGATGCGCGCGAACTCGGGGGCGTCTCTCACCTCTCTTTCCGACATCGGTGCGAAATCGCCTCGGAGGATGCGCTCGACGACATCGAATGCGGTTTGATCCGCCTCAGCGAGTTCCGCATCCTGCCAGTTGGCCATGCTCAACAGGGATTCATCGGCTTCCCCCGAAAGACTGACGTATCCCAGTTGCAACTCACCCTGAATGCCGTTGTTCCACGCAAGATGCCGATAGAGCGGAAGCTGCAGGTCGACCCATCTGTCGTTTGAGCGATGGACCTTTTCGGGAGTCTTCGCCTTATCACTCGTCTTGTAGTCGAGAATGCGAAACCTGTTCGTAGCTTCGTGACGGTCTATGCGGTCGATGCGCCCGGACACGACAAGTTTGTTCGCTCGTCCGAACTCCATCTTAAGATCGCGCTCGACGGCGTGAATTCTCCAGCCGTCTCTGGCCTGTGCCGTCTGCCACACTGCAAACGCTCGCAAACGCCTGCAGATCTGTTCGAGTTGGATTTGCACCACCGGAAGCGGATCGGCACCAAACCAGCGGACCGCCGTCGTATCCAAAAATCCCAACACGCTTTCGCGGATGGTCCGCTCGTCGACTGATTGCGCCGCGGGACTTCGGCCAAACTCGCTCAAGACTGTATGCACGAAATCACCGAAGACATTGGGGGCCATCTCCACAGCATCTTCCTCCACCGTCTTGAGTTTCAGCACATGGCGGAGGTAAAAGCGATACGGGCAAGCTAGATAGGATCGGAACGCCGTGACCGACAACTTGCCGACCGGCGGCACCACCACGTCGGGTCGCGGAATGTCGAGACGACGCTCTCGCTTCGGGACCATGCTCACGCGCTCCGTGAGCAATTCGACGGGACGAGGATCCGCCGGCGATGAGCCAGTCGAAGAGACTTCGCCCGCCTTCCGTCCATAGAAACGCCTGATTCTCGCCGCGATCGTCGATCCATCGGTCGCGAAGAGCAGACGGCTGGGAACCAACGGCTCATTGCGTGCATTGCGCCGGCCGACGATCAGCGAGACGCTGTCGCGCGATGCCAGCAGCGCCTGCAACGCGTGCACGTCGCGAGCGTAACGGCGGGCGTTATCGGTCAGACCCAGGTGCTGCCGCAGCGCGTTGGGAAGAAACAAATCGGCGTTGACCGCGGACGGGATGAATCCCTCGTTGAAGTTCGTGAGCACCAGTACACGATTGTCGTCCTGGGCCAGATCGAGCCAGCCCAACAGTTCGACCCCCTCGACCTGCGCTTCCGGGGGAATCGACTGGCTTCCGCAGGAACCCAGCGTCATGCGAATCGCCTGATACGCGGTAACGGCCGGCATCAGCAGTTCGGGGACTTCCTGGTTGGCCGACAGCGCCTGCCAGATACGGCGGCAACTTTCGACGGCGAGCCGTGAGTCGGGGTCGTCCAAGTCGAATTCCCGATGTCTGTAGACCGTCAGCAAAAACTCGGTGACGGCATCGGCCCATTCTCCGAGCAGCCTCGCTTCAACCGACATTCCCGCCAGCAGCGCCGTCACCAGATCGTAGGCTCTCTTCAGGGCGTTGTAATGTTCGTCATCCGTTGCAGCGGGCCACTTGCCCAGCCGACTTTGCAGATGCCGGGCGAGGAACTTGTCCAATTCCATCAACCAGCGGGACGGAACTCCTTGATCCGCCAGCCAACCCGTGATCGCGGGATGACGCGCCAATTCCGCGAACTCCGAAGGTCGCTCGCCTTCAAGCCAGAGTGCGACGGCCATCAGCAGCTTATAGGGACTCGTCTCGCGCAGGGTCGATTCGATCGACCGATAGCAGGCCACGTCAGCCTCGCCGAGCACCCGTCGCAGCACGGGAACCATGCGCTCGTCCGGCACGCCGATGGTGATCTCATCGATTCGCCGGGTTCCATTCAGGCTTCGCAGCCGCTCGACCACCGCTCGCGCCTGGTCGGGTGGACCATCGACGACTGCGACTTGCTCCTCGGAAAGTTCGACATCCACATGTTCCCAGGCGTGTGGAATCAGGCATCCATGCGCGTCGAAGCGTTCCGCCAACTCCACAGGACCATGAACATACGCGGTCACTCGATCCGCGACCTGATCCAGCATCTGCCGCAAGGCGATGTTCAGGTCGGCGGCACCGACGAGAATGATGTCTTGCGTCGTGTGACATTCACGGCGTTCGATCGCGACCAGCCGTGCCGTCTGCTGATCCCACATCTCGAGGTTGTCGAGAGTGGACAGATAGGTTGTCTGCATCTCACGCATGGCCTCCCAGCGAGGGCCTTCGCGAAATCCAGGCAGGTCGGCGCCGAGCCGGGCCACATCGCCGAAGTTCAGGCCGTCGGCGGCCAGTTCGATGTGGGTTCGCCAGAGCATCTCGCCGACCGAGAGCCACGCATCAAAGTCGGCGTCGTCGGGCAAGTGCCCCAGTACTCGCTCCATCTTGTGTCTCGGCAGCGTGCGGACGGCTTCCCCCCAGGCCAGCTTTTGCACCAGTTCGCTCGCGAAGGGTCGCAGCGGCTGGTAGAGCAATTCGGGCAAGTCACCCACGGTGATCCGCCTCGGTGGGTGGCCGACCCCTCCCGTACGCCTTGCCCACAGGTCGTCGAATCGTTTCAGTCCGTGACGCGACGGAAAGGCGACCACCACCTGCCGCAGGTCCGCGACTCGCAGGACGGAATACCGTTCAAACAGATGGTCGACCACCGCCGGAATGAGTGGTCTGGACCAATCGATGAACATCCGTGTGATCGGCATCCGCGCAGGAAATGAAGGGCAGTTTCAAGGCTCGCGACACGCTCGCAACCACCTAGATTAACCAAAACTCCAGGTGTCACCAGTCCTTCCAGCGCCACACGGTTCGCGAACAAGCGGCCATTCCTGCTTCACGGCAGCCGTTGTATTCGGTCATTCCGTCAGAATCGACAGAAACCTCCAAAGTCCCCTTATTCACCCATCCGATACTCGAAGTAACGACCCGTTTCAGCGTATTGACGCGGGATGATTACGTCGGATGGACACGACCGACGCACAACGCGACGGATTGCCTGGAGGCGAGACGCATGTGCAAACTGAATAAGTTCTTGAAACACGCCACGCTCGCGGTTCTTTTGGGAACCACGTTGATGTCGAGCAGCGGCTGCAAACTGGCCTGGTGGGCTTTGCAGGACCAGTTCATTGCAGGCTGGTTCTGGGGCACGACCCCCATGATTCCGGTCACGCCCTACATGAGCCAAGAGATCGAAGACACCTACTGGGAAGAGGAACGCTACAAGCGAGTCCCCATTCTCGACCCGATCGAAGGGGAGAATGCACCCTTGTTCTGCCTCGACGCCCCGATGCCTGACGAAGTCATGCGGGCCTTACCGGACGACACGGCCGGCGGCGTACCCTTCCTCGCGGAGACACATCGCAACAACGTGCGGATGACGGTCGAACTGATCGTCGATCGCCTCGACGAACCGCGGTTCTTTCCGCATGCCGGACCCTGCACCCTGCACCACTGCCACTACAAGTGCACCGTCTTCTTCACCGAGACGAAGCGTTCGTACTGGCCGGTCCCGTTCACCAATGTCGATCAGCGTGAAGAAGTGGTCTATGTCGACCATGACTACCTGATCCGCTGTGCCGGCCCGGTGATGGAATAACATCCCGCGATCGGAGCGAACGCCGGCAGCGGCCGACCCCTTCGCCCAACGCTTGCTGACAGCATCTTCTCCAGGCAACGGAAGCCCGGTCCCGCCTCACAGTGGGAACGGGCTTTCGTCATTGTAAGTGCCGCAACCGCCAGGGAGCGGTCAGGCTGCGGCCACACCAAACACCGCGGTGGCGATGCACTTGAGAATCCCGTTCCGCACGCCACGAAGGATCTAACGGGGCGCACGTTCTCACGGCCTCTTCGCTTACGCTTCAGGCTCAGACAGGCGCGATCGCGCCAGATCCGCCCAAGGCCCGCGCTGATCGTAAGTGAGATAACGCTCCCAGTGATGCCGGGCTTCCAGTCGCCGGCCCAGTTCATGCAGCGTCTGGGCCTTGTGAAAGTGGGCGTCCGGATAGTCGGCATGCACGTCGAGAGCGATGTCGAACGCATCGAGGGCGAGCTTCAGCTGACCCAGTTCGCGGTGAATGCAACCCACTTGCGTCCAGGCTTCGAGATAGTCGTGATCGAGTTCGGTCGCCGTGTAGTAACGCTCCAGTGCGCCGTGCGGGTTGTCGGTGCGGTAGAGACAGTCGGCGAGATGAAAATGGATCAGCGGATCCGATGCATCGGTCATCAACGCCAGCCGAAATGCCTCAATGGCATCGTGCACGTCGCCATCGTCGGCGAGCCGGCAACCTTCCGTGAACCAGTTGCCGTCGGGGAGCTGGACAGTTTGCCGATGGGCATCGAAACGCAATGAGTGGGGGTGGTCGGCTGATATATCGTGATCGTCCGCGTTGAGATCTGGTGCCGCCGCCAGTCCCTCGAAATCGAACACCCGCTGCCCCGACCTCGGCTGCTTGAGTCCATGCGCATCGCGAATCAGCACATGCGAATCACTCGCGAGGATCGCAAGCTGTCGCAGCGGGTCGTCATTCACTCCCCGCAGCTTGCACAGTTCGACAAGGCTGGTCTCAATCTCCTGTCGTGGAACACCGGCCTTGAGCAGTTCCGCCAGTCGCCGAATCCCGCTCACTTCGCGAAAATCGAAATACGGCAATCTCCCAACCCGCTGCACGGCGCGAATCAATCCGACCCGTTCCCAGCGCCTGATGACGTGCACATCGAGACTCAGCAGCGATGACAGCATCGCCGGCGTATAGAGTCTGCGGACCTGTTCGGTGTCGTGGGTTAACCCCATCAGGTAGAGCCAGTCCGACTCGTTGAGGATGCGAACTTGCACCCCTTCGCTTTGCAGCTTCTGAGCGTGCTGCAGCTTCACCGAGACATGCCCGTCATCCTCCAGCGGCCAGCCTTCCTCACCCACGACCAAGAGCGTCGACTGCCGACTGATGTGTTCGCTGGCCTGTCCACCCTGCTCGGACACTCTGTCGGCGGCCTGGGCATGCGTCATCGAGGCGAGAATCCCGGTGAACGAGACCCGCTCCCCCTGCATCGGCGGGGAACTCGCGAGCGGAGCTACGGTGTGAGTAAGGTCGGTCGTCATGGGAATTGCGGGCGCAATAACAGGCCCGTCAATCGGCAGGATGATCTCTTTGCGGCGAAGTGGGAAGCGAATGACGCCTAAGCGTCACCAGCGATTGTGATCTCTACTTAGCGCGGCGGAACACGAATTCGTTGCAGCCCATCCGGTTGGTCGTCTTGAGGTTCTCCAATTCGAAGCCGCGCACTCGCAAAAACGCGAGCACCTCTTCGGGTTTCGCGACTTCGAACGGGTAGCCGCCGAGCCAGTCGATCCAGTCACGAAACATCGACATCCCGCGGGCTGTATGGGCGTAGTCGGCGAACACATTGCGAAACTGCACGACGCACTGGAGCCCAGCCTTCACGGCGAACAGGGGGATGAAGACTCCCATCACAATGGCTTGGCCAATCGGCCCGGAGCAGTAGAACCGCTTGACTTTAACCCAGAGCTGCGACACGAGGCCTTCATCATTGTAGATGGAGATGAAGAGCTGCCCCTCCGGCGCCACTCGGCGTTGCAGGTTATCGAGTGCCTGCCACATGCGACCCGTGTGATGCAGCACGCCCCACGAGTACACCACATCGAACTGGCCGAGCGATCCCAGATACGCTTCATCCAGGATCGAGCTGGCGGCGATGTCCCACTTCTCCTCGGCGGAGAATCGCTTGCGCAGTTCCTTCGCACACTCGACCGAAGCGGGATCGAAATCAAACGACGTGATGTCGGCTCCGAGTCGTCGTGCCGCCAATGAGAAGAGTCCGCTGCCGCAGCCTGCGTCGAGAAACTCTTTGCGGGCGAGATCGATCTTGAGCATCTCCTCCAGCGATTCCTTCGCCAGGTCGATGCGCCGCTCGTCCACCGCAGCCAGAAACGCCTGCCAGTTCTTGCCGAACTCGAAACGCTGACCTTGCGCCACTTCCTGGCGAAAGGTCGTCTCGACGGCTGTGGGGTCTTCGGAGGGCATGAGTTATTGAGTTAAGTCTGGGTGAGTGTAGCCTCACTCTCCCCGTCCTGTGCAAGTTGACCATCTTGAATTGCCTTACAGAGACTGCGAAAGCGATGCGATGGATCGGGTCCACCAACACCGGCGGATCTGGCAGAACTGACCTTGCCGCACGTTTTGGTTTTGGATATCTGGGCATCTCGTTCGGCGGTCTCACCGCTGGACGATCTCTCCTTTCTCCAGATTCTCCCACCTCTCCGTTCTCCCAATTCCGAACCACCACAATGGTCGCGGACGGCATCTCGTCCGACGCCCGGTGCGCGTGGTTTCCGCCATTGCGAGTCTATCCATGTACTTCCGCAAACCCGCTTTCGTGTTGACTCAAATCTGCATCGTACTGGTCGCCCTTCGCGCCGAGGCCGACCCGCTGCAATTCCCCTATCAGGGGACCGTTCAGACTGATGATGTCGAAGTTCGCGCGGGACCATCCGAGCCTCGCTATTACGCCACCGGAACGCTTACACGCGGTCAGCAGGTCACAGTCCATCGGCATGACAACGGCGGCTGGTACATGATCACTCCTCCGCCAGGGAGCTTCGACTGGATCGATGCCAGCGTCGTCGAGCGACAGGGGGGTGATGCGGGAGTCATTATCGCCACTGGCGAATCGTCGGTGCGAGCCTTCGTGCACATCGGCAGCCAGTTGAGCGACGACCATTCTCTTTTCGGTCGCGAACTCGCCGCCGGAGACCGAGTGCGAATCCTTGGCGAGCAAACCCTGCAGACCGATCTCGGTCCCACGCCGATGCTCAAGATCGAAACACCCGCCCGCGAGTATCGCTGGGTAAAGGGGGACTTCATCGTCGCGATCGATCCGCTCGCCCGGCGTGAGCAGGATCTCGATCCGTATCGCATCCCTTCGAGCCAGTTTAATTCTCTGGAATATGCCGAGATCGTGACGGTTTCTTCATCGGAACCAGCGGAAGAGTCCGCAGAGTCGACGGCTCTCGAGTCGACGCTCGGCGCGATCGATCTTCAGTATGCCGACATGATGAACCTGGATCCGACACTGTGGGAACTCGACCGTTTGGAGCGAGAGTATATTGCACTGCGGACGCAAGGCGATGCGCGGTTTCAAGGACAGGTCGAACAGCGACTGAGGGCGCTCGGCGCGCGCCGCGAGATTCACAACGACTTCCTGCGTTTGCAGCAGATCCGCGATGAGACCACGGTGCGCGATCAGCAATTGCAGTCGATGCAACTGTTGCAGCCGAACTCGCAGCAGGGGAGCCTGCCAGGCTTCACGCCGATACAGGTCGATCTGGGAACTCCGGGCGAAATACCAAGCGATCCGTTCGCGGGAACTTTTCCCGCGGGAAGTATTCCCGAACCGTTTCCGGCTGCCGCTCCGCAAGTAACAGACTTTCTCACGCCTTTGGCGGGCGTTCCCGGCGACACGACGGAAGTGCCAGCCGTGACTGCGGAACAGTTGTGCGGCGCAGGCATTATTCAGAAGTTGCAACCCCAGGCCCCTGGACAGCCGACGCATGCCCTGGTGTCGCCCGATGGCCGGATGCTCACCCTGCTGGTCGCCGATCCGGGGGTCAGCCTCGACGAGCACGAAGGAGGTTCCGTCGGCATCGTGGGCCAACGATCCTTCAACTCCCAATTGCAGGCCGACCTGGCCGTCGTCCGGCAGATTGTGCCGGTTCAACTGGTACCGTAACGCATCTCGAACGACCGCCGTCCGGTCGTTCAACGAGTTGAAGTCTCGATGGTCATCGGCGAATCGATCGGGTTCAAAGGGCAGGCCAACTCGACATAATCCGGCCTGTCGGCTGCAGTCGCATGTCGGAACTCGCGCACGATCCGGCCGTGGTCCAGGAGAAACACACCAGGCAATTGGAACACGTTGCCGTCGAACTTGCCGATCCCATGTCGCGATAGGAACGCCGCGCGTAGGCCACGCCAAATCACCTTCGGACCGATCAAGGCGTTGAGCGTTCCGAGCTTAAGTTGAAACGCCTGATACAACCGTCGCTCGGGATCGCAGAATCTTGGCACATCGCCCAGACCGTACTGATTGCAGAGCGCCTGCATGGCGACGTCATCTCCCAGATGCACGAGAGCCAGTCCGACGTTCTGCTCTGCCAGTTGGCTTCGCTGCGCTGACAGATCGGCCAATGCCTCGCGACAGAAAGTGCAGCCTGCATGCCGCAGGAAAACCACCAGCGTTGGTTGCTTGCGGCTGAGGGCATCGAGCGTTTCGCCCGTTTGCGACTTCAATGTCCTGATGGGATCGCCCAACTCGCTTGACGACAACGATGCCGCATGCGGCTGAGTCCATTTCCACGCCTGCCAGAGGATCATCGAAAACGGAATCCACCAGATGAGGTCGTTGGTAAGAATGGTGCGCGCCGCCGACAGTGGTAGCGACTCGTTGATGATCGCGGCGATCATTCCGATCGGGCCGAGAATCTTGCCGAGCAGCCCCACGAGCACGATCGGCCAATGCCGAAACGGATTCCCCGCAGCGATGAAATACCCGATGCCGTAGACGCCGACGATCATCCCGATGCACTGCCATAACTGCGGATACCGCGCCGGCTCGACAAAGCCCGCCCATTGCAATGTGGTCGCCGGCGCAATGACGACAGCCGCGCCCCAGACGATGTTGTAGGCCGCCGCCAGCAACAGTGTGACCCGCATCCAGTTGGGCGCGGCAACAACGGGTGCGCGTGGCGAACTATTCATTTCCACAGGATAGCATCTTGGGAGCGGCGGGGTTCAACCCCGCCGCTCGTCCGCCAGGCCGTCCGTGCGGTTCCCGGCCCGGGAATGTACAGTGAGAACACCGATATCACGTC
>JANNSB010000151.1:0-2343 GCA_031402175.1 Planctomycetaceae bacterium
CCAATGGGTTCTGATCGAACCACATCTTGCCAACCCCGCGCCCAGTCGCAAAGGGGGACGACCCCGGGTCGATCCCCGATCGTGTCTGGAGGGCATCTTGTGGATGCTCAAGACCGGCGCCAGGTGCCACTGGTGAGTTGATGCTCGATTTGTGTGCCACTGGTCGGCTTGTCCGCCAGTGCGAGCGTCGGGTGGCGGGGGCGCACCGTGAAACGACGGGTGACACTGGAGTTGTGTGGCACTGGCAGGGCCAGTGTGATGGGAGGTTGGTCCTCCGATGCAGGGTCGCCAGACCTGAAAGTCACGTCGCGTTCGGCACTGGCAAAGCCAGTGGCACACCTTCAAGATAACAGTGGCACCCGCGCGAAACGGACGGGCTGGGAAGCCCGTCCTACATGACGATTGGGGCCACCCGAGGCTTGCGCCCACGGCTACTGGCTGACGCCGCTATCGCGGCCGCTTCCGGATGTCGCAATTTCCGTGTCCGTAGAGCGGCGACACCCCGCCGGACGACCTGGCAACACACTTGGGACGCTCACTTCGTCTCCGTGTCCCGTTGTCTTCTCCACTTTACAATCAACCGTTACGACACCAGGCGACAGGCCACAGGTAACAGGTAACAGGAAGTTTTCGGGTTATCATCTGTCCCGACACACGGACAGGGAGAAGGCCCGCTGGGTTCGCGGCGATGGACATTGCTTTACCGGCTGCGCCGATTCGCAGCCGACAGGGCGACGCCGAGCCAGGTGGAGATGACCACTCCGTAGGCACCATACGTCAACCAGCGAATGACTTCTGCTTCCCGCGATTTGAGGTCGGCCCGCTGCTCTCTTTCGACTCCATTCCCCGCTCGTACCGCGGCGATGAGCGACTCGCGATCCATGGCTGCGGCAACGAGATTCCAGCCTGCGATCGCGATCACACCGGCCAGTCCCACTGTGTAGACGGCCATCGCGATCCGTGGCCAGCCGTGATAACGCAAAATCGAAGAAGCCGGCACTGCCAGGCCCAGACACAGCAGCCCGACAAACCAGAAGATCGGTCCATCAATGGGATACATGAAGTGTCCGATGCCGCCGACCATCAGGCCGATGATGATGCAACTGCCGACGAGGATCGCGCCGAGCTTTTCTTCCCCCTTGAGCACGAGCCGACCGAAGGGGCTGAAGAACAACACGAGATTGAACAGATAGTTGGCGACCCACGTCATCCAGGCGAAGAGCAGATATGCCGCCATGATCGGCAGCGCCAGCGGCGCGAGCATCGGTGCCGCGTCGAGCAAGCTGCCCAGCAACTGCTGTCCGAACACCAGTCCGAGGATCAGCAACAACTGCGTGCGCGGACTGAATCGCATCATCCACAGAAAGAACTGGAGCAACCAGCGATAGAGAAAGAAACGGGCCTTCATGGCCTCGATGATGCCCAGGCGCGCCCATTCGTTGTTGGGTTGCAGCCGCAGAGCTTCGCGAAAGTGCTCCATCGCCCGCTTGGGTTCCCCTTGATGCAGCAGCGTCCAGCCCTGGTTCGCGTGCGTCACCGAGTTGTCGGGGGCCTTCGCGAGAGCGGCGTCGATTGTGCGGCCGGCCTCTGCCTTGCGTCCCAGTCGCACCAGCGCGATCGCTCGCAGGTTCGTGCATTCGACATCATCGGGATCGCAGGCCAATCCCTGCTCGGCTGCCGCGAGCGTGGCCTGCCATTGGTAGGCATCGTGCTCGATCGCGGCGAGGCGGGCGAAATAGATCGACTCCCAGGGCTGCAGCCGGATCGCCTCTTGGATGGCCAGCTTTGCCTGAGCAAGATCCTTCTGCTGATGCAGGACGATCGACTTCGCAAAGAACCCAAAGGCCTGATCGGGGGCGTGATGAATCGCCTGGTTGGCCTCGGCTTCGGCTGACTTGATCTCCTTGCGCTCGGCCAGACACAGGGCGAGCAGTGCATGAGCCTCTGCGTTCTCGGACTGTGTGCTGAGCAGATGCCGGAGTTGTTCCTCCGCCAGCGCAAAGCGCCCCTGCTGCATGAGGAGCTTGGCGCGCGTCAGGAGGTTGTCTGCGGGGTTCATGCTGGCGGATAGCCTATGGCCAATGGCTGATGGCCGGAAAGGATCACGCCAAAATGTCAGCAAACGCGGCTTCGATCGTCGGATGCCGGAACTCGAACCCTGCGGCGGTGAGGCGAGATGGGAGAACTCGCGCGCTGCACAGCATCAGTCCATCCGCCATCTCTCCGAACGCGAGGCGGGCGGCAAAGGCCGGCATCGGGAAAATCGTCGGGCGGCGCAGGGCCTTGCCGAGACTTTTCGTGTAATGTCGATTCGTCACCGGCTGCGGACTGACGCCGTTGACG
>JANNSB010000152.1:0-3958 GCA_031402175.1 Planctomycetaceae bacterium
GCGCTTTGCCGCGCCCCAGTTAGTTTGAGAAAAATCTTCGTTAGACATGGTGAGGTAAGTACGACGGTTTCAAACCGCGAACCCGCGCGAGGCGATTGAATTCCTGTATTCGCATCTGGGTCATCCCGATCGGTTTATTCGCTTTTCCGCCCGCGTGGCATTGGAGTTTCAACCCGTCGAGTTGTGGGAAGCCCGCATTCTGCAGGCGGTTGATCATCACAAGCTCATCAACGGAGCGATTGCGCTCGCGCGGCAGGGGAGTCACGAAGTGCAGCCAAAACTGATCTCCGCCTTGTCGCGCATCAATTCGGCCGTGCTCGAACCGAGAGACTTCCTCGATTGGCTGCGGGCCTGGCAACTGGTCTTCATTCGGTTGGGTGAACCCGATGAAGTCACGCGGCTGGAACTGGCCGATTACTTCGTGCCGATGTTTCCTGTCTACCCGTTCGATCCACCGGCCGAAGGGGCTGCGGTCGAAGAGTGGGCCTACGGGATCACCGATCCGACCGAGGCCGCGAATCGCGAACTGGGCGCGATCCTCATCTATCTGCAGTCCGATCAGATTTCGGAGCTGGCGCTGCCGTTCCTGCGGCAGGAGTCGCAGCGCACCACGATCGCTTCGGATGAGTTGCTGGCGCGAAATCAAGGTTATGGAGGCGCGGTCGCGGGGATGCATACGAATCATCCCGATCTCAATCAAGTGCACTTCGCCTTCGTGCTGCGAAACTTGAAATCCGGTTGGACGCTCGAACAGCGGTATGAGTATTTCCGCTGGTTCACGCGCGCCCGTACGTGGAGCGGCGGGGCGAGCTTTCAGGGCTTTCTCACGAACATGGAAAACGATGCGTGGGACAATTGCACTGATGCCGAGCGCCTGGCGATTGAACTGGAGGGCGCCCGCACGCCCTACACAATTCCCGAACTGCCCAAGCCCGTGGGACCGGGGCAGGAATGGACGATCGAAGGCGTGTTGGCCGAGGCCGAGAGCGGCCTGATGCAGGGACGGAACTTCGAGAACGGCGAGCAAATGTATCAGGCTGCCCGCTGCGTCGTCTGCCACCGCTTCGGCAGCGACGGCGGCGCGACCGGCCCCGACCTGACGCAACTTGCGGGTCGGTTCAACCTGAAGGATCTCACCGAGGCGATTCTCGATCCCAGCAAGATCATCTCCGACCAGTACCGCGCGACGATGATCGCCACCAGCGACGGACTGCAGCATGTCGGCCGCGTCGTCGGCGAGAACGAAGGCACTCTGCGATTGCTTCCCGATGCCGAGAGCTCGACCAAGATCGTCGAGATCGCGCTGGCTGACATCGACGAGCGTCAACCCAGCCCGGTTTCAATCATGCCGCGCGACTTGCTCAAGCCCTTGAACCGCGAAGAAGTCCTCGACCTTCTGGCTTACTTGCTCTCGCGCGGGAATCCGGATGATCCGATGTTTGATTGAGATTCAGGAGTCCAGGCTTTAGCCTGCAACCTGACAGCCTAAAGGCTGGACTCCTAATCCTCGTCCCTCTACCGCCGCCAATCAATCCTGCGGTACATCGCCAGCAGCTTCTCACCCTTGTGCGGGTTGAGATGCCGGACGTGCGCGATGCGGCCCAGCAAGTGGCCGGCGATGTCGGCGTGGTTGGCGCGGTTCTGGCTGCGCGGGCCGAGCTTGATGCAGTTGTGCAGGATCGCTTTCAGTTGATCGAACGCCGGCCGTGGGACCGAGGTTTTGTCATTCACGACGACGCCGGCGACGACTTGCCGTTGGTTGCGGCGTATCACTTTCCGTTTCGTCTTGTTCGCGCGAAAGCGTTCGCTGCGAATCACCTTCTGCACGAGCGGAATGAATTCCTTCAATGCCGGCACCATCTTGCCGTGTGCCGAAAACGTGAGATCGTCGGCATACCGCGTGTAGTCGGCCCCATAGGTTTTCGCCAGACCCGCGAGCCGCACATCGAGGGCATAGGCAGACAGGTTCGCGATCGCGGGAGACGTCGGCGCGCCTTGCGGCAGATGCCTGCCCTGAAACTGTTCGAGGTCATTCCAGCCGGGGACAGGCGGATCGAGAGACCAGGGAACGACCGACGTGGTCAATCTCGCCAACCACAATCCCACCTCGCGGCTGAACCCCAGAGCGCGAAAGATCGCCACGACACGCGAGAACTTCACGCTCGGATAGAAGTTCTCGAGATCGAACTTCACGACGACTCGCTTGCCGACATGCGGCTCGGCGTTCGACAGAATTGATCGTCCCTTCACGAAGCCGTGCGCCTGCGGATGGGGCGGCACCTTGTCGAGAATGCCGCGCAGAATGAGGTGCTGAATCCGCCGCAGCTCTTTCTTGGGGGACTCGATGAGCCGATAACCGCCGGAGCGTTTCTTCCTCCAGTGAAAGTGATAGTGGGCCTGCTTCACCGACGGCGGCCGGCGGGTCTCCCAGTACCGGCCAGTCAGCCATGCAAGTTTGCCGAGCGGAATCTTCAGCCAATCGGCCAGTTGCGCCGGCGTCGTCAGGTGCGGCAGGCCGTAATAGTCGAGCCAGCGCGGGTCGGCATCGCTCGACAGGTCGAGGTACTGCCGTTTGAGATCGATGGTCGCGAAAGGATAGGGGGGCGCCTTGTGACCGCGCTCGCGCTGCGGCGGAGTTTTCACCAGGCTCGATCGGTGCCGCAGGGGCTCAAGTTTCGCGCGGATCCATGTTCGCGGCCCCGACGTCCTTGGATTGAGGGAACGTTGGTCGGTCGCCGGGCGGTCTCGCGGCACCGCGGCCTCCACGGTGTCGGCTCCGCCGAAGAACAGCCGTTTCAAGAAGGCAAGCAACCCCATATCAAGCTGGTTCCATCAGCTTTGTCGGCCGATCTGAGAGGAAATGTAAAGCGGGCAGCGGTCGACCGTGCGCGAGAAACGCGGAAAGGGAACAAGGTCCAAGGGCTGCCCAACGAATCCTGTGGCGAATTCGCAGACGCGTAAAGGTCTTACGCGTTGCGAATTCACGCGACGTAATGGAACCAATGATTCTCCCGAGGGGTAACCCCGCGGAGCCTTACGGCAAAGCTTGGGCGACCCATGGACCTCGCGAGGGATTATCGGCTGGGGCTGGTGATGGAGTCAATGAGAGGCAGTAGGGAATAGGCAGTTGGCAGTAGTGGGTATCGAATCAATCGCCAAATGACGAATCCGAAATCCCCAATCACCAATTCTGGCTTCCCTTGATTCCTGCCTGCCTCGGCTCCAGAATCACGCCTGACTACGAACCACGGCCCGCTTGGTACGCACACTCCATGATCTCGTTTCAGAACGTCGAAGATTTGAAGTCCGAACTCACCGGCAAGTACGTCGTCGTGCGTCCCGGCTTTGCGGAACTCAAGCGCTTTGAAAAGCTGACCGGGATTGTGAAGACCGTCAACATGAACGGCCGCGCTCTCGTGGAGTTCGACGGACCCGTCGATATCGGCTGGTACGACATCGATCCGAATTGTCTTGATCGTGTCGAAGCCCCGCGCCCCAAGGCTCAGAAAAGCGAGAAGCCGGCCGAAGCCGCCAAGCCCGCGGCCGAGAAACCCAAACCGGCTGCCGGCAAGAGTCCGCTCGAAATGGCTCGCGGAGGAGCCGCCGCTGCACCGGCTGCCGACGCCGGCAAGAAGCCTTCGCCGCTCGATCTCGCGTGGGGAGCTGCCAAGCCTGCCGCCGCCGCGCCTGTGGCAGCGGGTGGTGAGAAGAAGCTGTCTCCGCTGGAACTGGCCCGCCAGGGTACTGCCGGAGGAGCCGCCAAGCCCGCCGCGTCCGCTGCGTCCGCTGCGTCCGTTTCACCACCGGCTGTCGTCGAAGCACCTGCGAAGGCTCAAGCCGCCGAGAAGGCCGAACCCGCCGCAAAGGCCGCGCGACCCGTCGACCCACCCGGGATGAGCACGCTGGATCTCGCGCGGCAGCCGCTGCAGCGGCGGCTCCTCCGCGAGCCATTTCGAGC
>JANNSB010000153.1:0-6682 GCA_031402175.1 Planctomycetaceae bacterium
GCATCAATGTGGATGACGTAACTTTTTATCCCGGCGGCTGGGGACAGCCGCCGCTACGATACTTTCGCGGAAGGAAACGCGTTGGCACGCCGAGCACTCATCACAGGCATCTCCGGGCAGGATGGCTACTACCTTTCCAAACTGCTGTTGGACAAGGGATACCACGTCGTCGGCGTCGATCGCTGTTCGGGTGGACGAGGTGCGTGGCGTCTGGCCATTCTCGATTCGGAACTTACCCCTGATGTTCGAGCGAGATTGAAGCTCGAACATGGCGACGTGACCGATGCGGGCGGGATGATGCGGCTCCTGCTGGAAACCAGGCCCGACGAAGTCTATCACCTGGCGGCGCAGAGCCACGTGCAGGTGTCGTTCGAGAATCCGAGTTACACGCATCACGTCAATGCCGAAGGGACCATGAATCTGCTGGAGGCGTCGCGGCAGTTGAATGCCGTCAAGCCTGTCCGGTTCTTCAATGCAGCCACCAGCGAGATGTTCGGCGGGACGCCCGGAACAGCCCCGCAGAATGAGGAGACGCCCTTTCATCCGCGCAGCCCGTATGGCAGCGCGAAGGCCGCGGCGTTTCACCACACGGTCAATTACCGCGAGGCATTCGGACTCTTCACTTGCAACGGCATCCTCTACAACCACGAATCACCACTGCGAGGGGCCGACTTTGTGACTCGCAAGGTCACTCTCGCGGCCTCGCGGATTCGCGCGGGGCTGCAACACGAACTTTCGCTCGGAAGCCTTTCAGCGCAGCGCGATTGGGGATTCGCGGGAGACTACGTCCAAGCGATGTGGCTGATGCTCAATCATGACGAGCCCGATGATTATGTGATCTCAACGGGTGAATGTCATTCGGTGCAGGCGTTCGTGGACCTTGCCTTCAGCACCCTAGGTCTAAATGCCGCCGACTACGTTCGCGTCGATCCGCAGTTCTTTCGTCCCAGCGAGGCCAAGGACTTGCGAGGAGATGCGACAAAGGCACGGCAAACGCTCGGCTGGCAACCGACGACCTCATTTCATGACCTCGTGATCATGATGGTGACCAGCGACCTGCATGTCGCGGAGCGTGAACGGAAACTGCGGGACTTCGAGCAGAGTTCGTCTTGAGCGGGCAGGCTCGCAAATCGCTTGTTGTATGTGCTTGGGCATCATCAGCGTAACTGCTCGCACCATGGCCATCGAAGAATCGAGGCCTCGTAAAACTCTTTTGTATCGAATATGTGCACACAACAACACTACAATAAAAGCGAGGAACATAAATCCTCGTAAATCCATACTTGGCAAGGGGCTAGAAGGATTCTTCAATGTGGAGTGTTGACAAGGAATACCTCGACGGGTAGTGTCGTATTTCTACTGATTACCCGCCTTGGGCTGGCATTGATTCCCTCCTTGATTTTCAATCCACGTTGATCTTGGTTGTCTCGGCGACTCCCAGCATCGGCGTACTGCTGCGCTCCACGGAAAACAGGACGACGGGCAAGGGTTCCACGGACGGGCACGAAATAGTTTTTGGTGGCGACTGGACGACGGTCATCATCGCAGGGCCGAATCGTGCTCATGAATGAATTCCACTGTGTGCTGCCTCGGACGAACGGACGCAATCCGCTGCGTTTTGACGCAGTTGAGAGATTGCGAACACTGGTACATCGATTGCTCTCATCGATGAGTCGCCGCACGAAGTCGCGGCGGCAGCCCTCATTCGACGACGGATTGCAGCAATCGTCGGCAAGTCTGTCATCTTTCAGGGGCTGGAGTCGGTTGAAGTCAAGAGTGATGAACTCGGAAGGGTAGGACACCCTTCTTGTTTTGGTCCCGGAGTACAGGACCGCAGATGAAACACAACCTGAATTTCGTAGCCGAATGAAACCCGCGGGTGTCACCCAGGGGAACGGAGTGCGCCGACGACGGCGACATAGTCCTCCAGGACTAAGGATTGAAGCCCTCTCGCAGACTTCAATCACAGTTTCGTTCGGCAGGCTCTGCAAATTGCTCCATCGAATCTGTCGCTGAATCCAACGCGACTGCTGAATGCTGCACTTTGAAGCAATCTTGATTTTCGCTGTCGCTATCTTTCTGACAGCAATCACTGCCTTGACCTCGGCTCGAAGCACAATGCTCCGCCCGATCATCGCTCAATGTTACTCCAAGCGATCGGTACGCGGAGACGAGGCGTTGCGAGTTGATTCGAGCGAGCCCATGGACTCGATGCGAAGGCGCGCATCGAGCATTACTCATGCAACCCGGCCAGGTGCAACACCAACGCATCGGCATCGGGCGGCGAACCAGGAAGAATGAATGTCACTCCCAACGGTCCATGAATCCGAGATGTTTCCCGTCCCCAATGGGGGCAACGGGCGCGCTTCGCAGGCACAGGCGCAGAAGTCGGGAATGCTGACCGCGTTCACGCGGCACAAACTTCTCGTCTTTTTCATGCTGGTGTGCGGGCTGGGATTCGGGTACCTGTATTTCACCCGTACACCGGTGTTGTATGAGTCGTCGACGCAGATCCTGATGATTGAGCAACAGCTCCCCATGACGCATATGTCATCGGGAAGCAACTACGAGAATCAGTTGTCGACCCAAATGTTCATTGCAAGAAGCCAAAAGGTTCTTCTCCTCGCACTGGGCCGGCAAAAGTCCGCGGAGGAAATCGACGACGGCGAGCAACCCGACCAGGCATTCGGCAGCGATCCGAGTGAACCCGGGAGCGAACTGGGAAGTGAAACTGCTGCCGGTGCGACGGTCGAAAACGAATACGCCGGGACGGATGCACCAGCGGACGACGAGGAGGAAATCTCCTACGATCGAATGTCGTCGCTCGAAACGTTTCACGGCCTGTCCGATGTTGAGATCATCCGATTTATCATCGAAAACACTGACGCGATTGCAATTGATGACCACGCTTTTCAATTGACATTCACGGGCCCCAATCGTTTCGATTGCAGAAAAGTCATCCAGAAGATCACGAGAGCCTATCAGCAATTTGTGGAAGATGAGTACGCCTCGACTGGGGAGCAGCTGCTGGGACTATTGCAGGACTCGGAGGCGCGCTCCAGGGAAGAGCTGCTGGCGCGCCAGCAGGCGCATCGCGAATTCAGAGAGACCTCTGCCCTGGTTCCTATCGGAGATTCAGAATCCATTAATCTGCACTCTCAGAAGCTTGGCCAGATCGTCGCGGATCAGATCCTGGTGGATGGCCGGATTTTCGAGCTGAGAACCAGCATTAAGTCACTCGAACAATTTCGCGACGAGGAAGGCAGCGCGGAAGCGCTGCAGTTGCTCATGTCCGAGATGCCGTTAAGTAGCGCCATCAAGGAGGAACTCACCAATCATGGCAAAATCGAACAACTGCAGACTCAGATTGAGGACTTGGAATTTGAGGATCAGCAGTTGAACGCCCGACTGGGAGTCGATCATCCCACTCGAACAAGTCTTCGCGACCGGATCAATGAGTACAAGCGACGGCTTCGCGAGGCCGAGGTGATTTCGTCCGGCCCACCGGCAGACCGGGTGGCGATATGGCTCGAGACACTGGAGGGGCACCTCCAACTGGAGACAACTCGACGGGATGCTCTCGATGAAAGATTCGAAGACGAACGGGACGGTGCATCGGACCTGGAGATTGAAGGACTGCTGGATAAGCAATTGCTGGCCGATATCGAACGAGCGCAGAACTTCTATGATTCGGTGCTCTTGCAGATTGACTCACTTGAACTCACTGACGATGTCGATCGGGTGACGACCAGGATTATGGCAAAACCAGAAGACGGCGAGCAGGTGCAGCCTGTCTTCAGCACCATCATGATGACCGCCGGCGCGCTCGGCATCCTGGTCGGGCTTGTGATCGGTTACCTGCTGGAACGTGCCGATGCAAGTTTCCGCACCCCGGACGACGTTCGCGATGAACTCAAGATCCCGGTGATGGGGCACATTCCGACGTTTCCGGATCGCATCCGGTTGAAGAATGTGGAAACAAAGATGGACAAGTGTCTCTGGGCGTTCCATCGCCCGGGGGGAAGCGTTGCCGAAGCCTTCAAGGGCATCCGTACTTCACTGCAGTTCAATCGCCACGAAGAGAATCACCAGGTGCTGATGATCACCAGTCCTTCGCCTGGTGAAGGCAAGTCGACGGTTGCCGCAAACCTCGCGATCTCCCTCGCGCATCTGGGCAAGCGGGTGCTGTTGATGGATGCCGACCTGCGCCGGTCGACACAGCCACGACTGTTTGGAGTGCTCGAGGAACCCGGGCTGACCAACGTGCTCAAAGACGACGTGGAACCATTCGACGTCATTCAACAGACCGAAGTGATGGGACTGTCGATTCTCGCGGGAGGCAAGAATGTTCGCAATCCTTCGGAACTGCTGAGTTCTCCCAAGATGGCGACGTTGCTGACGGTGCTGCGGGAGCAGTTCGACTATGTTTTGATCGACACGCCGCCCGTGCTGGTCGTTACCGACCCGTTGACGGTAGCGCCGCTGGCTGATGCCGTTATCGGCGTCCTCAAGCTCACTCGCCGTACACGACGCGAGGCGCTCGCGACTGTCGAGCGCATCATCGACGTTGGCGGCGAGGTGTTGGGAGTCGTGGTCAATGGGCTCGAATCCGGCATGGGCTACGGGACCGGCTATGGATACGGCGGTTACCAGTACACCGACGGCTACGGCTACGGCTACGGCCGGTACTACCCCCATCACGAAGAAGACGGCGTTCACGTCGAAGATCAGGCGCGACGCATTACTGCGTCTTGAGCGACTGGAATTGAAGTGACAAACTCGATCTGCAATTGGATTCACGCGATTGCCGTCTCTGCAGAGGCGGTTGGGGTTCGAAAGGCGCTTCGCCGATCGTGGCCCCTGCGTAAAGCGACTTAATGTACGTTCTCGCCCTCATTTCGTTTCTCGCTGTATTGGTCAGTCTTGCCTTGACGCCGCGCGTCATCGCGATCAGCCGGCGTGTCGGGTTGATGGATGCGCCCGACGGCCACCGCAAGTTGCAGGCGCGATCGGTTCCTCTCGGCGGCGGACTGGTGCTGTTCTTGTCGTTTGTCGTGGGTATTGTGGCTTTGCTCGTGATTCCGCACGAGTATCGCAATGTCATGTTGGGACAATGGAAGTTTCTGGCAGGCTTATCGGCTGCCGGACTAGTGATTTGTGCGGTTGGCTTGCTCGACGACTTTTACGGCCTCAGGGGGCGGCAGAAGTTTCTCGGACAGATACTTGCGGTCAGCGTTCTGCTGCCGTTCGATATTGTCATCCACAAAGTCGTGTTGTTCGGCGTCACTTTCGAGCTGGGCCTGCTGGCCTTACCGATCACTTACTTCTGGTTGCTCGGCGCGATCAATGCGCTCAATCTGATTGATGGAGCCGATGGTTTGGCATCCACTATGGGGGCGGTGGTTTGCCTGGCCCTCTGTGTACTGGCGTGGATCACGAATCATCAGCCAGAAGCAATTCTCGCGATGGTCTTTCTGGGGAGCTTGCTCGGATTCCTGGTCTTCAACCTGCCACCCGCGAAAATCTTCCTCGGCGACGCAGGCAGCATGCTGATTGGCCTGGTGCTGGCCGCGCTGGCGATTCGCGGCTCGTTAAAGGCCCCTGCGACCGTTGCCTTGGCGGCTCCATTAGCCATCTGGGGTATCTTGATCCTCGACACTTCGATGGCCATTCTCCGGCGCAAGCTGACGGGACGCAGCCTGTACACGACGGATCGGGGTCACATGCACCACGTCCTACAGAACAGGGGCGTCGTGGGAGCCCGGATGGTCGCGTGGATGGGAATCCTGTGCGGGATCTCCTGCGGCGCTGCACTGCTGAGCGTTACCATTCAGAACGAAATCGTCGCGATCGGTACGATCGCGGCCATCACCTTGGCCTTGGTGTTGACCAGAGTGTTTGGTCATTCCGAAGTCGCCTTGCTCGCCCGCAAGGCCCGGTCCTTTGTTTCGACGCTGATTCCGCATCCCGATCGCAAGAGGGGCGAGTCGATTCCCTTCAGTTCCCGCCTGCAGGGGCATAGAGACTGGGACAGCCATTGGAACGAACTACGGGACTTCGCCCAGCGATTCGATCTCTTGTCGGTGCAACTCGATATCAACATCCCATCGCTGCATGAAGAGTATCACGCTTCCTGGACGCGGCGGCGCGTGGTGAGCGAGATTCACACCTGGCGAGTCGGCATTCCTCTCACGTCGCTGACGCAAGTGCTGGGGCGCGTGCAACTCGTCGGCGAGAACTCGGATACGTCAGCGTTCCTCGCGGTCGCGGATCTTTGCGAGGGACTGAAACAGTTCGAAGTCGGCATCGTCACCGATTACCAGACAATGATTCCTCAGCGCGTTTCAGACCCGCGTAAGGAAACGACCACGTTGAGTACTTACGACACCCGCACGCGAGTCTTCGATCGCGCGGACCTTGTCGTCAACGATACGGCGCATCCGGAGAGCATTCTTCCGGAATGAGTTTTCACGGCACTAATACCCGCGGGCCGATGGAGACATCGCAAAGATTGAAGTTTGAACCAGGCCAACGGAATAGCTTGGTGCCAGGAACCCCCCTCACGATCGGAGGATCGCGCGTATGACTGAGAAAACTTCTGCGGATAAGCGACCGCGTGTGCTGTTTCTCAATCGTTCGTATTGGCCGGATTCGGAGGCCACCGGGCAACTCCTCACGCAGC
>JANNSB010000154.1:0-6015 GCA_031402175.1 Planctomycetaceae bacterium
GTCTCCTTGTCTCCTTGTCAGGATGCTCCAGGTCGTGTCTCCCGGCCGGCCATATTCTGCCCCGACTCGCTACTCGCCATTCGCTACTCGCTTATACTGCACGCTCCCTTCGAGCCTCAGCCATGCACGGTGATCCATGATGAACAACACCATCGGTCTTATTCTCGGTGGAGGCAAGGGGACGAGGCTGCAGCCGCTGACTGCATATCGCTCGAAGCCTGCCGTCCCGCTCGCAGGGAAGTACCGGCTGATCGACATTCCCATCTCCAACTGCATTCACAGCGGCATCCGCAGGATGTACGTCCTCACGCAGTTCAACTCCGTCAGCCTCCATCGGCACATTCGCCAGACCTACATCTTCGACCCGTTCGCCGGCGGCTTTGTCGAAATCCTCGCTGCTCAGCAGACGAACGAAGGTGCCGACTGGTATCAGGGGACGGCCGACGCAGTCCGCAAGCAACTGCGCTACATCCAGCAACCGGGCGTCGATTACGTGCTCATTCTTTCAGGAGATCAGCTCTATCAGCTCGACTTCGTCGAAATGATGCGGATCCATCGCGAGTCGAATGCCGACGTTACGATCGCTTCGCTTCCCGTGGAAGAGTCGCAGGCGAAGTCGTTCGGCATCATGCGCGTCGATGACGCCGGACGCGTGCGCGGATTTCTGGAAAAGCCCAGCGACGCCGAGTCTTTGGAGATGGTGCGCACCGATCCTGACTGGATCGAGTCCCGCGGCATCGAATGCAAGAACCGCCCGTACCTGGCGAGCATGGGGATCTATCTCTTCAATCGCGACACGCTCGTCGACCTGCTGGAAAAGACCTCATACGAAGATTTCGGACGCGAAGTATTTCCCGCCTCGATCCGCGCCCGCCATGTGCAGTTGTTCCTGTATGACGGGTACTGGGAGGACATCGGAACCATCAAGGCGTACTATGAAACGAACCTGGCGCTGATGGACCCCGATCCGCCGTTCAACTTTCATTACGGCGAGAAGCCGATCTATTCTCGGCCTCGGTTTCTGCCTCCCAGCCGCATCGAAGGGGCGACGATCACCGGCAGCATGATCGCCGACGGCTGTACGATTCGCTCCGGGGCGACGATCAATCGCAGCATGATCGGCCTGCGCTGCTCGATCGGCCCGAAGGCGACAATCTCCGAAAGCATTCTGATGGGAGCCGACTTCTTCGATTCAAATGCCCGCGTCCCCGCCGGCGCGCCGGCCCTCGGCATTGGTGAAGGCACTGTGGTCGAACGGGCCATCGTCGACAAGAACTGCCGCATCGGAAAGAACTGCACGATCAAGCTCCCCAAGGATTTCCCCAAGGACGGCGAACGCACCCCGGTTGTCGTCCGCGACGGCATCATCGTCGTGCCCAAGGATGCGATTCTTCCGGACGGTTGGCGGTTCTGATGCCTCCGAGCCGGAAGCGTCAACGACGGCGATGTGAGGAACGACATTCAATGGACAACAGCGTCGCTTGCAAAGGCGTCGCGGCTCGCACGTTGCCCATCAACGTCATGTGCCGCAAGCAGCGCTCCATTTCGCATGAGCGATTGAGGTCACGTCACTCTCACTGACGCTTCGGGTTACTATGAGCCGAACACTTCGCGCATCGGGATCCCTATCGAGATTGGCACGGTACGGCCGGCGAGATCGGTGAAGTGCCCGGCGGGGTCGATCCCCAGTGCCGCGAAGATCGTGGCCGTCACGTCCCAGGGGCCGAAGCGTTCGGCGAGAGGGTAGCCTCCCTGACGATCGGTGCGCCCGACGACCGCGCCGCGCGATACCCCGGCACCGGCCATCACGAGCGAATAGGCTGCTGCCCAATGTTTGCGTCCGGGCGTTGAACCCGCGAACGTCGGCTCCAGCGCGACCAGCGGAGCACGTCCGAACTCCCCCATGCAGATCACGAGCGTATCGTCCATTAGCCCACGCTGGTCGAGGTCTTCCAGCAACGCCGAGAAGCTTTCATCGAACCTGGGCAGCAGGCGGTGCTCCAAAGATTCAAAGATGTCATTGTGCGTGTCCCAGCCGTAGGCCTCGGTGTTCTCGGGTTCATCATCCTGACCCCGGTTGCGATGGTTCCAGATCACGTTGATCAGCGGCACACCCGCCTCGACGAGCCGGCGAGCCAGCAGGCACGACTGACCCGAGCGATGCATGCCATACCGCGCTCGCGTCGCGTCAGTTTCACGCGACAGATCGAACGCATGCTGCACGCGTGGTTCGGCCAGCATCTCGAACGCGCGGCGGTAGACGACCTGCAGGTCGGCGGCCGTCGGATTGGCTTCCAGCATGCGGCATTGTTGTTCGAGCGTGCCGAGCAGATGTTGCCGCAGCGAAAGTCGGTCGCCAGGCAATGCAAGCTGAGGCGACAGGCCCGGCACGACGGTGGGACCATCCAGCACGTTGCCGACCATCGTTGGTTCATACTCGCGTCCGAGGTAACCGCCGAACTGTCCCGGAGCGATGTCGTTCGGCGCGACAATCGCAGGCACGTTGACGTGCACCGCGGTGTCGATCGTGCTGGAGAGGCCGCCGATTCGCTTCAGCACGGCAGCCGTGCACGGTTCATCCGTCGGTCGCACCGGCGGGTTCCCTGACTTCTGGGCGTGATACCGTCCCGTCAGGCTCAAGTAGACGGCTGATCCGTGGTCGAGATCCTCATGCGACATCGACCGCACGATCGTGTATCGATCGGCGAGGGCGGCGACTCGCGGCAGGTGCTCGCACACAAGAGTTCCCGGCACCGCCGTCGCAATCGAACGAAAGACGCCTCGCACATTGGCCGGTGCCTCGGGCTTGGGATCCCAGGTGTCGATCTGACTCTGCCCGCCGCTGGTGAAGACGACGATGACCGATTTGGCCCGCCCGAAACCGGGCATCGACTGAGGAGCGGTGGGAGCCTCGGCCCTAATTGCTCCGAGCGGAGCGGCGATGGAGAGTCCTCCCCAGCCCGTAAGCTGCAGCCAGCGTCTGCGGTCAAAACGTGGAGGAAGCATCGCTTTCAAGGTGGCCAAATCGTTCGCCCATGCTGTGTGAGGCCGTTATACTCCGCCGACAGTAGTGTTGAAAACCGCTCTCCTGACGATTGCCGACCGAAGTTTCCCGCCATGGCCGACTATAAGAAGTATGATCCCCGCGTCGATTCGCTGGTTGTCGAGGCCCGCACCTTCTGGTCGCGCGAGGTGAAGGATCTGCCCCCCGAGGACAAGGATCTCGTGGCCGAGTCGATTCATCGGCATCCGCAACTGGCCAGCGATATCTCCTACGAGAGGGCACATACGGGGTTTACCCGTATCATCACCGTGCACCCCGCCGACCTGGAACGGCTGGTGCAGGAGCAAGGGTAGCGGACAGGGAATGTCTACGCGTTCCATTCCCGTTCCCACGACCAACTCCTCTTGCTTCAAATTGCCTATTCCACGTATACCCCGCGATGAACTGGGGATAAGTCCGCGCGGAGCGCGGTCGATGCGTTGAGTCATGTGCACGGAGCGCAGGGATGTGGTGCCCGACATGCCAGAAGGATGTCGCGACGGAAACGTCGGCGGACAGGGCGTTCCTTGTCTGCCGTCAGTGCCGGAAGCCCATCGAAGCCCTGCTCCCCGGAGAGTTCGATACCCGCAGCGCCCGTGAACTGCTGGAGCGCTGGTCGCAGGAAAGCCTGCTCGAAGTTCCACCTGCCGATGACTTGGGTGACGAGGCCACACTCCCAAACTCGTCATCTATCGAGCCACGCGAGCATGCCGAAGACCTTTCAGTTTTGAAGTCGCGTCCCGCACTGCGGGTCGACGGCGCGCATGCGCCAGTGACCGGTCCCTCGCGCGATCATAAGGGTCCGCCTCCTCCGAGGGGATGGCGAACCGCACAAGCCCAGGCACCGCGTCCGGCGAGACGGCAGGACGTGGCTCACCTGCTGGTGCCGGGACCGCACTTCAGCATGGAGGCGTTTATCACCTCCGGCGGCAAGGCGCCGGGATCCTCGGAATCGCTGTGGGGTCAGATTCTCGCGTATCTCGGCGTGGGACTGTTGACCATCGGTACGACGCTCGTGTTGTGGGGCTACTTCGGCGGCCCGGCCAACTATGCCCCTACAGGCTGGCTGGTGACGACCGCGGGACAGATGTTGCTGTTTCTCGGCGTCGTGACACTGGTCTCCGGCGGCATGCAACAGACGACGCATGAAGTCGCCCAGCGGGTGACCTTCCTCGGCGAACACATGCTGCGCATTGAAGAAGCCACGCAACAGGTGCTGCAGGGACCGCACTTCGGCCGGGCGCGCGGCGATCAGGAGAGCGTGAAGTCCGCCGCGGATCGGGACGAGACCGGCGAGTTCGAGCGTCCGGATGCATAGTCGCATTTCGCGGAGAGGCTGTCAGTTTTTGTAGCCGTGTCTGTCCCCAGACACGGGGCAACTTGCGTAGACATCATCCGGTCGTCGAGTCACAACAGAGGGCGGGTCGTCTCTTTCGGTCTCGGCGGCTGGGGACAGCCGCCGCGACGCTACTTTCGCGGAGCGAAAGGCGACTCAGGGCGCCTGCGTGAGCGGCAGGACAACATCGACCGCCGCCGACTCGCGGTGCGGGTTGTTCACGAAGCGCACCGAGATGCCGTGCTCCTCGTAGACCCAGAGTTCGGTGATTCGCCGGCTGCTGGCGATGCGAATCGTGCTGGTGGGGGTTCCGCCCAATGCGCGGCGGACATCTTCCGGCGACATGCCCGGACGGACCCGGCCTTCCCGAATGGCGCGCTCGGTTTCGGTCGCGGGATGATTCGCGACATCGGCCGCCAGCACCCATTGATTATTCACGAACACGTATTCGTGTTCGCGCAGCCAGTCGGAGATTTCGTTTGTCTGCGGCGACAAGCGATAGGCTTCCAGCATGAACTTCGCGGCCTGCTCTTCGTCGTGCACCAGTTCCTCGTAGTCGCCGGCGAGTTGCATCAGTCCGCGCGCCCCGTCGGGTCGAAGGGCGCTCTCCCTGGCCTTGAGCCAGTCCCGCCAGACCTGCTCGGAACGGGGCTGATCATTTCGATCCAGAAACTTCTGGGATAGCACTCCCACTTCAGCCCGCGTCATCGCCGCCACTCGCGAGTGCTCGTAGTCGAGAAACTTGAGATCCCATCCGTCGGCAAGATCGGGAAACTCGGGAAGTTCGCTGCGTATTCGATTGGCGATGCTGTCACCGTTGCTGCCATCCGGCCGCGCTGACGCGAGGATGATGCGCTGAATCAGGTCGAAATAAAACGCGCGGTGACAGCGTCTGCGGCCGGTCTCGTCGGCACCGTGATAGTATGTCAGTGGATCGGCCTCGTACGCCGCAACAACCTCATCACGCACTGCCGCTTCCAGCTTGAGATCGGCGCCCGGCAGCAAGCGCGAGAGGTTGCCCAACAAGACAGCGTAGTTCGGCTGCGGTTGCAAATGCATGGCGGCCAGATCCCGACGTAGCGACTCGTGGATGTACTCCATTCGTATCGTGTCGGCGAGTCGCATCCCGCGAACCTTCTCAGCGAGCGCGCGAAGTCCGTTGCCGTCGGTGGGCGCCAAGTGGTCGTACTCCGTCGTGATGCCGTTGCGGCCGAGAATCGCCGACTCGGCGAGCAGGTCATCGTCTTCGTAGAAGACCCCGCGTTCGCGCGCCCACAAGGACAGTTCATACCAGGCCTCGGGATCGGAGCCGTCGATGCCACCGCGCATGGCGCGCAGGCGTTCCATGTCGGTGGGCAGGTCGTTGAGCTGTGTGACATCGAAGTAGATGTCGTCGCCGCTTCTCGCCAATCGCCCGCGGACCTCGACCGACAGTGACTCTCCGGCGGGCTGACGGACGCCGGTCGGAAGGCGGAACTCCAGATCGCAGCCGCGAAACCTGAGCGATGTCTGACTGATGACCGAATACCTCCCCTCGACACGCAGGGACGCGCCGACAAGTTGCGGCCAGCGTTCCTGTTCGTCCACAAGTTTCTTGACCCATGTCGTGTCCTCGTCATCGGCCGCGGCGAGCCGC
>JANNSB010000155.1:0-6075 GCA_031402175.1 Planctomycetaceae bacterium
CGATATCGTGGCCGCCAACGTGCAGATCGCGGAGCTGACCAGCGACGGCCTGGAAGAGCACGACCCCGACATGGTCAGCGCGCTGGCCGAGCATGTGCGACTCGAGACGAAGCGGCAGGACGAATCGAAATCGCTGCTCCGGTGGCAATGGACGAAGTGTTACGTCATGCCCTGGATACCGCGAAACCCGTTTCACACGTTTGCGATCGTCGTCGCTCTGCTGTTGCTCACGACGCTGCTCAAGGGCTTCTTCATCTATCTGCAGGACGTCCTGGTAGGCAGCGTGGCGGAATCTGCGGTGATGCGAGTCCGCAAACGGCTGTTGCGTCGCGTCCTGCGGCTCGACCTGGAGACTTTGTCGGCACAGGGAACCGGCGAACTGATGAGTCGGTTCACTTACGACACCGAACAACTGGCCGGCGGCATCACGCTGCTGGGGGGCAGACTGATCCGCGAGCCGCTCAAATGCCTGGCCTGCGCGGTGCTGGCGCTCGTCATCAACTGGCGGCTGACCCTGCTGTCGCTCTTTTTTGTTCCAATTCTGGCGGCGTTCTTTCTCCGCTTTGGTAAGACTCTGAAGCGCGCCAGCAAGAAGATGATGGAGAGCATGTCCCGCATCTACAAGGTACTGGAAGAGACCTTCGAAGCTCGCAAGATCGTGATCGCTTTCGGTTCCTCGCGCCGGCATCGCGATCAATTCCAGAACGAATACCAGCGCTATTTCGACAAGGCCCTGCAAGTCGTCAGGACCGATGCGCTCGCCAAGCCCTCCATGGAGATGCTTGGTCTCGTGGCGCTCTTCGTGGCGATGCTGCCCGGCGCTTATCTGGTCATTCGCGCCAAGACGAGCATCTACGGCATCCGGCTGGCGGCAGACGTGATGGATTCCGCGCAACTCGGCACATTGTACGCGATGCTGGCGGGCATGCTCGATCCATGTAGAAAGTTGTCGACCACGTATTCGCGCATCAAGCGTTCTGCCGCCGCGGCTGACCGCGTCTTCGCCCTGATGGACATGAAGCCGAAAGTGCGGGAAGTCGAGAATGCCGCCCCGCTCGCGAGGCACAAGGAGTCGATCGAATTCCGCGATGTGAAGTTCCGGTATCCTGTCAGCAACGAATCTCTCGAACGGCCGGCGGCACTGAGCCAGATCAATCTGAAGATCGAGGCGCGGCAAGTGGTCGCGATCGTCGGACCGAACGGTTGCGGCAAGTCGACGCTCCTCAATCTGATTCCACGTTTTTACGACCCCACGGAAGGGGAACTACGAATCGACGACACGCCGATCCCGCAGGTTTCGCTCAATGATCTGCGGGAACAGATCGGCATCGTCACTCAGGACACCATGCTGTTTGACGACACGATCGCCGGCAACATCCTCTACGGTCGTCCGACAGCGTCTCGCGAAGAAGTCGAGGAAGCGGCACGCAGGGCCTACGTCACGCAGTTTTCGCAGTCGCTCCCGCAAGGCCTCGCCACTCGCGTCGGCGAGAAAGGCAAGGACTTCTCCGGCGGTCAGCGGCAGCGCATCGCCCTGGCCCGAGCGATTCTGAGAGACCCCGCGATCCTCATCCTCGACGAAGCCACTTCGGCCGCCGATGCGGAAAGCGAGTCGCTCATCCTGCGGGCGCTGAAGGACTTCTCCGCCGGGCGGACGGTCCTGATCATCACACACTCCATGTCGCCGGCACTCCTGGCGCTGATCGACCGCATCGTCGTCATGGACGATTCACGCATTGTCGGGGACGGCACACACGAACAACTTCTCAAGGAATGTCCCCTCTACGATCGGCTCTACCACGCACCGTCCAGAGACGGGCGGGCGGCAGCATAAGTTCCGACGGCCGAGTCACTCACGTAATCAAGGATGAACCATGAAACACAAGACGCGAAACCTGATCGTACTCGGCTGGATCGCACTGACATCGTGCGGCTGCCCCAGCCTCTGGAAGTACAACTACCAGGAAGCCTACGACGAAGATGAGGCCTATTTGTCGGTCCCCGACCCGCAAGATGAATCGAACGAAACATCGTCGACCGACGCAAACAACTGAGGCCGCGCCGACGCTGCTTTCGCGGAGAGGTTGTCAGTTTTCGTAGCCGTGTCTGTCCCCAGACACGGGGCGACGCGCGTGAGCGTCATCCGGTCGTCGAGTCATAACAGGGGGCGCGTCTTTCTCTTTGTGCCTCGGCGGCTGGGGACAGCCGCCGCTACGCATCTTCCGCGGAGCGAAAGGCGACTATGAGCCGATCTGCTCTTCCACGACCGGATTCGTCAGCGCGCCGATCCGGTCGATCTCCACGGTGACCTGATCGCCGGGTTGCAGAAACACGGGCGGCTTCCGTGCGCCGCCGACACCATGCGGCGTGCCGGTGAGGATGACGGTTCCCGGCACCAGCCGCGTGCTCCCGCTGAGGAATTCAATCAGCGTCGGCACGTCGAAGATCATGTCGGCCGTCGTCCAGTCCTGCATCACCTGCGAATTCAGGATGGTACGAATCCCGAGGTCGTTCGGGTTCGCGATCTCATCGGCTGTGACCAGACAGGGACCAAGTGGGCAGATCGTGGCGAATGTCTTGCCGCGGCACCATTGACCGCCCCCCCACTTCATCTGCCAGTCACGCGCGCTCACATCGTTCGCACATGTGTAACCCAATACATACCTGAGAGCATCGGCCTTGCTGACGTTGTAACACTCGCGACCGATGATCACGGCCAGTTCACATTCATAATCGACTGCATCACTGCGCAGTTTGCGCGGCAGGACGATCGGTTCCCCCGGATGTTGCACCGTTCCGACGTTTTTCATGAAGACGATGGGAAACTCCGGGATCGGCTGATTCCCCTCGGCGGCGTGCTTCCGGTAGTTGAGGCCGATGCAGATGATGTCCCGCGGCTCGATCGGGGACAGCAGTTTCCCCACTTGCACGACTTCGCCGGTGTCGCGCGGCGAGTGGTAGATGTCTCCGTCGATTCGAGTGACCCGGCCGTCGTCATGCTGCCTGGCGAATGCGGCTGTTCCCTCAGGGGACTGATGGCGAATGATCTTCATAAGTGAACTCTTTCAGTAGGGGCAATTCAAGGCAGGTGAATCCGCCGGCGTCTGAATGATCGGCCGCAGATGTGAGATTAACTGGTGCAGACCTTGGCTCTCAGTCGTTTCGGTAAAAGTGTGATCGCTACCGTTGAGATCTCATCAACAGGAGTACAGAACATCTCGCCATCAGTGTGAATCGTCAATGGATGAGGGGCTGCAGCGGTCAAGCGGCGGCACTGACGCAGTTTCACCTGGGGATGCTGCTCCGGCGGACCTGACATCGCCACTCTGGGCAACAAGCACATCGCCGACCAGCGTCCCAGTTCCAGGGCGTGCACGACGTCGAACAGGCCATCATCCATCAGAGCCTTTGGGGCCAGCAGGAAATTACCTTCGCGCAGTCCCAACATCATCGAGAGCATCAGCGTCGTCTGCTCAACTTCAGATTCATCATCCCAGCCGAGTTTCAGCGACTGCGGACTGTGTGCATTGAGCGCGCGAAGTGCGGCCAGTCCATACAGCAACAGTCTCTGCAGGCGATGAATCTTACGGGATTCGAGCGTTACGCGAGCACTGAGGCCGAGGCCGATGCTCTCCACAAAAAAACGCGAACGGCTCGTCGCGTCGACCAAGCCAACGTCAATCAGATGGAAGCTGTCGTCCGCCAATGAAGACGTGCCGAATTGCCGCTCCAGAGAGAACGCGAAGTCGTTCGCGGAACCGATTGGCACGACTGCCAAAGTCACATTCTCTCGGCCTGAATTCAGTATTCCATTGGCGACTTCATGGACGGTGCCGTCTCCACCGGCGGCGACAACGACATCATGCCCGGCATTGGCGGCGTCCATTGCGAGTTGCTCGGCGTGACCTGGCCCTTCGGTGGCCACCATCTCGACTCCCGGAAGTTCAGTCAGCCATTGGGGAAGACGGCGTTTAGCTCGGCTCTTGCCTGCGCGGGGATTGAAGATCACTCTCACCATGCAGGAAACGTCGTCGTATGCTCCGGGCGATCACTCGCCGTCAACATCCTCGATACGGATTTGAAGTTTGGAGAGTTCCACCTGATGCCCATCGACCTGCGATCGTAACTCGCGGACTTCGATCCTCAGCTTCTGCAGGTCGCGAATCTGATACCAAGACCAAACGCCATACGCGACGAACAGCATCGTCACGATGATCAAACTCCATGATCCATCTCGTGAAGGACGCTCGGTCATCGAATCTGTAGGGTATTCATTTGACAACGCAATCACCTATCAGTCGATCGACGGGGTCTGGTCCACCCGCGACTCCAACCGAAACTTGATGTCACGCACCCGCAGGTCGGGATGTTGCGACTTGAGCCTTTTCAGGATGTCCGGCTTGCCGAAACTGACGAGATCTCCCAACAAGGCGGAATTGGCGACTCCGACCTGCAGCACGCCTCCCTTAATGCCTTTCACGCGTGTTTGATCCGCAGTCTCGTCCCCCGCGACTTGTCGCCAGACATCACGGAGTTGTCGATCCGACTGCACTCGCCCGTAGCCGCGGGCTGCAAATAACTGTGAGAGCGCATCCCCTAAGGGAACGGGGTCACCGGCGGCAGTCACGTTGCTTCGCGACTTCGGTGGCATTCGCGTCCTCTCAATCGTTCGGATGTTCCCCACGATGCGGACTTGAGACGTTACTCGCGAGCCAACGGCATGACCACGTAGGTGTAGTTGTCTCCGGAATGGAACACTGCAGCCGAATCGGGGTTGTTGAGTCGCAAGTGCACCGGATCGGTCGGCTGCAGCACCTTCAGAAAATCGGAAACGTACCGCGGGTCGAGAGTCAATGTGATCGGCGCGCCGTCGTGGCTGATCGGAACCTGAACCTTCGATGTCCCGACATCGTTCACCTTGGTGCGAATCGTCAATAGTCCTTCGGCGAATTCGAAGTCGGCTCCCTGGGTCTCGGCATCAGTCACGATCATCGCCTGACGCACTGCTGATGCAAATGGCCCAGCCACCAGTTCGATCGTCATTTCATACGAATCAGGAATCACTTGCTTGTACGGCGGGAACCGGCCTTCCACGAGCCGGCTGTAGATCACCGACTCTCCGCATTCCACGAGCACGTCATTCTGATGCACGGCCACCTTGGCCTGCGAATCATCACCCGGCACGCTCCGTGCGATCAGCGACATGGCCTTCGCGGGGATGACGGGTTTCACGTTCTCCAAGCTGTTGTCGGCTTCCGTGATCGTGCCACGATAGACGGCCAGCCGTTTTGAATCGGTGGCCGCCATCGTCAGCTTCGTGCCTTCCAGTTCCAGCAGAACTCCACCCAGGGCATAGCGGCTGCTTTCGACGTCGCAGGCGAAAATCGTGCGAGTGATGCCATCGGTCAGCGTGCGCCCGGAGATGCAGAAGTACTTCTGGTCCGCGAACGCCGGCAGGTTGGGAAACTCGACCGGATCCTCGGTGTTGAGCCGGAACTCGCTGTGCTGGCCGCGAATCCACAGCGCCTCCGGCGTCACTTCGAGCTGCACTTCGCTGTCCTGCAGCTCGCGCAGGATCGCCGCCACGCGTTGTGTGGGCAGGAGCACTTCGCCTGCCGAATCGGTGTTCACTTCACGCAGCTTGCGGCGAACTCCGACCTGCTGGTCGGTCCCCATCAGTGTGGCGGCGCCATCAGCCACCGACAGTTTGATGTTTCGCAAAATCTCGCGCGGCGTCCGCACCGGAACTACCGCGCTGACAATCTGAAACGCACTCCACAATTCGGCACGAGAACATGACAGTTTCATGAATCGACTCAATCCTTCGACTTGGCGAGATGGTGTTTTCCTGGGGGCATCATCCGTTTACGCCGCAGGGATTGCAATCGAAGCGGGCGGCCGATTTCAGGCTGAGAATGACAGTCGGCAGAACGGACGTACGCCGACCTCAAGCCCTGGTTGCTTCAATCTCACGGATGGGTCAATGTAACAGTTCGGTATCCCAATATTCAGGATTGAACGCATTCGACTGATGAGTACCTGTCTCCCGACTCCGCGGCGAATCGCCTGCCTGAT
>JANNSB010000156.1:0-10578 GCA_031402175.1 Planctomycetaceae bacterium
CTGGCGAGGAATGCAACGGGCCACGCGGTGGGTCGTCGTGTACGGCACCTGATGAGTCTCACAATACGGCACCTTGCAGGTGCGGGTCTCGGTGACGAGACGGCACGTCTGCACGGGCACTTCGCAGGTGCGCTCTTCGCACTCCATGCGGCAGACCTGATACGGGATCTGCTCGGTGACGGTTTCATTCACCCAGCGACAAGTGCGGACGGGAACCGTCTCGGTGACCTGCTCGGACACCATCCGGCAGACCTGACACTGAATCGTTTCTGTGACTTGCTCAGGACAGCAGCGGGTGACTGTCACCGGGCAGGTTTCACGAATCGTTTCGGGCACCATTCGGGTGCAGGTGATCTGACGCTCGACGATGTTCGGGCACCAGACGCGACGATAGCTGACGATCGGAATCTGACGCGAACACCAGCGCGGGCAACCACACTCGTCAACTGTGAGATACGGAATCGCCGGGCCGGGGTGGCAGACTTTTTCGGACATCCAGCGGCCGCAGTCGTTCTGCACGGTGCGGCATTCCGTCACTGGCCGCATCACCGTGTAGCAGCGCTCCTGGTTGATCGTCTCGGTCACCTGACGCATCACGGTGCGGCAGACCTGGCGTTCGACGGTTTCAGTCACGGGACGGCAGACGGTGCGGCAGACTTGCTGATCGACAGTCTCGAACACCGGCCGGCACACCTGCCGGTTGCATTCGCGGTACTGCGTCTCGTAGACGGGGCGCTGCACGGTGTAGGTCTGCTGCACGTTGCTCGTTTCGACGACGCGATGGCACACCTGATACTCGACCTCGCGCTCCAGTTGCACGGTCTCGTTGCGGTAGCACGTCTGCTCGACGTCTTCGTAGACGGTGTCATACACGGTGCGGCAGCAAGTCTGCTGCACCGGTTCGCAAATGGTCTCGTACACGGTGCGATAGCAAGTCTCGCGCTCGACGCAGCAGGAGGTGTAATTGCATGTGGGTTGCCAGCACGGCGGCGGGCAACAGCGATAACGGGCGGCTCCACAGAACCAGCCGCCATCGGCAGTCGAGCCGATCGCGAGCATGGCCGAGAGGCCGATGGCCAGCAGTTTCAATGTCTTCATGGGGCTTCTCCAGGGGGGAAAGGCTATGGCTTCAGGTGCAGGGGTGTGCGTTGTGCTGGGATGTCATTTGTCACTCGTCATTTGGCTTTTCATTCGACGCCGCACTTCGAATCCAAATGACGAATGAGTGACTAATGACAAGTGACTCCATCTGTACATCCGGCATGACCGGCAATACTCCGATTCATGCTGCGATGCACGTTGCCGATTCGCAAAGGTCGCAGGGGTGATTCCCATAGAGAATCCCGGCCTCGCGCCTGATTTGCGGTCTGGCGAAGAAACATAGCGCTGGCAAGCCGGGAAGGACGGGCAAACTCGCCAGGCCACCCCTGGGGCCGTGTGGATGTTTCGCAACATGTCGCGCAATCGGCACCTGATGCGAATTGCGAATGCCGGGAGTAAGTTGAGAATTGGGGGCAGGGGCAGAGGGGGAGTAGGCAATTGGCAGTAGGCAGTAGTGGCGATGCGGGCCGGTTGGTCGTCAGTGGTGATTCGCGAACGCCGTCGCTTCGACACCAGCCACCTCGGAGATGCTGCTGTGTTTTCGCATTCGATGTCGAACGTAACCGGCGATTGCTCCGAGTATCCCCATGAAAGGAAGGCCGTACAGCAGCGTGAGGCGAATGGTTTCGGGATAGTTCTTGGCAGGAGTTCCGGGTTCGCCACGCAGCGTAGAAATGAGATTCCCAAGGACGACGGCAACGACCGCGCCTGCCAACACTCCCCAGGCGATGTCTTTCGTCGCGGCGGGCAACTTCACGCGGGCAGCGAAGATCAGGAACACGAACACGCCGCCGGCCGTCCAATAGAAGACGCGCCAGATAACTTCGTCTTCAAGTTCTTGAAAGTAAACCGACGGCCTGTTCGGGCTGATCTGTTCTGCGACACGACGTGCATTCCAGCCGGAAATGCCACCGGCGAACATCCCGATCACAAACGACACGAACACAGCCGCAACCAGCCAGCGAATGAACTTCACCATTGTTCGCCGTTCCTATTCATGTGAATGAACATGTTCCTCTGGCGTAACGGGGTCGACCTCGGCCTGCGTTGATGTCGGACGCAGCGGCGTCCCATCAAGCGTATCGACATCGTCCCCGCCGGCGATCGTCGCGGCATACTGGAACGAGGTGATGTCGATCGAGTCGCTTAAGAATGAGACATGTCCATCTACAAAGAGCGCCATCGCACCACCCGGATGGATGCCGCCGAATTGCTGACCGGCCCCGATGGGTGCATGTTCGCTGTATTCGATGGGCCTGACCGTAGCCGACCCGCCGGCCAGCCAGCAGCCTCGATTCGAGGCGGTCTCGACGATGAGCAACGTGTTCGCATGGCCGTCGGTGCAGTCGTCGAAGCTTGTGGCAGCGTCAAAAGCCCACATCCCAGCGCGCGAATCTTCCCTGGGCAGCAACGGCCCATTACTGCCGACGCCGCCGATGCCGATATAGTCGGCGAACGGATGACCGATGGCATGAAGTTCCGGGGCGCCATTGGGGCATGTGATACCCATAGGCGGCCGAAGCAGTTCGTCGTATTCTTTCCGAGTGCCATCGGGCCAATGGTCGTTAAGCGACACATGCATCATCAGCGGTTGGACGTCGGGGTCATCCCACGAGCGATCGTAATCAATCAGCGGTTGGCCCCAGTGTTGCAGATAGTTGCCGATTGACGGATACCAGCTCCATCGCTTCTCCGGCGGCAGATCCAGGTTGCCGACGCACCCCGGCGGAAACGATGTGTCGACATCGTGATAGTTGTGAAGTGCCAACCCCAGTTGATGCAGATTGTTCTTGCACTGCGACTGCCGTGCGGTCTCGCGGGCCGACTGCACCGCCGGCAACAAGAACGCCACAAGAAGACCGACCACGCCGACAATCACCAGCAGTTCGATTCGCGAAAAGCCTGATCGGGCATACTGTTGCGTTCTCGTCATTCGCGTGTTGATGGCCGAAGTACTGACGACATGCGGTGCAACCACGTTGTCATACGAATGGTATCAGTAGAACGCTGGGCAATTCTCGGCAATTCACAACGAACTTCGTCTCCCCACATTAGCCCGCAGCGCAAGCAAGGGCGACGTGTGGGTCGGGATGGCATCAGGTTCGATGCGCCTTGCGGGTCATCGGATTTGATGGGCGTCGTCAATGAACGTCATGTTCCGCAAGCCGCGTGTGTTCTGTTCGACAGCATCATCTCACGTCCCCCTTGCTTGCGCTGCGGGCTAATGTTCGGTCTGTAATTTACGGCACGCTCACTCCACCGGAACCAGGCGCAGATAATCGAAGCCGACGAAGTACGACTTCACCGCGGCATCGTTCGCGCCGACAAGTTCGATGCGAAGTAGATGTGACCCCGCTGCGAGTTCGCGCGTTCCGTGCTGCAGGACGCCGGTCGTGCGGACATCGGGGTGATGGAACAGGTCGAGCGGTTCGTCGCGCAGGGGGTCGCCATCGAGAACGACGTGGACGATGCCGTAATCCTGGGCGATGGTGAAACAGGTCTCGACGGTGTACGTGCCGGCTTCGGCGACCTTGAACTCGAGTTCCAGTTGCGCCTGCGGCGTGCCTCCCGTCCAGAACAACTGCTCGCCGCCACTCCAGCGGTCGGCCGAAAAGCCACCCATCTCTTGGACGCCGACGTTGCCCGCGCTGGCGCTGACGACCGTCATATCCTCGGCTTCGATCGCGCCGGACACTTTGCCTGTCGTTTCATCAATCACCGACGGATCGCCGCGATCATTCCGTGAAGTCGCTCCTTCGTACACGGCTGGCTGAGCTTTGAGCCATTCCTGTTCACTCACCGAGTCCGCACTGTGCAGCAGGACGTGCGCTCCCTGCATCCCGCCGGAGATGATGTCGGGCAGGTCATCGCCATTCAGGTCGAACACGCCCACTTGTCTGCCGATGCCAGAGTCGTCATCCGCCAGATAAGGCACCCAGTCGACGCCGTCGTCACCGCGGACGAGCTTGAACCAGTAGATCACCGCGCCGGCGTCCCACATCGGGCTCCCCTGGTGATGCGAGTAGTACGTCTTGCCGGTGACGATGTCTTTCAGACCGTCGCCGTCCATGTCGGCCAGCGCCACCGAGTGCAGTTCGCTGAAGACGACGCCGTAACTGTTCTGCTCGGGAGTGGCTCCCATGATCTCGTGCATGCGAAATGCCTGCTCGCCGTTCTCTTCAATTTGCTCGAACCAGGCGAGGCCGAAATCGTGGGCGGCGAGACTGGTGATCACATCATTATCGCCGTCGCCGTCCACATCATAGGCGTGCATCTCGGCTCCGCCGTAGGCGTTGGTGAACGCTGCCGCGTGCTGCACCCACAGTTCGTCCGACAGTTCAGTCGGTTGTTCGAACCAGCCTCCGGAATGGATCACATCCATCTTGCCGTCGCCGCTCAAATCGCCGGCGCCGAGGCCGTGACCAAAGCGTCCATCGGTGATCTGCTCCGAGATCACATGAAACGTCCAGGTCTCGAACGGCGCATCCCAGTTGATCGTGGCGTATCCGAAGTATCCATCGCGAGTGCAGACCAGTTCGGGCCGCTCATCACCGACAAGGTCAGTCAACCACGGGGATTCATTGGAGACCCAGTCGAAGACTTCGTGCTTCTCCCAGAGTAGATCGAGATTCTTACCCTGCGGGTTTTCATAAACGTAAGCGGGAGTGCCGGGGAAGCCGACGGTGAACACATCGTTCCAGCCGTCGCCGTTGAAATCGAGCACCCAGGCGAAGAAGTGATCGGTATAGCCTTCGATGTTTTGAGGCACGGCGGTGTAAATCTCGTTCTTGTCGGTGAAGTCGGGTCCGGCATACCAGTGCGGACCGTAGACGACATCCATGATGTCATCGCCGTTGATGTCGCCCGCGCCGGCTCCCTCGGAGTAGTAGACCTCCGTCAGTTGATGGCGTTCGAAGCGGTGCAACACATGGTCGTCGTCGGCGACGCCGTCATGCAGGTGACCAAAGACGAGCAGTGCCGCGAGCAATGGGATAGTTTTGTTGAGCGGGAGCATGGGCAGCGTGGCCTCCGTTGAGTCCTCGGGTGCGACGGCGAACGATCAGGTCGCGTTGAAAGCGATACTCTGACAGGATGGCAGCCACTTCCGCAACGCTGAGCGGCGCGGCGGCAACAAGCCGTAAAGCGTTCGCCTACCGCGGGAATTCCACGGTCCAGGTATCGATCAGCGACTCGACCGGCATGGGCCTGCGGATGATGATGCCCTGCAGGTGTGAGAAGCCGAGCTGGCGGCAGATGCGGACCGACTCCTGGTCCTCGAGGCCCTCGGCAACCGTCGAGATGCCGGCATCGATCGCCAGTTTCACCAGCGTTTCCAGCAACACGATCTGACTGTTCGACGCGCTTCCCAAATCCTTCACGAGCGATTGATCGAACTTGAGATAGTCGGGCGGAACCTTGGCGAGTTCCAGCAGCCGCGATTGACCCGCCCCGAAGTCGTCGTAGGCCAGCTCGACGCCGATGTCCTTGAGGGCCGCTCGAAACTCGATGATCGACTGCGTCTCCGGGACGGCCGACTCATGCAGTTCGAGCACGATTCGACGGTGTCCGGCCAGTTTGCGCAGCGCGGCCAACTCGTCGACCAGTTCCTGCCCGATCTGCTCGCTCGGATGTGTATTGAGGAACAAATCGTCGCGGCAGGGAGACTGCGTCATCGCTTCGACCGCCTTCTTGCGGCAGAGCCGGCTGACCTTCGCCTCCAGACCCAACCGGGCGGCCGCATGAAACAATTGCTGCGGCGTGTCGAGGCCCGTGATGTCGCACCGCACCAAAGCTTCGACGCCCACGGAGTTCAGGTCGTGCGCCGTCACGATGGGCTGGAACTGCATCGCCACTTGCTCCTGCGCGAGCAGCGAGCGGAATCGCGAGATCAACCAGCCGTCGGTGAGTGACTGATTGACGGCGGTGTTGAGGTTCGGCGTCTTCACCATGCATCCCAACCGCAGTTCCACGTCTGCGAACTGAATGAGATCTCCCTCGCCGACCGGAGTCGGTGCGTGGATGCGCAAACCGTTGACGAATGTGCCGTTGGTACTGTCGGCGTCTCTCACGAAGACCGCGTCGCCGGCAATGATGATCTCGGCATGCCGCTTCGAGACGTTGTGGGACGGGATCACACAGTCGGTTTCGACCGCGCGTCCGACGACGAACGGACTGAACTTGATCCGAATGCGAGTCAGCCCCGAGTCGCCGTCGATCGATCCCTCGAGGTACCAATGGAGCAACGAAGTGCTCTCCTCCAGCGAGGGAGATTCGAGCGGCAGATTGACGGCGGGAGTGTTCATGCTGTCGGCCCTACGAAGATGAGCATGTCGGCTGCATCCGTGCAGGATGGGTCTCGGCGGAATGTGCTTCCGGTGATCCATGGCTCATCAAAGTGCCTATTGGCACATCTGCACTCTGAGAGCTTAGACCGCCACACAGCAGCCGTCCGACAAAACGCCGTTGGAGAAACGCAACATGCGCGTTGACGCCGCGAAAATGTGGAAAATACGGCCTGTCTGCTTCATGGATCGGCCGTTGTTTTCATTGAATTCGGGATTCCCGCTGAGAGCAGCATAACCGGCACGATCGTTAACGCTGCGGCGGCACGAGTCCCTGCTATCATGCTCGCCTGAGTGGCCGACGCTTTGGCAAACCGAACAATCGCCTTAATCAGGAACAGGATTCAGAGATGGAGATTCAAATCGTTTCCGACACGCTCCCATCTGTGCAGGCGGACTGGCTGCTGGTCCCCGTGCCGGCGGAGGGGGAGTGGTCGGGACGCCTGCAGGAACTTGATCGTGCTCTCGGCGGATCGCTGACTCGATTGAAGGAGGCCAAGGATTTGAAGGGCAAGGTTGGCGAATTGCTCACGCTGCCCGATACGCAGGCGATTGCCGCCCGCAAGGTGCTGCTCTACGGCGTTGGCGACCCGGGTAAGGCGACCGTGGCGACGATCGAACGCTCGCTGATGACGGCTGTGCGAGCCGCTTCGACCAAGGCCGACCAGACGGTCGCGCTCGATGTCGAGGCCATCGAATTCGCCAACGTCGCGAAGACCGATGTGGCGCGACTGGCGGCCATGTCGCTCATCGTCGGGCCGCAAGGGCAGGATCTGTATAAGGCCGAGAAGGATCGCCATCCGCTCAAGTCGGCCGCGATCGCGATGGCGCAACTCGCGAGCAAGGATGTTCAACAAGCCGTGAGTGAGGGGACGATTCTCGGCAACGCGATCAACCTCACTCGGGAACTGGTCAATCAGCATCCGGGGGAACTCTTTCCCGAGTCGTTCGCCGAACGAGCGCAAGCAGAAGCGAAGAGCGCGGGACTGGCGTGCACTGTTCTCGATCAGGCGGCGATCAAACAGGAGAAGATGGGTTCGCTGCTGGGCGTGGCTCAGGGGAGCGTGCAACCTCCACGAGTGGTCGTGCTGCGGCATCAGGGAGGTGCGAAAGACGCACCTTGGCTGGGCCTGTGTGGCAAGGGGGTCACCTTCGACAGCGGGGGGCTGTCGCTCAAGCCCAGCGACAGTATGAAGACCATGAAAGGGGACATGGCCGGGGCGGCCACCGTCCTTGGAGCGATGACGGCCATCGCCCGGCTGGGGGTGAAGGCGAACGTCATCGGCGTCCTGGGCCTCGTCGAGAACATGCCCAGCGGCACTTCATACAAACTCGGAGATGTGCTCACCGCGCGGAACGGCGTGACGATCGAGATTCACAACACCGATGCCGAAGGGCGGCTCGTGCTGGCCGACGTGCTGTCGTACACGGTCGATCAAGGGGCGGTGAAACTGATTGATCTAGCAACCCTGACAGGTTCGTGCGTTGTTGCGCTGGGCACCGACATCGCGGGAGCGTTCAGCAACGATCAACCCTGGTGCGACGCCGTGCTGTCGAGCGCGAAATCAACCGGCGAAGAGGTCTGGCAGATGCCGATGTGCGACTCGTTTGATGAACAACTCAAGAGCGACGTGGCCGACATCAAAAACGTCGGCACCCGCTGGGGCGGCGCGATCACTGCTGCCAAGTTCCTGCAGCGATTCGTGTCTGATAAACCGTGGGTCCACCTCGACATCGCCGGCCCGGCCTTCGCCGAATCCACAAAACCCCACCGCGAAGGTGGCGGCACCGGTGTATTCGTGAGAACGCTCGTGGAGACGGCACGGAAGTGGGGGTGAGGCCGCCTGCCGGTCGGCAGTCAGCGATTCTGCCTCGAACCAGTTGCCAGCCGGGAGGGCGAGGCTCCCGCCGAGCCGGCGCGACTCAAACGAGCGTCCTCGGTCGAATCAGAAAACGACATTGACTCCCCCCGTGAATGATGCGTAGCATCGATCATTGACGGTCGAAACTCTGTGACCCATGGGAGCGATAGTTTGCGGCATGTGCTGACAACATTCTTGACACTATTCACCGTGCTGGTCTGCCCGTTGGTCTGCCTATCGGGCGGAGCCTGTCCGGCAGCGGTGAATACTCCGGTTCTCGGCGAATCTGCGCCAACGCACGGTGGCTGCTGTGGTTGCCGTCACGGGTCGTGTCGCGCTGTGTCCGAGAATGAGAACGAGTCCACTCGCTCACAGGGTAATCCCGATGAGGGGCGGTTCCCGAATGACTATTGCAACTGTCATTGTCTGTGTGAAGGCGCGGTCCTCGATCATGTGGTCACGCCGATCCACCTGATTGTCGCGGGAGACTTCTTGCCCGCGTATGAGCTTCCGTTGGCGACATCCTATTCCGCAACGGCTGCGCCCTCGTTCGTCGATGATTCGCTCGCGTCATCGGGGCTTCGCGCCCGCATTGCGCTCTGTTCGCTGCAACGCTAAACGCTGCGTTGCTTCACGACGAGCTGCAACGACACCGGCTTGATCCCCCGTGTCCGCTGAATGCCATCTGGCGTGAGAACTCGCGATGCTCTTCTTTCATATGCTGCCGTGGGAATACGGGATCCGCAATCTATTGCGGCGTCCGCTGCGCACGGCTCTTACACTCCTGGCGCTCACGACGGTCATCCTGCTGGTGCTGGTGGTGATCGGTTTCGTGCGCGGGCTGGAACGCTCGCTGGCCGTGAGCGGAGATGCCGACACCGTCATCGTGTTCTCACTTGGAATGGGGGAGAACCTCGAATACTCATCCATTCCCCATCGAACATCCGACCTGATCGGCGCGAGCATCCAGGGGATACGCGAACGCTACGGCCGGAAGTACACCTCTCCGGAACTCTACTTGGGAACGAAGGTGCAGACGGCCGACGATGCGCCCGAGACATTCGGGTTGGTGCGCGGCGTTACGCCCGCGGCACTCCTGGTGCATCACCGTGTCGAGCTGGTCGAGGGACAGTGGCCCCATCCCGGAGAAGTGCTGGTCGGCCGGCTGTCGGCGACGAAAATGGGCCTGCCTTCCGGCAGCCTGCGAGTCGGGGATGAAGTCTTGTTCGAGGGAAAACGCTGGCGAATCAGCGGCACGTTCGCCGCCGCAGGCAGTACGTACGAATCGGAGTTCTGGTGCCGTCTCGACGATCTGCAGCAAGCGCTGAAACGCCAGGATCTGTCACTCGTGGCTTTGACACTGGGTCCGACCGCGACGTTTCAGGACGTGAATCTGTTCTGCAAGGAGCGGCTCGATCTGGAACTGCAGGCGATTCTGCAGTCCGAGTACGTCGCGACGTTGAATGAGGATTACGGCCCCGTCCGCTGGCTGTCATGGCTGGTCGTGCTGCTGGTGGCCGGTGCCGGAGTCTTCATCGGACTCAACATCATGTATGGGGCGGTGGTCGGACGCATTCGCGAAGTCGCCACGCTGCAAACGATCGGTTTTTCGCGGCGGGCCGCCGTGCTCAGCGTGGTGCAGGAAGGCGCCGTCTTATCGATGACCGGAGCGCTGTTGGCGTCGGCGATCGCGCTCTGGATCGTCAACGGCATGGCGGTGCAGTTCACCATGGGAGCATTTGAACTGGCGATTGATGGCTACGCGCTCCTCATCGGGAATCTTACTGCGTTGTTTCTGGGCGTCGGCGGAGCGATTCCGCCGGCGATCCGCATTTTCAGGCTGTCCGTGGTGGACAGCCTCAAGTCCGTGTGAACCTGTTTTAGAAGAGAAGGAACTGCAATGTTGCGTATTCAATCGATGGCTTTGGGAATGACCGTACTGTTGCTGGCGGCGGGATGCAGCGAACCCGATGCGACGGAATCCGGGCCGGCGACGACGGGCGGACCATCGGCTGAGGGCGAACAGTACGTGCTGGCCAGTGAACCGGCGGGGGCGACAGACGTTATCGAGGCACGAGAGCATGCCGAAGCCGACGCGGAAATCGTCGTCGTGGGCCGAATTGGCGGCGACGTCAACCCGTGGGTCGACGGCCTGGCGGCATTTACGATCGTCGACACTTCCTTGCCCGCGTGCAGCGATATCGAGGGGGATCCCTGCCCGACCCCCTGGGACTATTGCTGTGCGACCGGCGTGGCCGAGGCGCGAACGCTTG
>JANNSB010000157.1:0-2644 GCA_031402175.1 Planctomycetaceae bacterium
AACTTCACATTTCGTCCAAGACAAACGTCATGCCTCCCCGCAAGCGTCCCGCGACGAACTCCGCACTCGCGCGTTCGCAGTTTCATCCCGCGAACTATCTCCAACCCTACCAGAACTACCTGCGGGCCGAGTGCGGCATGGCGGCCAACACACTGCAAGCGTACGCCACCGACCTCAAGCAGTTCACCGAATGGCTCGACCATCAAGGGGTCAAGACCGCGGAGCAGGTCGACCTCGATGTGCTCGGACGCTATCTGCAAGAACTTCACAAGCGCGACCTCGCGGCTACCACCATCGCGCGGCGGATGGTGTCGCTCAAGATGTTCTTTCGGTTCCTCGTGCTGGAAGGAGTCTTGACGGAAAGCCGAGCCGACCTGCTGGCATCGCCGAAACTGTGGAGCTACTTGCCGACAGTGCTCAGTCCGGAGATGGTCGATCGACTGCTGATGGCTCCGAGCGGCGACGACCGGTATCCGTTGCGGGATCGCGCATTGCTGGTGGTGCTCTACGCCACGGGCTGCCGTGCGTCGGAAGTATGCGGGATCAAACTGAGAGACATGCATCTCGAAGAGCGCTACTGCCGTTGCCTGGGCAAGGGGAACAAAGAGCGGATCGTGTCGCTCAACCCAGTGGCAGTCGCGGCGCTGCAGGCGTACTTGCATCACGAAAGGCCGGGACTCTGTCGAGGAGAGGACGAACATATCTTCCTGACGCGACGCGGCCAGGTGATGGACCGCATCACCGTGTGGAAACTCGTAAAAAAGTATGCCGGCCGCATTGGAGTCGCTTCGAAAGTCAGCCCGCATACACTCAGGCACAGCTTCGCGACCCACATGCTGGCCGGCGGAGCCGAGATTCGCGCCCTGCAGGAAATGCTCGGACACGCGAGCATTCGCACGACTCAGGTCTACACGCATGTCGAGCACAGCCGGCTGAAGTCGATTCACAAGCGCTGTCATCCGCGCGGATAGCCGCGGGCAGTTTGCAATCGGCAGGCTGTTGTCGGATATTGGGTGACGCTGGTTCACCTGTCCGATGAAGGTTTTCCGTTCATGATCGCATTCGGCCCCATCGTAATTCTCCTGGTGCTGATCGTCATCGCCGTTGTCGTCGCGATCGCGAGCGGCGCGTCTAAAGCATCGAGTGAGAGCCGGCCTAACGGCTTTCCGTGGCTCCTGATGCTGCTTGGAATCGTGATTGTTTCGGGAGTCGCGACCGTCATCATCGTGCAGTCGCGTCCGGTGGTATATGTACTCGAAGTCAATGTCCCATCCGGAAAGCCGTTCATTGGAGAAGTCATCATCGATGGCCGCCGCGAAATCATCGACGGTATCGGCAGCAAGACGTTCGAATTCACTGGTAAGGTGATCCGGTGGAGAGTGCTGATCGACGATGACGCAGGGAACGACTCGATCTCTGTGCAGTTGACTGGGGGCGTCGGCGGCTCGTCGTCAAGCACTTGGGGCGCCGCCGGGTCCGCGGAGAAGCGATTCATCGGAGGTGGCGGGATGTCTACTTCCGTCAGCGAAGACGAATGGCGAACACTGATGCGAGAGCTTAGGCCCGAGGAGAACGAGGCAGAGGACTCGCTGCTTCCCGGGTTCTCGGCTCCGTCGAATCCGGTGGATGATGATGGTAATGAGCCGGAAGCACCCGCCGACTCGCCGGAAGAGGATGAGGCGACGGAATCGTCCGCGGGAACGTGACTGCAGAACTTGACTGAAACCGCCCCCGCTTGACGGCCGGCCCAAATGGAAGTGTTCTTTCTACTGGTGCTCGCGATTCCGATCCTGGTGATCGCGGCGGCCATCGTGAACTCAATTCTTCGGCCAGCGTCAGCAGGCCAGCCGCGTGGCTTTCCCTGGATCATGCTGCTGTTTGGCATCGCCGTGGCAGTTGGGATTGCGATCTTTCTGACGATGACTCGTGGTCGCCAGGAAATGGTCATTCGCATCACGGGTCCGCCTGGCGCCAAGTTCACCGGCCAGGCTGTCGTCGACGACAAGGTGCACGAAATCGAAGGCATAGCTCCCGCCGAGCTGCAGTTCGTCGGACGAAAGTTCGGCGTCGTGATATTGGCCGTGGAACCCGAAACAGACAGTCCGCTTGAAGTTGCATTCGAGGGAGATTTCGCGGGAATCGCTCTCAGCGACCCGTACGGAGTGCGATTCGGGGCCTTCAAGAGAATCCTCGCCGGCGGCGCGGGTTGCACGCCCATCTCCGAGCAGGAATGGAGCGAATTGATGGAACGGAACGGCCCGCCAAGCGAGGCGAAAGAGTCTCTGCTGCCAGGTGTCGCAGCGCCGCCAAACTCCGACTCGCGCAATGAACAGCCGTCTGACGCAGCCAGTGCGTCAGACGGCATGTGATCAATTCGACGATGTCAGCCGTTCAGCGAATGCTCGGCACAGCCTTGTATTCGCTCATGTCGGCATCGTCCTTCGGCTTCTGCGGAATCGTGGCGCGACCTGCCGCGACTGCATCACCCAGGTAATTCAGCAAGAGCCGAATCGAGCGAATGCTGTCGTCGTTGCCCGGCACGACGAGATCCACGAGATCGGGATCACAATCGGTGTCGAGAATCGCCACGGTTTTGATGCCCAGAGTGCGACATTCCTTAACGCAGTTGTGCTCCTTGTTCGGA